>CAIUOU010000119.1 GCA_903900845.1 uncultured Opitutia bacterium
CATCCGTAACGCCGTCAATGTGCCCTCCATCGACGCCGCCACCATGCGCGTGCTCGGGCCCTACCTCGACCTCGGCGCCAAGCTGGGCACCCTCGTGCAGCAGATCGCCCCCGCCCAGATCGCCCAGCTCCGCGTCACCTACTGGGGCAAGCTCGTCGACCTCGACACCAACGCCGTCACCCGCTCGATCGAGCGCGGCTTCCTCCGCCGCATCAGCGGCGACAGCGTGAACTTCGTCAACGCCCCGGTGGTGCTCGAGCGGCTCGGCATCAAGGCTGAGGTCGTGAAGTCCACCGACGAGTCCGACTACAGCGAGCTCATCGGTGTCGAGGCCATCGCGGCCGACGGTACCAAGCATGCCGCCCTAGGCACCCTGATCGGCAAGGGCAACCAGCCCCGCATCGTCGGCATCAACGGCCGCGAGGTCGAGGTCGCCGCCGACGGCAAGTTGCTCGTGCTCGAGAACGTCGACCAACCCGGCATGGTCGGAACAGTCGGCTCGATCCTCGGTCGCGCCAACGTCAACATCGCCGACATGTCGCTCTCGCGGCTTACGCCCGGTGGCACCGCTTACATGGTGGTGCGCGTCGATACCGAGCCGGCTGAGGATGCCCGCCGTGAGATCAAGGGCCATGCCGCCATCCGCATGGCGAAGTTCGTGCAGCTGTAAGCCGCCTTGATGAGTTCGGTCACCCTCATCGCCGTCGCCGCCGGGTACCTCTTGGGTGCCTTGCCGTTCGGCTACCTCGTCGCAAAGGCGAAGGGGGTGGACATATTCAGGGTCGGCAGCTGCAACCCCGGCGCGACCAATGTCCGGCGAGTCCTTGGGCACGGTCCGGGTAATTTGGTACTGTTCCTCGACGCCGCCAAAGGCGCCCTGGCCGCCGGCTGGCCGCTGTTTCAGGCGGGAGCCGCGGCGGGCGAGGGCCTCGCGATCACCGGTCTCGTTGCGGCGATCGTCGGCCACAGTTTCTCGTGCTTCACGGGATTCCGCGGGGGCAAGAGCGTCGCGACCGCCGCGGGCGGTTTCACGGTCGTCTTTCCGGTCGGTGCCGCGATCGCCTTCGGGGTGTTCGGTCTCACGCTCGCGGTTTCGCGCTACGTTTCCCTTTCATCGATGCTCGCGGCCGCGACGCTCGTCATCTCCGCTCTCGCGCTGGGCCGGTCGCTCGCGGTCGTGATCGTCACCGCCGCCATCGCCTCCTTCGTGATCCTGCGTCATCGGGCCAATATCTCGCGCCTGCTGGCCGGCACCGAGTCCAAGGTCGGCTCCAAGCCGCCCGCCGCACCTTCGTCCCCGGCATGAGTAACCCCGTCCTCAACATCGGCATCTGCGGCTTCGGCACCGTCGGTCAGGGCGTCTGGAAACATCTTTCCGCCAACCGTGCCCGGCTCGAGTCCCGTCTGGGCGTACGCCTCAACCTCGCGCGCGCCGCTGTCCGCGATCTCCGTCGTCCGCGGGATGTCCGCATTCCCGGCCGCCTGCTCACCGATGATGCGCTCTCGATCGCGCGTGATCCCTCCATCCAAATCGTGTGCGAGTTGATGGGCGGCACGAAGGCCGCGCGGCAGGTCACGCTCACCGCATTGCGCGCGGGCAAGGTCGTGGTTTCCGCCAACAAGGCCCTCATCTGCGAGCATGGCGCCGAGATCATGGCGGCGGCGCGCCGGCATGGGGGACATTTCTTCTTCGAGGCCTCGGTCGCCGGCGGCATTCCGATCATCAAGGCCCTGCGCGAGGGCCTGGTCGCCAACCGCTTTCCGCGGATCTACGGAATCCTGAACGGCACCTGCAATTACATCCTCACCCGGATGAAGGAGCAGAACGCCCCCTACGCCGAGGTCCTCGCCGATGCCAAGCGGCTGGGTTACGCGGAGGCCGACGAGTCGCTGGATGTCGACGGCTGGGACACCGCGCACAAGGCCGCCGTCCTCGCATGGCTCGCCCACGGGGTTTGGGTGCGCACCGACCAGATGATCGTGGAGGGCATCTCACGGCTCACGCCGGCCGACATCCGCAACGCCGCCACGCTGGGCTTCGGGATCAAGCTGCTCGCCGTGATCACGCGCGACTTCCGGCGCGATGAGCTCAGCGTGCGCGTGCACCCCACGCTCCTGCCGGCGGGCAACGTCATCGCCAACGTCAACGGCGTGTTCAACGCGATCTCGGTCTCGGGCGACGTGGTGGGCACCACACTCTACAGCGGCCGCGGCGCGGGCCGAGACGCCACCGCCAGCGCCGTCATCAGCGACATCGCCGACGCCGCCTCCCTCCTTCGCCACGGCAAGGGCGCACATCTGCTCGGCGAGGAGCCGGTCGGGCCCTCCCGCTGCCGTCTTGCGCCGCCCGAGAGCATCCGCGGCCGCTACTACGTGCGCCTGACCGTCAAGGACCAGCCGGGCGTGCTCGCCCGCGTCGCCTCCGAGATGGCCCGGCACCGCGTGAGCATCGCCACTGTGATCCAAGGCCCGGCGGATCGTCCGCGCGCCGCCTCCCTTGTGCTCACCACCCACGAGAGCGACGAGCGTGCCATCGGACACACCCTGCGGCGGCTCCGCTCCCTCGCCACCGTGCTCGAGGAGCCGGTGCTGCTGCGCATCGGCGACTTCGCTTCCTGACCTTTTCCCGTCATGGCACGCATCGTCCAGAAATACGGCGGCACCTCGGTGGGTGACGTCGACCGCATCAAGAACGTCGCGAACCGCGTGAAGGTCACCCGCGACGCCGGCCACGAGGTCGTCGTCGTCGTGTCCGCGCGGGCCGGCGTGACCAACGAGCTCATCGCCAAGGCCAAGGCCGTCTGCGCCCTGCCGAGCGAGCGCGAGATGGACCAGCTGCTGGCCATCGGCGAACAGGAGACGATCGCCCTCACCGCGATGGCCCTGCACGGCCTCGGCGTGCCCGCCGTGAGCTACACCGGCGCCCAGGCCGGCATCTTCACCGACAAGGTCCACACCAAGGCGAAGATCCGCACCATCGACGCCAAGCCCCTTGAGAAGGACCTGAGCGCGGGCAACGTGATCATCGTCGCTGGCTTCCAGGGCATCGACGACGACGGCCAGGTCACCACGCTCGGCCGCGGTGGTTCCGACCTCACGGCCATCGCCCTGGCCGCCGCCATCAAGGCGGACAAGTGCGAGATCTACACCGACGTCGACGGCGTCTACACCGCCGATCCCCGCGTGGTGAAGGACGCCCGTAAACTCGAGGAGATCAGCTACGATGAGATGCTCGAGCTCGCCTCGCTCGGCTCCAAAGTCATGCAGACCCGTTCCGTCGAGTTCGCCGCCAAATACGGCGTCGTCTTCGAGGTCCGCTCCTCCTTCAACCAGAACCCAGGAACCATCGTGAAACAAGAAGTCGCCTACATGGAGAAGGTCGTCGTCCGCGGCGTGGCCGTGGACAAGGACCAGGCCAAGGTCGTGGTGAGCAACGTCGCCGACAAGCCCGGCACCGCGGCCCGCGTGTTCCGCGCGCTTGCCGATGCCAACATCAACGTCGACATGATCGTGCAGAATGTCGGCCGCGGCGGCTTGGCGAACCTCACGTTCACGGTGCCGCTCTCCGAGAAGGACAAGGCCGTCCACGCCTTGGCTCCCGCGCTCAAGGACGTCGGCGGCGAGGCCTCCTTCGACGAGAAGATCGCCAAGCTTTCCGTCGTCGGCGTCGGAATGCGCACCCATAGCGGGGTGGCGGCGGCGTTGTTCGACGCGCTGGCCAAGGTGGGGGCCAACCTCGAGCTGATCAGCACCTCCGAGATAAAGATCTCGGTCGTCATCTCCAAGGATAAGGCAGACGAGGCCGCCCGGGCCGTCCATGCGGCCTTCGGGCTGGAACAGGCCTGAATCACTCCGGCGGCGCCGGCCCGAGCGGCCGGCCGCCCCACGGCCGATGCGTTTCATCTCCACCCGCGGCGAGACGCCCGCGCTCGGTTTTTCCGAGGCCGTCGCGACCGGACTCGCGCCCGATGGCGGACTCTACCTGCCCGAGCGGATGCCGGATTTCTCCGGCGACCTCCGGCGCTGGGAGGGGATGGACTACGCCTCGCTGTGTTTCGAGTTCATGCGGGTGTTCGCGACGGACATCCCCGAGGACACGCTCCGCCGCCTCGTGGCGGCGAGTTACAGCCGGTTCACAGATCCAGCGATCGCGCCGCTGCGTCCGCTGGCCCAGGGACTTTACGTGTTGGAGCTCTGGCATGGTCCCACGCTCGCGTTCAAGGACTTCGCGCTGCAGCTGCTGGGCAACCTCTACGCGCACCAATGCGCCACGCGCCGCGAGTCGATCAACGTCCTTGGTGCGACGTCCGGCGACACCGGCGCGGCCGCCATCCACGGCCTCATCGGGCGGCCGGGCACCGCCATTTTCATCCTTTATCCAGATGGCCGCGTCTCTCCGCTGCAGGAGCGCCAGATGGCCTGCACGGGGGCGGACAATGTTTTCGCGGTCGCGATCGACGGCACGTTCGATGACGCGCAGGCCGCGTTGAAGGAGGTTTTCGCGGACCAGGGTTTCCGCACCCGCCTCCGGTTATCGGCGGTCAACTCGATCAACCTCGCGCGCGTCCTGGCGCAATGCGTGTACTACCTGCACGCCTGGCTGCGGCTGCCCGAGACCGAGCGTGGTAACGTCGAGTTCGTCGTGCCCACCGGAAACTTCGGCAACGTGCTCGCCGGTTGGATGCTCCAGCGCATGGGGGTTCCGATCCGGGGCTTCCGCGTCGCCACGAACCAGAATGACATCCTGTACCGCCTTTTCACCACCGGCGAGTACCGCGTGGGCGAGGTACGGCCCAGTCTCGCGCCGTCGATGGACATCCAGGTGGCCTCCAACTTCGAGCGGTTCCTATACTTTTCCGAGGGCCGCGACCCCGCGCGCGTTCGCGCCGTGATGGCGGAGTTCAAACGTACGGGTGCCTGCCGTTTTCCCCGGTTCGACCGCGATATTTTCAGCGCGTCGCGGACCGACGACCGCGAGATCGCGGAGATCATCGCGCGCGTGCACCGGCAGCACGGCTACGTCGCGGATCCGCACACGGCGTGCGGCTTCAAGGACCTGAATCCGGACCGCGTGAACGTCGTCCTGTCCACGGCCAGCCCCGCGAAGTTCCCGGATACGATCCGCTCGGCGATCGGCGTCGAGCCGACGCACCCGAGCTTGGAGGCGTTGAAGTCGCGCCCGATCGTGAAGCACCGCCTGCACGCGACGCCGGACACGATCCGGGCTTTCATCGACGCGCGCGCGGTTTAGCCCGCCCACGGGCCGGCGGGACGGGGTTACCGGCCGGCCGCGAAGCCGTCGGGCAGACGACGATCGACCCCGCCCTCGAGCAGACCGTCCTTGGGATTGAGGATGATCGCCTTGGCGCTGCCCTGGGAAGGGACCTCGAAGAGCGCGTGCCCCATGGCGCGCAGCAACGCGAGCGTGTCCGGCGAGAACACGTTGCGTTCGTGCGCGATGCGGTCCGGCAGCCACTGATGGTGCGTACGCGGGGCGTCGATCGCCTCCTGCGCGTTGAAGCCGAAATCGACGGCGTGGACGATCGTGTTGAGAACGCTGTTGATGATGGTGCGTCCGCCCATCGCGCCGGTGACCATGAAGAGTTGGCCGTCCTTGGTGAGGATGGTGGGCGACATGCTGGAGAGCATGCGTTTGCCGGGACGGGCGAGGTTGGGCGCGGTGCCGATCAGGCCCGTTTCGTCGGTCAGGCCGGGCACGGCGTTGAAGTCGCCCATCTCGTTGTTCAGGAGGAAGCCCGCGCCGGGGACAACGATCCGGGAACCGTAGCCGTACTCGAGGGTGTAGGTGAGGGCGACGGCGTTGCGCTGGGCGTCGACGACCGAGAAGTGGGTCGTTTCCTGCGATTCGTACGGCCACTCGAAACGATCGCTGGCCGATTGGGACGCCTTCGCGGGGTTGATGGTGCGGCGGAGCGCGGCGGCGTGCTCCTTGGAAACCAGCCGGGCGAGGGGAAGCTCGGGATTGAAGTCGGGATCGCCCACATGGCGCGCGCGATCGGCGAAAACGCGGCGCATCGCTTCAGCCATGAGGTGGAGGGTGCGGGCCGAACCGGGGCCGTGGGCGGCGAGGTCGTAACCTTCGAGTATATTGAGAGTCTGGATGACGGCGATCCCGCCGGAGCTGGGCGGCGGCATGCCGATGATTCCGTAACCGCGGTAGGTGCCGGTGACCACGGGACGGCGCTTCGCCTCGTAGGCTTTCAGGTCAGCGAGCGTGATCAGACCGTCGTTGGCCTTCATGTCCTCGACGATTAGCCGGGCGGTCTCGCCCTCGTAGAATCCGGCCGGTCCTTGCTCGGCGATTCGCTCAAGGCTGCGCGCGAGGTCAGGTTGACGCAGGATATCGCCAGGGGCGTACGGGGTGCCGTTTTTCGAGAATTGCGCCGCGGAGGCAGGGTATTTCCGGAGCTGCGGAAGGACGCCCTCCAGCGAGCGGGCCAGTCCATGCGAGACCTCGAAGCCGTCCCGGGCCAGCCGGATAGCCGGTTGCAGGAGTTCCTTCCAGGGCTTGGTGCCATGCTCTTTCCACGCGAGGTGAAGTCCCGCGACTGTTCCCGGCACGCCGACCGCGCGGTGGCTGAAATGGTGGCGCTCCTTGTCGTATTTCCCGTCCCGGAGCCACATTTCGGGTGAAGCGGCGGCCGGTGCTTTCTCCCGGAAATCATAGGCGGCAGGTTCGCCGGAAGCCGGCCGGTAGACGATGAAGCCGCCGCCGCCGATGTTTCCCGCCGTCGGATGAGTGACGGCCAGAGCGAAGGCGGTCGCGACCGCCGCGTCGATCGCGTTGCCGCCCGTGCGGATCACCTCGAGGCCCGCTTTCGATCCAATCTCATCCTGCGTGACCACCATGCCCTGCCGGGCACGCGCGGGGGCCGAAGCTCCGGACAGCAGCGGCGCCGGGATCAGCGCCAGTGCCGCCAAGGCGATGGCAAAGCCGGAGTTTCTCGAGCGGAGGAGGGAGGCGGGGAGCATGTCCGGACGATGCCCCCCGCCGATCAGCCGTCAAACGGCGCCTGGCTGGTCAGAAACGCGCGCTCAGACCGAGACGCACGGCCGTGCCGGATCCGGCGGCGTAGGTGAACATCTCGCGATTGTACACGTGGACGTAGTCGTTGTTCGTGTAGTCGTTGGTCAGATTGTAGAGATCGACGTTGATCACGTAGCGCTGGTTGAAGGTGTATTGGAACTTCAGGTCGATCAGGGTCCGGCTGTGCTGGTAGGTGTCATAGGCCTCGGCGCGCGTCGGCAGGCCGGCGACCGTGGAGCGGAAGAACTCCCCTCGGTAGTTGCCCATGAGGCGAACGACGAAGCCGTTGTAAATGAACGAGAGCCCCGTGTTCAGGGTTTGCGGGGTGAGCAGGGGCAAGCGGCTGGTGCTGCCGGTGGCCGCGCCGTAGTCGCCGTAGGTGTCGAGGTAGGTGTAGTTGGCGAAGAAGCCGAGCCCGCGCCAGATGCCCGGGAGCATCGTGTACTGCTGGGTGTAGTTGAACTCGAGACCCTTGATCCATGCGCTGCCGACGTTCTCGTTGCGCGAGAGCTGCCAGCCCGCGTAGTCACCCGCGTAACCGTTGTTGGGACCCTCGGGCACGACGGAGCGGATCGAGCGGAAGTAGTTGCTGATGTCCTTGTAGAAGCCGCCCACGGAGATCTGCCCGATGCCGCCGAGGAAGTGCGAGATGGAGAGCTCGTAGTTGTCGGAGGTGTACGGCTTGAGGGCCGGGTTGCCGGACGACAGCGTCTGGGCGAGCTCGTTGGGCACGATCGCCGGCAGAAGATTGGTCGGGCTGGGGCGCGTGATGGTGGCGTTGTAGCTCGAACGGATCTGGGTGTTGCGGGTGAGGGAGTAGACGAAGTGCAGCCCGGGGAATACGTGGTCGTACTTGGTGCCCTGGGTCGTCCACTTGCGGAAGTTGTCGCGGGCTCGCTCGGCGTTCTGCTCGGCCGAAAGGGCGGCGTTCGCGTTGTTGGCCGCGCTGGAGACGCGTAGGTAGTTCGATCCGCTGGAGCGGGTCTCTTCCCAGCGCAGGCCGGTCAGCACGCGGAGCAGGCCGAGGCGGACGTCGCCCATGATGTAGGCCGCGTTGACCGTGTTATCGAAGGCGGCGTCGTTGGCCAGCGACTGGTAGACGGTGTTCCAGACGTCCACGGGCGTCTGGGTCCAGTTGGCGCGGTTGGCGAACGGGTCGCCGGCTTCGCCGGTTTCCGCCAGCTGGACGAACGGGAAAGGGCCGTATTTTCCCTCGGAGACAATCATGTTGTAACCAAGATACGGCGTGATGCCCCCGTTCTCGGGTGTGGTGGGGCGGCCCGCGTAGGTGTGGTAGGAAAGGTCGCGGCGCTGCTCCTGCTTGAAGTTCGCCTGCTTGAGGCCGGTCTTGATCGTGATCGGGAAGCGGGTGGCGAACGTGCGCTGCAGGTCGATGTTCGCGCCGCTGCGTTCCGCCGGAGCCTGGTAATTGATCAGCTGGGCGTCGGGGCGGATGAAGTAGTTGTTGGGGTTGCTCCAGTCGGGTCCACCGGTCTGCGTGACCCGCGGCATGAGTCCGCCATCCTCGCGGTTGAGGACCCAGGATACGCCGCGCAGGCGGGCGCCGAGCTGGTGCAGCTTCGGGTAGTGGGTCATGTTCTTGGAGTAGTTGGCGTCGACCTTGAGCAGGCCGCTGCCGTCCCAGAGCTTGGTCTCCCAGCCGGCGGCCCACGTGGACGCGCGGGTCTCGCGGAGGTAAAGCACCGACTGGGTGTCGATCTGGCCGGCGCCGTCGGCGATGCTCACGACGTTGAAGTTGGATCCGGGCTTGAAGCTGGACGCCGCGCGGGGCGCGGTGGCCAGCCAGCGGAAGTAGGAGTTGTTGGAGCCGCTGCGGCGCTGGATCAGGTTGATCGTGTTCTTGAAGTACACCGAGGAGCGGTCGCTGATCTTGTAGTCGAGCGAGAGCGCGGTGTTGTACGACGGGGTCTGCGTGCCGAGGTTGCCCCACTGGCCGGCGCCCGCCGCGCGGAGCAGCGGCTCGCTGACGGGGGCCCGCGACAGCTCCGGCGGCACCCAGTAGGCGTCGCTGTTGCCGGCCGCGGTGCGGTGCCCGATCTCATTGATCACATTGTTCGTGATCGTGCGGTTGAACGTGGCGCTGATGCCGAGGTTATTCTTGCCGCCGAACACGCTGAGGACGTCCGAGTAGTTGAGATCGATCAGGGAGGGCTCCAGCGGCGTGGAGAACGGCACGCTGCTGTGCTGGTAGTCCTTGATGTAGGTATAGCCGCCCGTGAGCGTGATCACGCGGCCGGGCGCGCGGTCGAACGCTCGCTTGGTGCGGAGATTGAGGTAACCGGAGATCGCGTTGCCGTCCATGTCCGGCGTCGGCGCCTTGATCACCTCGAGTGAAGCGACGCTGCCCGAGCTCACCTGGCCGAAATAGACGTTGCCGAGGCTAACCGAGGATCCGCCCGACACCGCGATCTGGTTGCCGTCCATGAGGAGCGACGAGAAGTCCTGCGACATGCCGCGCACGTAAATGGCGTCGACCTTGCCGCCGGAGCCGTCGACCGCGATGCCCGAGAGGCGCATGATGAGCTCGCCCACCGCGGCGCCGGGATTGCCGAACGCGTCGATGGCCGCGACGGTCTTTACATTGGCGGCCGAGCGCTCCTCGTTGATGGCCGCGGCCTGTCCCTCGCGGATCGTCTTCACGACGAACTTGTCCATCTTGTAGAGCGTGGAGGTCATCGCGACGTCCCTCCGCACCTCTCCGCCGGCCTTCACCTCGACCCCGAAGCGCTGCTCGTCGAGGCCGGAGTAGCTCACCACGATCGTCTGCGGGCCTTCCGGCAGCACGAGGCGGTACATGCCGTTGTTGTCGGTGGTCTCCGTCACAGTGGAGCCGGCGAGGCCGACAAAGGCGCTCGAGAGGACGTCACCGGTGTTCTGGTTGATGACCTGCCCGGTGAGGACGCCGGTGCGCGCGGACTGCGCGTGGACGCTGGCGGTCAGGGCAAGCAGTAGGACTAGGATGCGATGCATGGTGTGGTTGTAGGGTGAAGTGGGGCCTCGGGGGCCCGAAGGTGCGGGAGCAGGTTGTCGGTCCTTACGGCCCGGTTTCAAGCCCGGCGATTGTATCTGACTTGCAGCTTGGCCGACCGCTCCTGGAGAGGGTTCAGCGGGGTGCCGGCGTCGCGATTGACCCGGGCCCGGGGCAAAGCGAGTTTGTGCCCATGTCCCACGTGCAGGATTCCGTTTTTGATCCCGTCGAGGATGTCATCGCCGACATCGCGGCGGGACGCCTGGTGATCGTCACCGACGACGAGGACCGGGAGAACGAGGGTGATCTCATCATGGCCGCCTCGAAGGCGACGCCCGAGACGGTGAACATGATGATCCGCCACGGCAGCGGGATCGTGTGTGTGCCGATGCTCGAGCCGCAGTTGCGCCGGCTGGGCCTCGGGCCGATGGTGGCGCGCAACCGCGAGGTGCAGCGCACCGATTTCACGGTCAGCGTCGATGCGGCTCAGGGGATCAGCACCGGCATCAGCGCGGCGGATCGCACCGCGACGATCCGGCTCCTGGCGGATCCGGCGACGGGCCAGGAAAGCCTCGTGCAGCCGGGCCACGTCTTTCCGTTGCGGGCCCGCCCCGGAGGCGTGTTGCAGCGTGCGGGCCACACCGAGGCCGCGGTTGATCTCGCGGTGCTGGCGGGGCTGCCGCCCGCGGGCGTGATCTGCGAGCTGGTCAACGATGACGGCACCGTGCAGCGGCTCCCGCAGTTGATCGAGTTCAAGCGCCGGTTCGGCCTGAAGATGACCTCGATCGAGCAGCTCATCGAGTACCGCACCGCGCGCGAGAAACACGTGCAGGAGATCGGTCGGCACGAGATCGCCACGCGTTTCGGACCGTTCGCGGTGCATGTCTTCCGCAGCGAGCTCGACGGTCGGCACCACTTCGCCCTCGTCAAGGGGACCCTCGGGCCCGGTCCGACTCTGGTGCGGGTGCATCGCGAAAGCGTCCTGCACGACCTGCTGCAGGCGGAAACCGACCCGGGCCGCGTCGGCATCGACGCGGCCTTGGAGCGCATCGCGCGCCAAGGCTCCGGCGTGCTGCTCATCCTCTCGCGGGCCAGCGACGGCGGGCAACTGCTCGACACGATCCGCGGGGACAACGCGGCGCCTTCCGCGCGCTCCATGTTGCGCGAGTACGGCATCGGCGCGCAGATCCTCCACGGACTCGGTCTGCGCGAGATCCGGCTGCTGGCCGCCTCGGGCCGCAAACCGATCGCCATCGAGGGCCACGGCCTCTCTATCATCGAGCACGTGACGTGATAGCAGCCGGGGTTCCGCGCGGCCCGGTTGCCCTGCAACGTGGTTTCGCGGCTCCGCGGGCCGGGAGATCGCCGGCGCCTACTACGTCTACGCGCGCGCTCTGCGTCCGGGAAAGTGAGGTTCGGCAAGCCGAACTCCCGTCATGCCTTAAGCCCTCCAAACTTCCCGCACGTTCGGAAATAGTTCTCCCCCTGGTTGCGTTCCACGTTCCGATACCCGTTCGCCCTATCTTCAGCGCCATGATTCATTTCGCCTTGCGGCTCCCCGTCGCCCTCCTGGTCGCGGCCGTACCCGCTGCGCGCGCCGCCCACCTCACGCTGCGCCAGGACGCCGCCGCGCACACGATCTCCGTGTATCGTGACAACGTCCCCGCCCCGATCCTCACGCAGAACGCGAAACCCGATTTCCGTCCTTACCTCCACCCGATCGTTTCGCCCGACGGCAAGAGCGTCCTCACCGAATTCAGCCCCGGCCATCACAAGCACCAGACCGGCATCTACTGGGGCCTCACGCGCGTCAACGGCCGCGACTATTTCCACAATCCCGCCAACGGCTACTGGCGCCGCATCTCCAGCGAAATCATCGCCGAGCACGGCAGCACGGTGCAGTGGTCGACGGTCTACCATCTCCTCGACGAAGCCGGTCGGCCGGTCATGGCCGAGACGCAGACGTGGACCATGCGCGACACGGGTGACCGCTACCTCCTCGATCTGGAATGGAAGGGCGAAGGGCTCGTCGATCTCACGGTGGCGAAATACGACTACGGCGGGCTCTTTGTCCGCATGCCCTGGCGCGCCGGCCTGGAGGGCGCCGTGACCAACAGCAATCGCCAGCGGAACCTCCTCGCCACCGGCCAGCGCGCGCTCTGGGTCGACATCGGCCTCAAGCTCGAAGGCCGCGCCGACCAGGCGCACATCGCCATCCTGGATCATCCGCGCAACGCCGACTACCCGCTGCCGTGGCGTGTCGACGGCCAGATGGGCGCCGGTCCGAGCCGCGCCATTTCCGGCAACTGGAAGATCGCCCGGGGCAAGACCGAGACCGTCCGCCACCAACTCGTCGTCTACACCGGGGAACTCAATGATATCGGGATGACCGAGGCCTGGAAGGCCTACACGGGCGAGAACAACGACAACGTTCTCTGGCGCCTCGCCAAGGCCGAGGGCCTGAAGGCCACCTTCCTCACTGGCGAGCAGGCTGCCGCCAAGATGACGGTCGCTCCCGGTTTCGAGGTGAAGCTCGCCGCCGCCGAACCGATGATCACGCAGCCGATGGCGTTCTGCTGGGATGATCGCGGCCGACTCTGGGTCGCGGAGAATCGCGACTACGAGACGCGCCGCACCGGCTTCGCCAACCATGGAGACAGCCGGATCCTCATCCTTGAGGATACCGACGGCGACGGCCGGTTCGATTCGCGTAAGGTCTTCCTCGAGGGCATCCCGTTCCCCGCCGCCATCGCCGTCGGTTTCGACGGTCTCTGGCTGGGTGCGCCACCGAATCTTCTCTTCGTCCCCGATCGTGACCGCGACGACCGCGCCGATGCCGGAATCGAGATCCGCCTCACCGGTTGGGGCATCCAGGACCGCCACGAGACGCTCAACTCCCTCCACTGGGGTCCCGATGGCTGGCTCTACGGCCTCCAAGGTTTCGCCACCCGTTCCACCGTCGGCAAACCGGCTGATGGCGGCCGGCTATTCAAGAAGGGCGAAGCCTTTCCCGAAAAAATCGCCGTCAAGGATGGTCAATACATCGACGGCGGCGTGTGGCGCTACCACCCCACGAAGGACCGTTTTGAGGTCGTCGCGCACGGTTTCAGCAATCCTTGGGGCGTCGATTTCGACGACCACGGCCAGATGTTCATCACCGCCTGCGTCATCCCGCACCTTTGGCATGTGATTCCCGGCGGCATCTACCACCGCCAGGGAGGCAGGCACATCAACCCCTACATCTACGACGACATCAAAACCATCGCCGACCACCGCCACCGCTCCGCCCACGGCGGCGCGCGCGTCTACCTCGCCGACGAATTCCCGCGCCAGTACCGCGACCGGATCTTCATGGCTAACATCCACGAGCACGCCGTCCTCTCCGATGTGCTCGTGCCCAAAGGCTCCGGCTTCATCGGCAAACACGGCGACGACACCCTGCTCGCCAACGACGCCGCGTGGGTCGGCTTCAGCGTTGAGGTCGGTCCCGATGGCGCCGTCTACGTGCTCGACTGGCACGACGGCGACATCTGCGGCAACTCCCTCACCGAAAAGGAGACCGGCCGCATCTACCGCCTCGCGCCCAAGGATCTCGCCGGCAAATCCGGCCTCAACCTCGCCGCGCAGTCCGACCTCGAGCTCGTCGGCCTTCTCCACCATCGTAACGAGTGGTACAGCCGCCGCGCCCGTGTCCTCCTCCAGCAGCGCGCCGCCGCGGGCCGCCTCGATCCCGCCGTGCCGGCGCGCCTCCGCGCGTTGCTGGCGGATGCCGACACCGCGGCGAAGAAACTCCGCGCCCTGTGGGCCCTCCACATCACCGGCCACCTGCCTGCCTCCGACCTTCTCCCGTTGCTCGATCACGCCGAGCCGTACCTCCGCGGTTGGGCGATTCAACTGCTGGGCGAGGATCACGCCATCGGGCCCGAGGCGCTGAAAAAATTCGCCGCCCTCGCGGCTTCCGATCCCTCGCCCGTCGTCCGTCTCTACCTTGCGTCCGCCCTGCAGCGCATGCCGCTCGCCGACCGCTGGCCGATCGCGGAGCGGCTTGTCGCCCGCGCCGAGGACGTCGCCGACCACAATATCCCCAAGGTCATCTGGTCCGGCCTCGAGCCGCTCGTCCCCGCCGATCCCGCGCGCGCCCTCGCGGTCGCCGCCCGCAGCGCGATGCCGCAACTCACCGCGTGGATCGCCCGTCGCGCCGTCGCCGCCGGCCAGCTCCAACCCATTGCCGCCGCCCTCGGGTCCACATCCTCACAGCCCGTTCGCCTCGCGCTCCTCGAGGGTCTGCGCGCCGGTCTCGCCGGTCTCGGGCGTGGCGAAGCCGGACCCCCGGCCAACTGGTCCGCCGTCACCAGCCCGCTCGCGGCGGGCGCCGACCCCAAGCTCCGCGAGGTCCTCACCCAGGTGAACCAGCTCTTCGGCGACGCCGGCGCCTTCACCGCCCAACTGGCCGAACTCAAGGACCGCTCCGTCCCGGTCAACCGCCGCGGCGAGATTCTTCGCGCCTTCGCCCGCGACGGTTACGCGGAGGCCCTTCCCGCCGCGCTCGCGCTCCTCGAGGAGGCCCCTCTCCGTCGCGACGCGATCCGCGCCCTCGCCGCGTTCAACGACGCGAGAATCGCGCCCGCCCTCCTCAAGCTCTACCCGTCCCTCGACGCCGCCGAGAAAGGCGAGGTCATCCTCGCCTTGTCCGGGCGACGCCCCACCGCGCAGGCGCTCTTCGCCGCCCTCCGGGGCAACACCATCCCGAAACGCGACGTCTCGGCGTTTGATGCCCGGCAGCTCTCGCGCGTCCTCGGACCGTCGTTCGTCGACTTCTGGGGCCCCATCACCCAGCCCGATGAAAGCAAGCAGGAGGACATCACCCGCTTCAAACGCCTTCTCACCGAGGGTGAGTTTGCCCGCGCCGATGCGCGCCGCGGCCGCGCCCTCTTCGAACGCGCCTGCTCCGCCTGCCACATGCTCTACGGTGCCGGCGGCAACCTCGGCCCGGATCTCACCGGTTCCAATCGCGCCAACCTCGACTACATCCTGAATCAGATCGTCAACCCCAGCGAGGTCATGAACGAGGCCTACCAGCTCGTCACGGTCGCCACCCGCGACGGCCGCACTTTGGCCGGCAATGTCGCCGCCGAGGACGAGCGCCAGCTCACGCTGCGACTCGTCGGCCAGGATACCACCCTCGCGAAATCCGAGATCGTCTCACGCGAAAAGTCCCCCGTCTCCCTGATGCCCGAGGGCCTGCTGAAATCCCTGGCCGATGACGAGGTCCGCGACCTCCTGGCCTACCTGCGAACCACCAGCCAGGTCCCGCTTCCGCGGCCCTGAGCCAACGCCGGTCGGCCGCCGCGGAGGCCAGCTTCCTGAGGCGCGGCAATCCGAGCCGCCCCAACCGTCGCCGGGTTCGCCGGTCTTCTCCTGCGACCTGCGGGTGCCGACGGGCATTTAGCCTCGACGCATCCTCTCCACTCCTCAGCTTCGCCAGCTCCGGTCGCTCCGCGGGCGTCATCCGTTTTCCGCATTCCTGCTGACGCTTCCAGCGCGTCAGCTTCCCTCCGCTTCGTCCCCCTTTGTTATGCCACCGTCTGCCCCTCGCTTGTTGTCCTCGAAACTCCATTGCTCCGGCATCCGTCTGACGTTCGCGTTCGCGCTCAGCGTGCTCGCTCCGGCTCAGGCGGTGTCGCAATCCCTCACACCTGCACCTTCACCCAGCGCGCCGAACCCGGGCGCTCCCAAGAATGCGGTGCCTGGCGATGTGTTCAAACTCAACCCGTTCGAGGTGCGAACAGAAGCCGACAACAGCTATGGCGCCCTCAACTCGAACTCCCTCACACAGTTCGACACCGCGCTGAAGAACGTCCCGGTTTCCGCGGATATTTTCACCGAGGATTTCATCCGAGATGTCGCCGTGACAAATCTGGAGGACCTTATGCTTTCCTACGGCGCTGGCGCCGGCACGGTCATGTCCAATCCCGAGTCTGATGCGCTGAGCCAGCAGCCCGGCGACCGCGTTGGTAATCAGACGATGGGCGTCCGCGGCGTTGGCGTGGGCGCGCCACGACGCGACGGCTTCGCCGGCACGTTCGGGACCGGTACAGGCATGAACAGTCTCTTTGATATCGAGCGCGCCGACGTGGTGCGCGGGCCGCAAGGTCTGCTCTACGGAGCCAGCGGTGCCGGCGGCACGGTGAATATCGTCTCGAAGCGCGCCAACTTCAACCGGACTTCTGGCCGCACCGACTACCGCATCGACCAGCACGGGTCGAAGCAGCTGCTCTTCGACTATAACTGGGGCGCCGAAAATGTGGCCGTCCGCGTGGCGCTCCTGGATGACAACCAGCGCTACCGCCGGGTCTTCATCGGCTATGAGACCAGGGGTATTTATAGTCAGGTGGCGCTCCGAGTCGCCCCGCTCCGCACGGTCTTTCGTGTCATTGCCGGTCAGACGGAGAATGTCCGCGTGCTGAACTCGAATCAGGAAAACATCGCCTTCACCAACGCCGCCACCGACCCGCGCCACAACTTCGGTCTCGCCTACCTCCTGCGCAACAACATGGCCGGCGCCAATGATCCGGTCACGGGCAACCCGTACCCGCGGGGGGCGATCGCGGACGGCAAACTCAACTGGGGTAACATCAACTCCTGGGCCGGCACCGCTGCTTCCGAGTACGTGAACAACCGCTACTTCATTGCCACGGCTGAGACGGTCTGGACTCCCTGGCTCGCGACCCAGTTCTCCGCGCTCTATAATAACGCTCCCACCGATCGCGCGAATGGCGGTCTCGCGAATCTGAGCGCCCCGTTGCTGAACGGCAACCCGCTCACCACGTGGGCAAATGGCGGCACGCTCGCCGACACCGAGCAGCCCACCCGGCGCTGGGCCACGCGTGGATCGGCGATTCTCACCAACGATTTCTGGGGCAAGCGCGCTCGCAGCCAGACTTTGGTTGGCTACGACATCGATTGGGCCGATACGGGCCCGACGGACTACGGCTACTTTCTCGCCGACGCTAATTATAACGTTATCTACAATCCTGCGATCCCGTCGAATCTAGGTCGGACGCCGATGCCCCGGCTGTGGTGGTCGGTTGCCGATGGCCCGGTGCGGAACCCTCTCGGCCGCGGTGGTTGGCTGGCGCCGCGGGTCACCTCCGGCGGCCAGAACTATGTACGGATGGCCAACAATCCCCGAGACCCCAGCTGGGTTCGGCCCAACAATCCTCTCGGCATGGCCAGCCTGGCCGGTAATCCGGGCGTTTCCGGCCAGAACAACGACGGCCACAACTGGAAGAGTCGCACCGCCGGTGTTTACGCCGCCAATAACACGGGCTGGTTCAACAACCGGGTCTTCACGCTGGTGGGGTTGCGCGCCAACGAGAGTTTCAAACGCACGCCGAATCTATCGACGGTGGCCACGGCGGCACCTTGGGCGGAGTCGAACAAGACCAACAAGAGCTATAATCTCGGCATCAACGGCGCCATCCGCCCCTGGCTCAACGCCTACTATAGTTTTTCGAGCACGTATAACACTCCGCTCGTGAACGCCAACGATCCACTCGGCAATCCGCCCGCCACGTCGAGCGGCGTCGGCCAGGAAATCGGGCTCAAGTTCGGCGATGAGCGCGGCCGCATCTCTGGATCCATTCAATACTACAGCACCAATTCGAAGGACGAGATGATCAATGCCGGCACGGGCGTCCGCGACCTCGTCAATCCGACGGGCCTCAACGGCGCCCATGACGGGCCCGCCGGCACAAAGAATCAATGGGTCAACCTCGACCGCACCACCCGCGGGATCGAAGTGATCCTCACCGCCAACCCCACTCGCAACTGGAAGGTGCGGCTCGCCGCCACGACGTCCGATGGCCAGAATCTGACGAACAAGCGGTATCCCATGCTGTGGAACGACAGCTTCCATGTCCGCAACGGCGCGGTGACCTACCAGAACGGCGCGCCGGTGCTCGTTCCCACCACGCCAACGGTCATCACCCCCGCGATCACGACGCTCAATCGCCAGGTTGATCCGGCCGTGCTGCAAGCCCAGGTAGGTGGGACGTGGGAGCCGCTCACCCTCGCGATGATGAACGACCGGAATAACCCGTATTGGGCCACTCCCGCGGACGATAATGGACGAATCCAGACCAGTAATCTTCGCCGCGTGCTCCAGTTCTTCGTTGGCGCCAATGGTAGCGCGCTCACGGGCAAGACTGGCCTCGCCACCGCGGAGATCCCGTACGCCTGGTCCGATCCCTATGGTACCAAGGGCCAGACGGTCGTCGCCCGGGAAGGAGAGAAGACCGTGGGCTACGCCCAATATGTATTCTCGATGACCAACAGCTATAGTTTCACCGGGGATAATTTCCTAAGGGGCGTCGGCCTCGGCAGCACCCTGGGTTTGGGACTGAAGAATCGCACGTTTTACTACAACACACCGGGCGGTGGCCGTGAGCTCTACAGCTCCCCGAATACCTGGCAGGCCAACGTTTTTGTCTCCTACCGCCGTAAGGTCGGCAAGCGCTTCGGTTTCTCGAGCCAGGTGAACGTCACAAATGTGTTCAACCATTACGTGTTCGGCACCCTTCCCAACAACGGTTCCGGCTACACTAACCCGGCCAACTTGGGCGTCAGCTTTTACGGCCAGCCACGCCTGTATGTCTGGACGAATTCGCTGACTTTCTAGTCGGCGCCAACAGGAGTGCCGGTGTGTCCCCATGGCGCCGACAATTGTGGCAGCGGCCCAGCCCAAGCGGGCCCGGCCAAAGGGGTCGGCCCGGCCAACGGGGTCGGGACGCAACCTGCAACGCACGGCCGGCAAGGGCGGGTGGTGACAAACGACGCGAGGGGCGTCGGGCGCGGCCGGTGCTCGGGGTGGCGTTCCTGGACGCCGCTTGCCGCGGGTTTACCGCGCTAGGGAGCGCGGAAGCATCGCCGCGAGGCGTTCGACCACCTCGGGCTGGGCGGTGGCGACGTTGCGGTTCTCCTCCGGATCGGAATCGTGGTCGTACAGTTCGACGGCGCCGTCGCTCCACCGCGTGAAGCGCCAGCGCGGTGTGCGCACGGAGTCGCCGCGCGCGGCGCCGCGGGTGACCAGCGTGAAGGCGGCGGCTTTGCCCGGCGCGTCCGGATCGCGCAGGAGTGGAAGGAGGCTCTGGCCCGCCAGCCCGGCCGGCGGAGTGAGCCCGCACAGCTCGGCCAGGGTCGGATAGAGGTCCACGAACTCCACCAGCCCGCGGGCGACTCCGGGCTTGGCGCCGGGCGCCGCGATCAGGAGCGGTGCCCGGCAGCTCCGCTCGAAGAGCGTGTTCTTATTCCACCAGGTGCGTTCGCCGAGGTGGTAGCCGTGGTCGCCGAGGAACACCACGATCGTGCTCTCCCAGAGCCCCAGCCGGTCCAGCGTGGCGAGCACGCGGCCGACCTGTGCGTCCATGAAGGAAACACAGGCGTAGTAGGCGCGGAGAAACTCCCGCTGGTCACGCTCGGTGAGCCGCGCGAAGACGGAGCCCAGTTCACCGAAGCCGACGGCGAGCGGCGGGGCGGGAGTGGTGTCGCCCGCCGGAAGGTGCAGAGGCAGGGAGTCCTCCGGATAGAGATCGAAATACTTCCTGGGCGCCACGAAGGGGTCGTGCGGCTTCATGAAGCCGGCGCCGATGATCCACGGGCGAGGTCCGAGTCTTTCGATCTCGGCGTTCACCGCGCGGGCGATTTGTCCATCGGGCTGGTCGTCGTCTTCGCCATCCATCGCCCCCCAGTGGCACCAACCCAGCCTGCCCTCCGAGAGATCGCGGCCGGCGAGTTTCTTGCGACCGAGCGGGGTCGCCTCGAAGGACTGCGCCGTGTGCCAGGAACGCGGCAGATCCATCCACCGCGCGCGGAGGGCTTCATCGCGCCCGCCTCCCAGGTGAAAGATTTTCCCGAAGGCCGCCGCGTGCCGGCCGTCCTCCTTCAGGAGTTGGGGCAGGGTGACGACCTCAGGCAGCCGGTCGCGGAGTGGCGTGCGGTTGTCGGTGATCCCGGTCTGGTCGGGGCGAAGGCCCGTGAGGAACGAGCTGCGGCTGGGGTTGCAGACGGTGTATTGCACGTAGGCGCGCTCGAAGCGCACCGACCGGGCGGCGAGTCGATCGAGGTGCGGAGTCTGGACCACCGTATTCCCGTAGCAGCCGAGGGTATCGCGCAGATCATCTACGGCGATCAGCAGCACGTTGAGTTTCCGCGCCGGCTCGACGGCCGCGAGATGTAGCGCACTGCAAGCGGCGAGCAGCGCCAATCGAGGGAGTGCGATCACGGCGGGGTAGGGAGGGGAAAAGGCAGCTCGTCGTTCGCGGGCGCTTCGCCTCGGATGACTTTGGCCGCGTGGCCGGTTAGGCGAAGGTAGTGGTCGCCGGGCAGGCCCTCGTAAGTAGCGAAGCGCACCCCGTCCCCGGGACCGGTCGGGGGATGATTCGTGACCTTGAAGATCGCCGTGGCCTCGTCGACTTCGTCGAACATCGCCACGTACAGCATGTTGGCTCCGGCGCGTTTCGCTCCGGCGATCTGCGACCAGAAGAAGCGGCCTTGGCGGCGGGGGATCTCGTCGAGCGGGGATGTCGGCTTCATGTTGTGCCAGCTGAAGCCGGGGAACGCGACGGGCAGGAAATCGATCCGGCGTTCCCGGCACCAGGCGAGGTCGGCTGACCAGACGGTGGCCGCGTGGGTGGCGGCGGTCTCGGGCGTACGATAGCGGCCTGGGGTCCAGGGCGAGATCACGTCGGCCATCTGGATGAGTTCGAGCAGGGCGGGGTCAGCGACCGAATCGCGGTTCAGGGTCCGCCAGCCGGTGGGTACCCCGAGCATGATCGCCAAGCCGCCGCTCTCGGCGTCCGTCTTGAGGAAGGTGAGGATCTGGCGCCAGTCCTCGAGCGAGGGGCGGGGCTTGTCGTGATCCTTGAAACCGCAGCCCCAAAGGGCGAGGAGAGGTTTGCCGTTGTGGCGCAGATACGCGGGGTCGCGCGTGAGCTGGGTGTCGCGGAGGAGCTGCTTCCAGTCGGCGATGAGTACCCCGGCCTTGCCGGGCGCGAGGCTGCTAAGGTCATACATCAGCGCGTAGACACGCTCGTGTTGGCGCGCCCCGGCCCGCACGTTCTCCAGCACGGCATTGTTGGCGGCGAGCGACGTGCCGCGCCCCAGCGAGTTGATGAACCGCTGGAGGAACGCGCCGTCGATGCCGTGCTCCTGCATCCAAGCGAAGTGCCGCACGACGGTCGGGCGCAGAAACGAGCTGAACACCTCGGCGCGTGAACCGTCGGCGTGCACCAGTTCGGTGGGGAAGCGCTCCGCGGCGGGAAACTCGGAAAGGTCCGGCCAAAGGTCGACGCGTACGTTGCCCGGTGCGGGTTTGGCGCCACCGCGGGTCCAGTGGTTGTAACCGCGCCTGGCGCCATCTCCCTCGGCGTTGAACCAGCCTTGGTAGCCGACCATCACCTTGCCGGCTAGGGTACCGGGGTCGATGGGGGTTGCCGGCACGGCCTCGGCGGCGTGGATGGCGCCGCAGAGTGCGCCTAGGGCTAGCACGATACGCCAGGGGAGGGGGACGGGGATCATCGGCGAGGGAAGCAGGTGCGCACGAGGGGCTGAAGGAAGGGAGCGGAGCTGGGGGCCTGAGGCAGAACAGATGGCGCCGCAACCTCACTCTCGACTGAAGCCTTGGGCGCGATAGCGCTGCAGCGTTTCGGCCAGACGCCGCACGATTTCGGGATGAGCGGCGGAGACGTCCGTGGTCTCCCCCGGATCGATCTCGAGGTTGATGAGGCGCGGCCGGAATTGTTCGGCCTTCGGTCCCGTGGCGGTGGGGGCTTTCTTTCCCTTGGGGGCCAGCGGGATGCCCTCGATCCACTTCCACGGGCCGCTCCGGATCGCGTAGACGCCGCTCGCGCTTTGCAGGACGAGCTCGCGGCGGAGGGCGGACGCGGACGATGCGCCGAGCAACGCGGGCAGCACGTTCACGCTGTCGGGCGCGGTCGTGGCGCGATCGAGGGTCGGCTCGCCGACGAGGGCGGCGACGGTGGCAAACACATCGACGAGGCCGATCATCTCCTGGCTAGTCGTCCCGGCTGGGATCCGGGCGGGCCAGTGCGCCAGGAAGGGAACCTTGAAGCCGCCTTCCCAAATGTCGTGTTTCCCGCCGCGGAGGGCCCCGTTGATCTTCAGGCCCGCGTCCATCGCGACCGTGTTCGCGCCGGTCCGGCTTCCGGGGTTGACCACCCCGCCATTGTCCGAGGTGAAGACGATGAGCGTGTCGGCGAGCGTGTTTTGCTTCTCGAGCGCGGCGAGGATCCGGCCGACGCTGCGGTCGAGATCGTGGATGAAGTCACCGTAGGGCCCGGCCGGGCTCGAGCCGCGGCTCTCGGCGGACGGCGTGATCAACTCGTGGACGGCGACGGGCGCGAAATAGAGGAAGAAAGGCGCGGGGCGGCCCGCTTGCTGCTCCAACCAGCTTACGGCGCGGTCGGTGAGGTCGCCCATCGTCTTCGGGTCATCGCGCTCCGGGGCATCGAGACCGAGCTTGCCGGTGCCGGGGTTGAGCCGGGCCGAGCGGAGGCCGAAGACGCGGTGGTCCTCGACGAAGGCGCGCGTGATGTCGTTGTGATTCTGGGGGACGGCGAACTGGTAATCGAAGCCGAGCTCAAGCGGACCGGGCTTGAGGTCCCCGGTGTAATCGACCCGCGGCGCCGTGCCGTAGCCGAGGTGCCACTTGCCGACGAAACCGGTGGCGTAGCCGTGCCTCCTCAATAGCGAAGCGAGCGTGGGGCGCGAGGTCTCGATGAGGAGCGGGTCGAGGGTGTTGGCGACGCCGCCATGGTTGAGGGGTGTGCGCCAGCAATACCGGCCGGTGAGGAGCGCGTAGCGGGTCGGCGTGCAGACGGAAGACGGAGTGTAGGCCTGCGTGAAACGCCGGCCGTCGCGGGCAAGGCGGTCGAGATGGGGGGTGCGAACCAGCGCGGGATCGGCGCCGTAGCTTCCCGCGCTGCCGTAGCCGTAGTCATCCGCGAGGATGACGATGATATTGGGCGGGAGCGGCGGATTCGCGGCGTGACTCGAGACGGCGCACCCGGCGGCGAGCAGGGTCGAAAATAAAAGCTGGCGGCAGGGGAGCAGGGGCATCGGCGGGTGCGTGGAGACGTGGCGCGGAGGGATCGGACCCAGCCGCACGCTTTGCCCGACCCGCGGGCGAAGCAATGAAACGGGAACGGAACTAACTCAGAATCTCACCCCGGCGGACAGCTCGCCGGTCCGGGGAGTCTGGTAGATCCGCTGGAGGATATGCGCCTGGCCTCGGCCGTTGTCGACGGCGCTGGCCGGGGTGGCCGCATCGTCGTCGAGCAGATTCCTTACCCGGAGCGACACGGTCCAGTTCAGGTTGCGATCCAGCAGGCGCTGGCGCCAAGCGTAGCTCACGAAGGCGTCCGTGACGAGGGACTCCCGGCCGCGGAAGGCGTTCGCGACATCGAAGGTCCCTCCTTTTTCCGGGTAGCCGATCGCGGCGGCGTCGCGCCAGCGCGCGCTGCCCCCGACGCGCGTGCCCTTCAACGGGCCCTGGTCGAAGGCGTAGCTCCCGACCACGTTGACCAACCAATGGTTGCCGCGCAGGCGGGCCCCGCCGACCTGGGCCTCGTGGTAATTCAAGCGGCGCTCGATGCCCGTGATGTAGTCCCCGATGGTCCGGGTGGCGTTGAAGGCGGGGTTGGCGATGGTCGCGCGGACCGCCGCGTCGTCCCGCACGGGTTTGACATATTGCTCATACCACGGCCGGGTGAATTTGTAGGTCTCGTTCAACTTGGAGTCATTGTACGACACGTTGACCATCAGGCGGAGCTGCCGCGTGGGATTGAGGGTCGCCTCGATCTCATAACCCTCCGTGAGGTCCGACTCGACGTCGGTCCAAAGACCATTGCCCGAATAATTCGAGAAGCGCGGCGAGCTGGCGACCTTGCTCCCGAAACCGTTGAGGACCATTCCCTCGAGGAAGCGCTCCACGTAGCCGTTCTGCCGCGCCATCTCGATCCCAATGGCCCCGTCCCGCAGCGGGTTGGAAATCCGGTTCGTCAGCTCGTTATTGAAGTAGTTGAGCTTCAGGATCACGCGGTCGGAAAAGAAAAATCCGCGCAGGCCGAGATCGTAACCGGTGCCCTCCTGATTCGGCAGGGTCCGGTTGTAGACGTCGTAGTTCGTGCCCCCGGCGCCCACTGTGTTCGTGGCGGTGTTGGCAAACGCATCCAGCCACCGCGTCACCCGGACCACGGCGCCGTAATTGGTGTTGGTGACCGAGGAAGTGGTCGCCGGGGAAAAAGCCCCCTGGCCTTTGCCGAGAAAGATCCGGGAAACCGGATCCTGCGCGAAGACGAAATTCCGGGAGCTGAGGTCATCGCGCCGGATGCCCCCGGTGAGGATCAGCCGGCGGGAGAAGAGTTCCCACTGGCCGATCGCGGCATACGACTTGGTGGTCTCGGGCGCGTAGACCGGATTCAGGCGATGCAGGAAAGCCGACCGGACAGTCGGGATGATGCTCCCGGGTACCGCCGGATTGCCTGTCTGGCTGATTGCGGCCTGGCTCGGGATGAAGGCCGGGAACGAGACCGGTTGGCCCGGCGTGAGGTAGTAGCGCCGGCGAATCTGGTTTTGGGTGTCGGAGAGGAGGCCGGAAGCCAGCACGGAGGTCGTCGTCATCTCCTCCGGCTGTTGAAAGTAGCTGTCGACGTGCCGGTAGTAGTGGAAGGCCACCGCCGTGAATTGACCCAGGTCGAAGCCCTTGAGCGGATGGATCCAGCTCAGGTCGAATTGCCGGGTCAGCGTCGCCCGGTACTGTTTCAACGCGGTGCTGCGGTTTTGCAGCGTGGCGTTGGATTCGATGTAGGGCGTGCCGAAGTAGGGATTGAGCGGCTTGGATGGGTCGGGGTTGTTCGCCGCCAGCTGCGTGGGCAGGTAATAGTTGGTGTCGATGAAGAGCTCGTAGTCGCCTCGTTGCACCGGCTGCCAATCCTCGTTCTTCGAGTGCTCGTAGGCTCCCGCCAGCTCGAAGAAGGTCTTCTGCAGGACCTGCTGCTGCCACGACGCCGAGAACTTCTCGTAGGTGGTGTCGAAATAGTCCGACGGCCCGGATACAACGGTGTCCAACGGAAAGTCCACGCCCGGCACGCGGGTCGCGCCCGAGATGCTGGTCTGAGCCTGGGCCAGGCCGTTGACGAAGGCCTCCGACCCCCGGGATTTGAAATTCCAGTTCTGCACGCCCAGCTGCGGCGCGTTCATCACGTAAACGAGATGGTTGGTGGTCGAGAATCCCTGGGAGACGCCGGTGATGAGGTTCCGGGCCGTATTGCGGGCGGCCGTGGTGCCGGACTCGACCAGGGCACGGTCGATCGTATTCGCTTTCTGGAGCGGGGTCCGGGGATCGTTCAGCCAGGCGGACACGCTGTCGTAGGCCAGGTAGGGCCGGGGATTCAACTCGTCGATGCGACCGGTCTCCGCGTTGAGGTTGATCGTCGCGCCCTTGAAGGGCTGCAGCGTCAGGTTCAGGTAGGCGGAGCTGCGTCGCATGTACTGGAATTCCCGCGGGGTGCGCTGATCGTGCGACAAGGCGGCAAAGCGCAGCGCCATCTTGCGAGGGAGGACGATCCGGTTGACGTCGATGCTGGCGCGCCGCGAGCCCTCCGTGTCGAAACGCATCTCCAGGCCGTAGCTGTCGGCATCGAACCGTCCCGCCTTGGCCGTGGCATCGAGCCCTCCGCCCACCGAGCCCAGACCAAAGAGCAGCGAATTGGGGCCCCGGGACTGGGTCACCGTCTCCGTGTTGAAATTGTCCACCTTGATCCGGCTGGTGAAGAAATTGTTCGTCAGGGACGAGGAGCGGAATCCGCGCACGGTGAACGGCGTGCCGGTGCGCGACGTGACGGCCTCCGGATCGGAGGTGTCTCCCTTGTACGCCTGGGTGCTGGGTAGGAACTCCAAGGCTTCCTCGTAGTTCACCGCACCAATGTCGCGCATGAATTCCTCGGTGAGGATGGAGATCGGGTTGGCCAGGTCGCGCACCTGGGATTTCAACTGCGTGCCTGAAAGCGTCTCCGAGGCGTAGTAACCTTGATTAACCTCGGTGCTAACCACGAAGGGATTGAGGACGACGGTCTTCTCCTCCGCCGCGAAGGACGGGACGGCGGGAGCTAACAAGCCGAGCACGAGGAAGAGACGATGGGATAGACGCATTTGGGTTGGGGGGAGGGGAGGTGGATCCTGCGGGCGCTGGGACGGGAGGGAAGTTCGGGGGAGCGGCTCTGAAATTGATCGGAGCTTCGGGATTCCCTCGTCAGGAAAAACCGTCCCGACTCCAATCATCGGGGGACGATGAAGATGATGTTGGAGCGCGGAGCGTTTGTCGCGGAAGCGGATGAGGTGGGTGACGAGGCGAGGAGTGAACCGGCGACGACGAGGGTGGGAGGGTGTCGCATGGTTCAAAATTCAAAGGTCGCCGTCAGCACGTAGTTTCTTGGGCGGCGGAGTTCCCAGAGCACCGGAACGATGGCGTTGGTGGAGCCGTACACGGCGTTGGTGTCGTAGTCGGAGCGCACGAGACGGGGTGACTGCCAATTGGGCAGATTCTGGATGTTCAGCTGGGTTCGCAGGTTCACGTGGCGGAAGATGCGGCGCTGATGGGAAACCATGGCGCCGAGATCCCAGAACTGATCGCCGAGGAGCGGACGGTTCACGTCGATGCGGCCGTTGGGCACGCCGGCGGCGTCGGTGAGTCGCTGGTAGCCGATCGTGTTTTCGCTGCGCCAGCGGAAATTCCCCCCAACCGTCCAGCCTTTGAGCCGGCCCTCGTGGAACACGCGCGTGACGAGACCGTTGAACGCATACTTTCCGTTGCGCGCGGTCGTGACTCCATTGAGCGCAACGTCGTCGACGTAGCTTTTTTCCTGGGCGGCGGTCTGTTGCTCGAGGAAGAGGGCGTCGGCGGCCGCCTGGGCCTTGGCGGTGGCATTGGCGGGATCGAGGTTGAAAACCGAGGAGGCCTGCCCGGCCTCGATCCTGCGAAGCTCGCTCGCGAATTTCTTCCAAGTGCCGAGGCCTTGGAATTTCGAATCGGTGTAGAGATAGGCGCCGACGGCCTCGAGGTGGGTGCCAAGTTTGTTGGTGTTGACGCTGCCGGACAGCGAGACGCGCCAGTTGCGCGACGGGTTGTAGACGAGATTCATCTCGTAGCCCTCGGCGACGTAGCTCCAGGTGTCCGAAGTGTTGCCCGTGTCGACGGGATAGCCGCCGGCTTCGGCCAGGTCTCTGAAATACGGATCGCCGGGAACCTTGTAGTTGGTGCGCAGGCGCCCGAGAATGGCGCGGGTTCCGCCGACGCTGGCGTTGGCATTGCGCGACTGATTGGCGGCCGACGTCGTGAATTGGTTCACGCCGAGCGCCAGCCGGCCTTGGAGGAACGAGAAACGCACACCGTAGTCCACGGTTTTGCCGAGTGAATTGGGCGCGGGGCGGCCCAGCGGATCGACCCAGGAGGCATTGGGCACCGGAAGAAAATTACTCGACCGATTGTAGGTGAGCGAGAGCCACGGCAGCACGTGGTAGACGCCGCCGTAGGTGCGGGATTGGCCGTCGGCCACGATCGAGGGCTGGGCGTTGTACGGGACGTCCTTCGCGAGCGCGAACGTCTGCTTCAGCGGATCGGTGGCGGAGCCGGGAATGGCGGGGTTGACGACGTTGCGCACGGTGGGCACGCCGAAGCTCTTGGTGTCGTCCCCCCGGTAGCCGACGACCGTCACGAGGCGACCGTCGAACCAGCGGGCCTGCCATCCGAGGGAGAGCGCCTTCGAGGTGAATTTGCTTTTGAGCGGATTGAGAAACGAGATGCGGCTGAGATTGAGCGGGGCGGACTCGTTGGCCGTCGCACCGAGTAGTCTTCCGTAGCGGTTGAGCTGTGAGAGGTTGTTCAGAACCTGCACGGAGTCGGGCAGCACGGGCACGTTGCCGTTAACGAAATAGGTCCGGGTTTGCAGTCCGTTGCCGGCATTCACCGCATCGCCGGACCAACCGCCGGCCGCCGGTAGACCGACGGTGGCGAGGTTGAATACCCGCGTGAGATCCTGGTCCGCGTCGGAGCGCGTGGTTTGGTAGAGTCCGGCGAAACTGTGTTTGCCGAACCAGCGGTGGTGTCTGGTCAAATCCAACTCGTAGGAGAGCGTGGCGCGATATTCGGCCGCACGGTTCTTGATCGGGCGAAACTGCATCTGGGCGTTGTCCGCGTAGGGGACGAGATAGCCGGGGTTGGTCGAGCCGTCGGGAAGATAGCGATTGGGATCGATCGTCACCGTGGTGAAAAAGTTAGGAGCCTGGGACTGGTTGTAGAGCGCCAGGTTGCCGCCCAGCTCGAGAAAGAGTCCGTCGGCGAGTTTCTGCTCGAGCATGAGCTGGCTCCACCGCCCGTGTTGCGCGGACGAGGGGTCTTTCCAGGTGCCGCCGTTGAGATTGGTGCTCTTGCTGAGACCGAACGTCGCCCACGGATTGGCTGATTGGTAGTTGGCGCTCGAGACGCCGCCGAACGTGGCCGCCGAGAGCTGGCCCTGATAGCGGGTGTTGATCATCGGGTTCGGCAGATTCAGCCCGACGGTGTACACCTGGGTGTTTCCGGTGATTTGGGCCAGCACGAGGTTGGGATCGAAGTCGTTGCGGGAATCGACGAGGCCGTCCGGATCCACGACGCCACGGGCGACCGGAACGGGCTTTCCATTGGCATCGAGATAGGGGCGCGTCGCGGTCCAGGTCTGTCCGGCCGGCACGAAATCGATCGTCGGTTTGCCCGCCGCCGCCCAGCGCAGCGCGCTGCCGTCGAAGCCCCACACCAGGCTCGAGGCGTTGGTGCCGAGGGAGTAGCTCTCGTGATTGAGCGTGACCTTGGTGTTCGCCCAGGGCTTGGCCGATACACTCACGGTGAGGCGCTCCTGGTTTTTGCCCTCATATTTGCGAAACTCGCGCGCCTCGTCGTGCAGCAGGTTGAGGCGGAAACCCAATTTGTCTTTGATCAGCGGTTGATTGTGGTCGATCGCGAGGCGGAGCGAACCGTTCGTGTCGGCTTGGGTTTGCACCTCGGTTTTCCGCCGCAGCAACTGGGCGCGCTTCGTGGTGGTGACGGCGGTGCCCTGCGGATTGCCGACGCCGATGAGCAGGGCGTTGGGCCCGAGGGAGAGCGTGATGCGCTCGAGGTTGTAGTTGTCGGTGGGCTCGAGGGCGGTGAAGAAGTCGTGGGAGATCGATTGGTTGCCGGCATTGGTGTTGAAGCCGCGGATGGAGTAGGACTGCCCCGTGCCGAAGCGCATCTGGGTGCCGCCGGCGCGATTGGCATCGGTGTTGTCGCCCTCGGTCGCATCGACACTTGGCGTATAGAGGAGTGCCTGGTCGAAGGAGTTCACGCCAAGGTCGCTAAGAAATTCCGGCGTCAAAATCGTGAGCGACGCACCGACGTCGCGCAGGTCCGTGCGCATGCGGGTGCCGGCGAGTGTCTCGGTGGCGGCGTACCCGGTGTCCTTTTCCGAGGAGACCTCGAAGGGGGTGAGAATGACTGCCTCGGACGAGGCCCGGGCGGGCGCCGGGGCGGCGGGCACGGTTTGGGCGACGGCGGCGGGAGAGCCGAGCGTCACGACCATGCAGGTGAGCCACGGGCAGGTTGAGAACGATTTCATAAAGTGGGGCTGGAGACAGTCGCCCTACCAGCCTAGCAGGTTGGCGTCGTAGCGTCTTGACTGGGAAGCGCGCGAAATTGGCGAAGTTGGCACAACGCGCCGCCAAGATCCCCCCTTTGCGCCCGGCCAAGAGCGGGCGGCGCACGTCAACGCCGCCACGCGGCCTTGCGGACTGCTTACGGCTTGCCGCGGGCTTGGGCCGTGAGGTGCATCTGGCGAAACTCGGTTAGCGTGACTCCCGTGGCCAAACCGATGGGAAACTGGATCTTGATGGGTCGGGAAGGGTGGGGTGGGCGGCGCCCTCGTCGGCGCCCGGGATGGTGGTATCGTGTCCCTTGACCTCACCCTCGTCTGCGAACGACCCAAGGTGGCGCGCCATCGGGAGGCCATGCGGCGGTCGGTTGCCACGATACTCGGGATCGGCGTCTCGCGGGTGACCATCAAGGCCAGCATCAACGGGGGCATGGGCTATACCGGCCGGCAGGACGGCCTGCTGGCCCAGGCCTTGGCCGCCGTCGAGCTTCCCGACGCCTGATCGCCGCCCATGGGGCTAGCGTCCGACCCCGTGGACGGTCAGGTCGCTTCGCCCGCGCCAGGCCGGAGCCGAGCTATGTTTTCCATCGAGATCGAAACCCTTGCCCGCCACGCCGACTGGCCGCTCGCGCAGCCCGGGATTTTCCGCGAGTAGGCGTTCTGCGACGTGGGAAATCCCGCCTCCGCGCGCGTGAGGCAGGGCGTTGCGTCAACGCCCGCGCGCCACGAGATCCGAGACCGTGACGTCGCCGCGCTCCGCAGCCTCGAACTCGATCCTTAGGTAATTCACACCGAACTGAGCCGGCCGCTGCGCCGCGACGCGGCGCTCCGTCCCGCCGACGCGCACGACCAGCTCACGCGTATTCCAGCGCAGGCTCACCGCCAGCGTGCCCGCCTCCGTGATCGGCGCCACGAAGACCGCGTGTGCCGCGGCCTTGCGGTCGTCGAGCCGCGTGAAGTGGTCGTTGAGGCAGAGCTTGAGACTGCTCACGCCAGCGGGCACCTCGATCCGCAGCGAGATTTCGCCGGAGGCGCCCACCGGGAAATTCCACTGCGCGCCCACGGCTTCGCCCGCCTCGATCGGAATCGCGATCACACGCGCGCTCCCGGCGCGGACCGCCGCCTTACCGTAGGCGGTCCATTGCACCGGTCCGGTTGCGAGATCGTCACGCGTATCTGTTTCCTCCAGCCAGCGAGGATCGAAGGCGAGGAGGGCGCGCTTGCCCTCGCCCTGCCCGCTCACGACGACGATCTTGCCGGCGGCGTTCTCTACGGCGGACGCGTAGGCGGTGCCCCGATCACCGCGCGTGGCCACGGGCGGCTCGTGCAGGACCTCCCGGAAGCCGCGCCACGTCCGACCCTCGTCGGCGCTGATCGCAGCGTGCAGCACCTCCCGTCCACCCATCGCGTAGCTGCGCGGGTCGGACCAATTCTGGCAGGCGTTGGTGAGCAGGAGGATTCTCCCGTCGCCCAGGCGGAGCAGCGTGGCCGGCGAGTCGGACGAGATGAAGGGCGAGCGCTCCAACGCGGGCCAGCGCGCGCCGCCGTCGGTCGAGAAGCTTTGCCAAAGCCGGCCGCCACGATCGCGCACGAGCATCCACAAGCGCCCGTCACGCAGCTCGAGCAACACGGGCTCGATCGCGCCGTAGCGCGTGGCGTTGGGACCGTTGAGCGCGAGGATGAGCTGATCCGGCGACTCGCGCCAAGTGGCGCCGGCATCGTCGGAAAAATAAACGAACGTGCTGTGCCATCCGAGGTCGGGACCAGACTGCGGCGCCTCCATGCGCTCCGGGATCGCGCGCGCTACGGCGAGCACGAGCCGGCCGGCCTTCAACTGCACGAAGCCCCGGATCGACCCGATGTAGCCGGGCACGATGAGACGTGGCTTGGTCCACTCCCCGCCGGGCGGTCGGCTCGCGTAATAAACTTCCCAGAGCCGGCCGCGGTAGCCGCCGGGGCCTTCGCGAAAATCGTGCACGACGGCATGCAGCGTCCCATCGTGCGCCTCGAGGACTTGGATGGCGTAATAGGCCTTGTTGTGGAGTCGAAACGCCAGTGCCGGCTCCGTCCACGTGAGCCCGCCGTCCGTCGATCGCATCACGGTCGCGGTGTCGCTCTCAGGTTTGCCGATCGCGTAGAGTTCGAGGGCTCCGTCGCGGCGCGCAACCAGGCACGTCTCGTTGGTCGGCGCCTCGCGGATGACCGCTGGTGCATGGATCGTGGCAAGGTCGTGCGGCGGCGGTCGGAGTCGCACGCCAACGGGCTGCGCCGAAACCGACGCGGCCCACAGACCTCCCACCAAAATCAAGGCGCGCCGGTTCACCGCCTGGGAATGCCGCCGTCGCCATTCAGCGGCTCGGGCTGACGCGTCCAGATTTTCTCCAGATCGTGGTAATAGTCGTAGCGCAGCTCGACGTCGGTCACTTGCGCGCCCGGCTGCGCGAGCGAGACAACCACCGCGTTGTCTCCGCGCTGCACCGTCGCGGCGGAGGCGAGCGGCACGTGCAGATAAACCTCGGCCGCGTCGGGCTGTCGGGGTTCGGCGCCCGTGATCTCCTTCGTGAACCGCGCCGAGGGCTCCCGGAGCTCGCCGGCGAAGACCGCGGTTCCGTTCAACGTGACCCGCACGCGCGCATCCGACCCGGCTCCGCGGAAGCCGAGGCGCAGCACGCGGGTCCGCAGCGCGAACGGGCTGTCTTCCGGCGCCTCCGCGACCGGCAGCTTGACCGCAAGCGACCCATCGCCGCCCAGCTTCGCGGGCAACTGCTTGCCATAGGCGTAGGACCCCGGTCCGTCGTTATAATAACTCTTTGTGATGCCGAACACCTTGGCCTGCCCCGCGAGATTCCCCGGTCGGGCGAGATCACGGAAGAGATGATAAAGCCGATTGTCATGGGGGCGCGCCGAGCCGAAGGCGTTGTAGAAATTGAAAAGATAGAACCCGTCCGCGCCGCCCGCGGCGTAGTTGGCCGCGGCGCCGCGAATCTCGTCGAGCGTGGCATCGCGGCCGATCTTCGCGTCGGCGTAGCTTGCGTCGGCGGGGAACGCCACGCGCCAGCTGGTGCGCGGATAAAGTGAAGGATGCACCCGCACGCCGTATTTTTTGCCCAGCGCGAAGAGGTCGGCGACGGGCATGTCCCACGCCAGCGTCATGATTTGCGCGGGCGACACGAGGTCGACGAGGCCCTCGCGCATCCAGCGCTCGACCTCCAGGCCCGCCGTCGTGCAGTCGGCGAGCGAGGGCGGCACGCGGACGAAAAGAGATAGCGGCCGTTTCACCTCGCGCGCCAATTCGTCGAGCCGGGCGCGCACCCGGCGCACGAGATCGGTCATCAGCGGGGCGCCGGCGGCCGCCTGACCTTTGGGGAAGAAGACCTGGAAGCGGTTGAAATCGAGTTCGAAGCCGTCGACGAGGTCGCGATTGCGGTCGAGGCACTCGAACACGGTGTCGAGCCGGAGGCGGCGCACCTCGGCGTGCGAGAAATCGAGCAGGTTCCCATAGGCCGGCTGGAACGCGAGGGGCGACTCCTTGATCGTGAGCGTGTGGCGGTGCTTGAACCAGAACTCGCTCGTCATCGCATGGCCGTCGGGGTTGGCCATGAAGTGGGCGTCGTTCAGCCGCAGGCTCGGGATGAAACGCAGCCCGAGCGCGCGCGCGGCCTCGCCGGCCGTGCGTACGGCATCGGCGCCCTGCGCCAGGCAGACGCGCGCGTTCTCCATGCGTTTCTCCATCAACGTACCGGGCTTTTCGTCCGGGGATTTGCGCCAGCCAACACGGCTCGCGACCTTGGTGTCATAGTACAACAAGTCGCCGCCCATGCCGATGCAGAATACCAGCGTCCGCACGGGCGTGTCCGCGAGCGCGCCGATGTTGGCGCACAGCAGAGCCTCGGCGCGCGCGCGGTCCGGCACGACGAACGCGAGATCGGCGTCGTCGTTGAAGACGAGGCCGAAGTCCGGGCGCGCCGGCCGTTCCGCACCGACCGCGACGGCGGCCAGCAGGAGCAGCGGCAGATAGCACGCGGGGCGCATTAGAATTCCGCCCCCACGCCGATGGTCACGGGCGTGCCGAAGTTCTGACCGGAAGGAAACTGGATTTTCAGGGGGATCGGATCCGGGGGAGGTTTGTAGCCCTCGTTGGAGGCGACCTGCACATTTCCGCGTTTACCGACGGCGTCGGTCTTCCATCCGAGGACTTCCCGCATGAATTCCTTTATCCGCCGAACACCTAAACCATTGTTTAGGGCTCAGTCACGCTTGGCGCGTTCTGCGGAAAGTTCATCTGCTTGAGCTGACGCTTCAGCGTTCTTGGCAATCCTGCGGAAGGCGGTCATCGCCGAATAGAAACCGACGCCAAAAATCGCCATGATGAAGGCGGCGAAATGGAGAACGTAGTCACTCATCTTTGGAATTTCCGATGACCTTGAGGTAGACGCCAAACCCGAGGATTGAGGGAGCCCAGAGCCCGACGAATATGGCGTCTTGTTTGTCGCCCTGCCAGTAGAGGATCTTCGAGAAGATGATGACGAGGAAGGTCGCTAACATGAACAACTTATCGGTGAGAGAGAACTTATTGAGCATAGGTTTAATCGGAACGATTCGGTTCAAGGGAGTTCTTGAATGTGAAGCGGAGGTTACGGTAGGAGGGACTTGAAGGAAATTGTATTTTCAGGGGATCGGATCCGGGAGGGGTTTTCAAAGCTCCACCGTGAGGGAGGAGATGAACTGGCGCGGGTCCGTCAGCCGCGGGCTGCCGCAAGGGGACAGGACGAAACCTGCAAGCAGAGGGGCGACTTCCCGGCGCCACCGAGCGCCACGGGCGGGCAGTTCGTTGCAAGTTTCGCCCTGACCTCCTTTCCGGCTCCTCCTTTCCGGCTCCGTCAGGAGGCGCAAAAGGCGCATGCAGCGGGACCAATCCTTCAATCCAGGTTTAACCACGGAGGCACACGGATCGACACGGATGAGGAGGTGTCGATGCCGCCGCGGACGATGTTGTGGGGCGGACGGCCGAAGGCGGTTCGGACTCGCTCCGCGGTTGAAACCGCGGAGCGAGTCGGGGGCGCGTCACGCCCCGGGGACTTTAACAGAAGGCCGGGTAGTTCGGAGAGGCGATGGGCGTTTCCGCATCGTCCGCGGCTGGCAGCTGCGGCTACAGCCGGGCCGCCTCGTCCGTGCGGATCCGTGTGCACCCGTGGTTGCTCCCCCGCGGAGCGATTCAGCAGCGTGTTCATTTGTGTCCCTTCGTGGGTAAGCGTGGTCCGGGGTGCCCCCTAGGCAGCGCCGGTAGGAGGGGGTAAGCTGCGATGGATGAGCGAAACCGTAACGGAAGTGGTGGAGACCGGGGAGAAGCGCGATGCGCGTGGACGGCGGATGG
>CAIUOU010000120.1 GCA_903900845.1 uncultured Opitutia bacterium
AGCATCCTCGCGTCGCGCGGCACGGCACGGAATTCATCCGCCACCTCCGGCACACCCGCCTTGTCCCCGAGCCGTGAACGTACCCGCGTCACCACGGCGCGAACCCGCTCCAGGTCATCGGCGGCCATCGCGCGGGTGATTTCAGCGACAAGCGAGGAAGACTCCGTATCCGCTCGCTGGCAGGCGGCGGGATTGACGAGCAGTAAAGCAGCGAGAGTCAGGGGTGTTCGCTTCATTCGGTCCCGCTCCAATGGCTGGACGCGGCGATAGGGTCCTCCCCGCTCCTCCTAAGCAATCCCGACTTCCTTGGAATGGTTCCAGCCTAACGGCCAACGATCTGAATAGAGGCGCGATGGAGCCACATGGCTCGATGTTCAAATCACCCAGGAATAACCCGGGGAATGGGATCGAACCCTCTTCCCCAATTTGAATTACTCGCGCCCGCCAAATTTGGCGCTCCGGCGAGTGAGCGAAGCCACGGAAAGGTCCGGGCCAACCCGGATTCGCCGGAGCCTAGTCTCCGCTTAAAGGGGTCAGGGCGTTGAATGTTTTAAGCACATCGGATCCGCATCGGGAATCAAACGCTGAACGCCCTGACCCCATAGGAAAGGGGTCAGGGCGTTCAGCGTTTTGGGCGCCTCTCCCATACGACGGAAATCAAACAGTCAACGCCCTGACCCCTTGGGCGCCGCGGGACGGCGATTGCATCGACGACGCGCCCTTCCTTAGGGTTGCGACGCAGGCATGCAGTTTTTGGCCAAACCCCTCACCGTCTTGCTGGGCGCGGTCGTAATCTTGGCAAACGCAGCTGCATCGGAAAAGCGCCTCCCGACGTCCGACCCGGCCAAAACGGATTGGGTGACGCGCGCCATCCCCGAGCCGCGGGTTTCCCACCACGTTTTCTCCAGCGCCTCCGCCGGCGCCCGCGTCAGCTACCACTTGTTCGTTCCCGCCGCGCACGAGCGCGAGGGCCAACGCCGCTTCCCCGTGCTGTATTGGATGCACGGCTCCGGCGGCGGCCTGGCAGGAATACCCCAACTCGCGGCACTTTTCGACCAAGCAATCGAATCCGGCCGGTTGCCACCTTGCCTCGTAGTCTTGGTCAACGGCCTGCCCGACGGGATGTACGTAGACTGGAAGGACGGTTCCGTGAAGGTGGAATCGGTCATCATCCGGGACTTGATCCCGCACATCGACGCGACTCACCGCACCATCGCCGAACGCTCCGGCCGCGTGATCGAGGGTTTTAGCATGGGCGGCTACGGGGCGGCGCGGCTGGGCTTTTCCCACCCGCATCTGTTCGCCGGCGTCTCGCTCCTAGGCGCGGGCCCGATGCAACCGGACTTCAGCCGCGCGCCCCGGGCGGGACCGAAACAGCGCGACGAGATTTTCCGCCGCGTCTACGGCGGCGACCCAGCGTTCTTTTTTGAAAAAAGCCCGTGGTCGATCGTCGAGCGCCGCCGGGACGAGCTGAACGGCCTGGTGATCCGCCAGGCGATCGGAGACCGCGACGAGACGTTCGAAAACAACCGCGCGTTCCACGAACGGATGCAGTCCCTCGGCGTCGCCCACAAGTGGAGCGTGATCCCCGGCGTGGGTCACGACCCGATGCGACTCATCCGCGCCCTCGGCGACGATTTCTGGGCCTTCCACCGCGCCGCGTTCGCCCGCGCCGCGGAGAAACGAAGCGAGTGAACTTCCAAAGCCTCGAGGAAACCGAACGTGGCGGAATACGAAACAACGGCCCGGGCGCGAAGCCGTACCCCCTGCCTGCCTAAGGTCGGCAGGCCCCCGTGCATACCGCGAGGGTGTTCCTCGAGAAGGGCGCGTACATCGGCGCCGGCGAGGTCATCGATGGCAACGCGCTGCACGAGTAAGGTCGGACTGGGAAAAGACTCACGATCTCAGCGCGTGCCGAGACCGCACTAAGCGAGTGACCTCCAGAGCGCGGTCCTTCAGAAACGGGTGCTCGCATGATGAAAATCACCTACTTTCTCGAGGTCAGTTCCTCCTGGTGTTTCTGGGCGGAGCCGACTTGGGCGGATCTAAAGCATCGCTATGGGGGGCGGGCGGACTTCGATTGGAAAATCGCGCGGATGCGTCCGGAGGACTGGCCGGTTTCGCGCGAGCAATGCGCGTGGTTTTACCGGCGCAGCGGAACCATCCTGCGCTCACCCTTCATGCTCGACGCCTCGCCGTACGAGCCGCCGAAGGCCGGCGAGTATCCCGCCGCGAGTTTAGTCGCGGAGGCCGCGCGCGACTTAGGCTTCGCGGGCGACGAGATACGTCTCGCCCTTTCCCATGCCGAGAAACGCGAAGGCCGGCCGGTCCGTCGCATGGACGTGGCGGTGGAAGTCGCCGTCGCGGCCAGCGACGGAAGACTAGACGCGGAAAAACTTCTGGTCGCCGCTCGATCGGACGCTGTCGCCGCGCGCATCGACGCGTCCACACGGGAATTCTTTTCCCACCAGATCACCCAGCGGCCGGCTTTCTTCCTCGAGGACGCCATCGGCGACAAGGCGGTGTTCTCGGGCCTAACCCGGATCGAACCGATCGCGGCGACCATCGACGCGATGCTCGCCGACTGCGCCGCCTACGCTTCCTTCCGGGCGCACTTCGGCGATCCGCCCGCGGTCTGAAGCGTCCGCTTCACCCCGGGCCCGCATTCCGCGTTGC
>CAIUOU010000121.1 GCA_903900845.1 uncultured Opitutia bacterium
ATCACGAACTCTTTTCGCACTTCGTTCATTTGGGTTTGTTGCCATGGCATCCTCGGTTCCTCTCAACCGCGCCCCTGCCTTGGCGATAGTGTCACCCATGTCCTGACACTAAACTGTCACCCATGTCCTGAAACCGTACCACGGGATCCCGGGCGTTGTCTTTGGAAGCAGTTCCCTCGACGGTGCGGTCAACCGCTGACCCGATGCGCCTCCCTTCCCTGTGCCGGCCTCGCCTCCTGTCATCCTTCCTGCTGCTCGCGGCCGGTGAGCTCCCGGCTTCCGGCATCCCCGGGCGCGTGGCCGTCGTCACGGACACTCCCGGATGCGTCGCCTTCTGGGACTTCGTCAAACGCGAGCCGGCCGGCGCCCGCCGCTTCACGGCGCATGTGCCGCCGGGGGCGAAGAACGATTTTCCACTCGAGGCGGTCAATTACGTGAGGGACTACTGGGGCGAGGGGCGGGAGGCCGTCTACGCCGACTTCCCGCTGCTGGGCCGGGGACCTTTCGGACAGGCGATCCGGATCCGCCGCGAGGCCGACGCCACCTACCGTCCCCTGCTGCTGGTGCCTCGGGCGCGGCTGCATGACTCACCGCTCGACATCAAGGGTTCCGGAAAATCCGTAACGGTCGTCGTCTGGGCCATTCGCGAAAGCGGCAATCACGCCCTCGCCGGGATTTGGCATGAAGGAACAGATCTGAAGCAGGCGGAGACAGCTGGCATCCGCCGAGTTGAGCGCGGGCAGCGGCAGTACGCGCTTTTCGCCGGGCTGAACAAGGAAGGCTCCGCCTGCGGACACGTGTCGGAAAATGGGGCGAGTTCATTCCTGAACCGCTACGCGCTGCACAAGAGCAACTCGGCCGATGTTTCCCCGGCCGTATCGGGCGATTCGCCCGCCGACTTGCTTGATGCCTCGTGGCAATGCTTCGCCATGACCTACGATGCGTCCACCCGCGAGCTGACCGGCTGGCTAAACGGACGGGCCGGAGACCGTTGGCTGGAGAATCCCAAGGGAGACCGGCTGATTTCCTCCGCCTATCAGGCGTGGTTGCAGGGGTGGTTGCGGGGGATTCCGGGTCTTCAGGAAGGCGAGGATCGGGCCTTCCCGTCAGACCAGCTCTACCACCCGCCCGAGGACAGGCTGGTTGAGACGAATATCATAAGTGAATCCGCCGGGGAGCGGGTGGAGTTGCGCGAGTTCCGTTATACCCGTCTCAAGGTCACGTTACGCCGGGGCGCCGACGGTGGTTGGACCGAGTTTGGGAGGGACCTTGTGGCCCTACGTCTGAATCCATGGTGGTTCCCGCATGATCGGCTTTACTCACCGGCCAACGACGGTTCGGGAGGCCCTTTCACGATCGGGCGGGTGATCCATAGTTCCCGTGGGGTGGGTTTCACGGGATGGATTGGTGGGGTCGCAGTATTCGACCGCGCGTTGCAGCCGGAGGAATTAGCCAGGCTGGCGGAACTTCGATCTGCCGTCGCTGGCGGGTGAATCCGGCGGCGGGGCGGGTAATCAGGCGAGGATGTCGCGGACGACCTTCGCTTCCTCGACACCGGTGAGACGGACGTTGAGGCCGCGGAACTTCGTGGTGAAGCGCGCGTGGTCGATCCCGAGGCAGTGCAGGATGGTCGCGTGGAGGTCGCGCAGGTGCACTGGCTTCTCGGTGATGTTGTAGCAGAAGTCGTCCGTCGCGCCGTGATCGATGCCGCCGCGCACGCCGCCGCCCGCGAGCCAGACGGTGAAGGCGCGGCCGTGGTGGTCGCGGCCCATACCGGGGTCCCCGAGCTTGCCCTGACTGAAGACGGTGCGGCCGAACTCGGTGGCGAACACGACGAGGGTGTCTTCGAGCAGTCCCCTTTGCTTGAGGTCCTTCAGGAGCGCGGTGGTCGGCTGGTCGACGTCGCGGCACTGGTTGGGGAGCTGGCGCGTGATGGCGATATGCTGGTCCCAGCCGCGGTGGAACAACTGCACGAAGCGCACGTCGCGCTCGAGGAGCCGGCGGGCGAGCAGGCAGTTCGCGGCGTAGGTGCCGGGTTTGCGCACCTCGGGACCGTAGGCCTCGAGGGTCGACGCGGGCTCGCGGCTGATGTCGGTGAGCTCCGGCACGGAGGCCTGCATCCGGAACGCCATCTCGTAGGCGTCGATGCGCGCGAGGGTCTCCGCGTCTCCAAGCTCGGCGGCGCGCCGATGGTTGAGCTCGGCGAGATCGTCGAGCAGCGCGCGGCGCTGGGCGCGGTCCACGCCCGGCGGATTATTGAGATAGAGGACGGGGTTGGCGCCGGCGCGCAGGCCCACGCCTTGGTGCGAGGCGGGCAGGAATCCGCTGCCCCAGAGGCGGGAGAAGATCGGCTGGCCGGGGTTTTTTCCCGTGCCTTGGGAAACCATCACGACGAACGCGGGCAGATTCTCGTTTTCCGAGCCGAGGCCGTAGCTCGCCCATGCGCCCATGCTCGCGTAGCCGGGCTGCTGGCTCCCGGTGTTCATGTAGGTGATGGCCGGGTCGTGGTTGATGGCCTCGGTGTGCAGGCTGCGGATGATGCAGAGGTCCCCGGCGACGGTCTGGAGATTGGGGAGCAGGTCGCTGATCCAGGTGCCTTGCGGGCCGCAGCGCTTGCCCGGCGAAAGCGGGGGCACCACGGGGTAGGCGCTCTGGTTGCTGGTCATCCCGGTGAGGCGCTGGTCGCCTTTCACCGAGGCCGGGATCTCCTGTCCGGCGTGACGGTGGAGCATCGGCTTGTCGTCGAACAGATCCACGTGCGACAGCCCGCCGCTTTGAAACAGGCAGAGCACGCGTTTCGCGGTCGGCTTGAAGTGGGGGAGCCCGGGCCGGCCTTTCGCGCCGCCGGCCACCTGCGCGGCACGCGCGAGCGTGGACGTCAACAGCGTGCCGAGCGCGATGCCTCCGACTCCCCGCGCCGATCCGCCGAGAAACGTGCGGCGGGTCAGATGGTGGAGACGGTCACCGAGAGGGGCGGAGGGATTCATGGCGGCGTGCGGGGCGCGCTGAACCACAACCGCGAGTGCGGGCGGTTTCAAGGCCGTGACGTTAATTCAGCGTGGTTCGCGGGCGATCGCGCGGATCTCGTCGGCGCCCAGGGCACGGCGGTAATACCGCACATCCGCGAGGCCGCCGTTGAAGAAGTCACCGGGGCCGGCGCCGATTTTCCACGGCCCCGCATGGCTGAGGTTGAAACGCTCCGCGCCCGGCCGCCGGGACTCGGCGACTTTCTCGCCGTCGACCCATAAGCGCAGGGTGTCGCCCTCGCGTTGGGCGGCGATGTGGCGCCAGCCGGAGGGGAGCTCGTGGTCCCATGAAACCGTGGCCCCGGCCCGCAGCGACCAGACGTGCCCGGAAGGCAGCGTGGTCGCGAACAGCCGGCCTTGGTATTCCGCCATCGTCCAGACGCGGCGGTACTGGACGTCGGGCGTGGTATCCAGCTGGCGCAGGAGGCGCCAATCGCCCCCGCCCTCGTGACGGTAAAGCTGCGCCAGGGGCAGCGTGCCCGCGTAGAGCGCGCCGTTGTGCACCATCATGCCCATGACCTCCAATTCGGAGCCGAGCCGGCCGCGGTCGAGCCACGCCGCGCCGTCCCATTCAAAGACCTTCCCCGTCCGCCACGTCGCGACTTGCAGGCGGCCCGCGTGCACCGTGAAGGCGTAGGTTTGCGTGTTCTCCGGTTCACCGACGCGGCCGAGATCCGTCCAGCCCGCGACCTCCCGACGGTAGACGTGACCCTCGTCGTATCCCGTCGCCCAGATCTGGCCGTTGAAGGAGGCGAGCGCCTCGACCCGTTTCCCGCCGGGGACCGAGAGTTCCTCCCAGCGACCGTCGGTCGTGCCGCGCCAGAAGGCCGCGGGCCGGTAAAGCGAGCCGACGTGCAGCGCGCCGCGGTGGACCAGTAGCCCGCCCACCGATTCCATCGCGGGAAAGTGGCGGATCAGTTCCCAGCTTTGGCCGCCGAGGTGGCGGTAGATGCGGCCGCCAAGGTGAGGGTTCTCGGACTCCTTGAGCGCCGATCCCCCTAGGCGGTATTTGCCGGAGCCGACCACGAGGTGGCCGTTCCAAACCGTCATCGCCGTGATGCTGTTGGCGCGGTCCGGCGCGCCGCAGTCCTCCCAGCGTCCCGGTCCCAAGTAACGGAAAACGCGCCCGGTTCCGTTCGGTCCCGACTCGCAGGTGCCGACGTAAAGTGAGCCGGCGTGCACGGCCATCGACTGTCCGAAGATCGCCGTGCCCGGCCGGCCTTCGTCGCGGAACTCGGGCTCGGAGCCGGCATCGATGCCGAATTGCAGTTGGCGGTGGTTGGGCTGGCTGTGCGTGACGCCCGATGCATGGCGCAGGGCGAGGGTGAAGCCCGTCCGCGTCCCGGAGTCATAATGGGAGACGAGATCGCCCAGATCGTCGTCTAGTTCCGCGGCGGTGTGCACCCGCAGTGTGAGCGTGAAGTCACTCTGGCCGATCGTGAGGGCAGGGGAGGCCGGGATACGCACCTGCGCGGCGCGACCGTCGAACCGCGCGTGGGGCCCCACGGAACCGTCGGGTGCGAAGGAAAGGTTGGAAGTTTCGCCGTGGGGCGCGCCGGGAACGGCATTGCGGGTGTCGCGGGCGAGGGGCCAGTGACTGGCCGGCCCGGCGGCGGCGAGCGGGGACGCGAGAAAAAGCAGCAGTAGGGCCCGCGGGAATGGCAGGTTGGGCTTCACGGGGACGAGCTTGGCCCCTTGCCCGCCCGAGGCGAGCGCCGTCCCCGCCTCCCTCAAAGGGGTCAGGGCGTTGAATGTTTTTTCGCGTGGAGACGCCCTGGTCTTGAAACAAAAAACGCCCTGACCCCTTTTTTGGGGCTATTTCACCGTGGGGGCGGCGCCGGAGAGAAAGACAAAAGCGCCGCGCTTGTTGGCGCTCACGAGGTCGGGGATGCCGTCGCCGTCCGCGTCGGTCGCGACGAGCTGCACGCCGACGCCGGACGCCGCGTCGATCTGGCGCGGCTCGAAACGCACCTGGCCTCCCTGCCGTCGGAGCAGGAACGCGTGGAGTACCGGGTCGGCGTTGGGCTCGGCGTCGCCTTTCGGGCCGTGCGCCCACCAGCGCTTCCCGGTGATGATGTCGGGCAGCCCGTCGCGATCGAGGTCGGCCAGCGTGACCGCGTGGAGCTGCGAGAATTGGACGCCGCCGAGCTTCTCGTCGGCCTTGGTCGAGGTGATCGCATGTTCCCGGAAGGTGATCGCCCCGTCGGCTCCGCGCGCCTGCTGGAACCACGAGAGGCCGTAGCCGTGGGCGTCCTTGGCCGAGACGACGTCGGCGAGGCCGTCCCCGTTCACGTCGGTGACCATCATCTGCGAGCTACCGCGGCCGGGAGCGAAGGGAAACGGATGCTTTTTCCAAACCGGGTCGCCGGCGAGCGAAGCGGGCTGCTCCCACCACGCTTCCTTCTCCAGCAGGTCGGGGCGGCCGTCCCCGTTGATGTCGCCGAAACCGAGACCGTGGGTGAAACGCTGCCACTGGCCGGGCGGCGAGATCGGGTGGAAGGTCCACGGGCGCGTGGGGTCTTTGGGGTCGGGTGTGGCATAGCCGAGGCGCATGAGGCTCGAACAGATCAGCACCGGCTGGCCGTTGCCGAGCAGGTCGCCGAAGGTGGGGGACTCGTTGTCCACCGGCAGGTACACGACCCGCCGCCGCCAGGCGCCGCCCTTCGCGCCGGGATTCTCGTACCATGAGGCGTCCACGCCGGGAAACCCAAGGACGAGGATGTCGCTCCAGCCGTCGCGATTGAAGTCGTGCGCGAACGCGAAGAAATTATCGGAGTAACGCAGCGGATCGAACGCCGCCGCCGGGTAGAACTCGTGGCGTTTCCGGAAGTCCGGTCCCTCGTACCAGTACGGGCCCGCGACGGCATCGGTCACGCCGTCGCGGTTGAAGTCACCGAAGGTCGCGCCTTCCGCGAGAAACTGGTCACTGAGCTGGAGCTTGCGGTACTTCGCGAGGTCGGCCGCGGATGCGGCGGCCGCCAGCGACAGGAATACAACGAAGGACAGACCTACGCAGGGTACGGTTCTCATGGGGTGAAGGGGTTCGGGGAGTGTGGTTCGGAGAACGGACACACACGGCGGAGTAGCTGGCTCAGAGTACACGTTTCCGGCGGACCGGGCGTCAAGGTCACGCCCAAGCCGTTTCACCACGGAGACACAGAGGCACGGAGGTTGGGGACCCCGCCTTCGCCAAGGCTACGGCGAGCAGGCGCGGAACACTCGGAAAGCGCGGAAGAGGGGAAAACGTCGGGGTTGTTGGACGAACAGTAGCGCAGCCGGCTCCCGCTGTAGCCGCGGTCGCTGACCGCGGACGATGCTGAAGTGCGTTCGGATGCCTTCCTTCCCACTCACTCTCCCTCATCCCTCCCGGCGCGGCCCAGCCGCGCCGGGATTCCCGTTGACCGGCGTTTCCCGCGGCGGGTTAGGCTGTCCGGATGTTGGTTCCGAGTCGCCGAATCGCGGTGCCGGCTGCGTCACGCGGCGCGGCCTGAACCGCCATGTCGCTCCCGCTGCTCGTCGCGATCGTGACGGTCGCCGCTTTCGCGCAGGGCTTGACCGGCTTCGGCTTCGGGCTCGTCGCGATGGCGCTGTTGCCGTGGTTCATGGATTTCAAGGACGCGGTGGCCCTGGTCGCCGTGCTCAACCTGCTCGTTTGCATCGCGACGTTTCTCACGACGCGCCGACACCTGGTCTGGCGGCGGGTGGCGCCGCTGGCAGCGGCCTCCTTCCTCGGAGTGCCGTTCGGCGTGTGGGCGCTCGTCCGCTGGGACGCCCGCTGGCTGCTCGCGGTGCTCGGGGCGTGGATGATCGCCTTCGCGATCTCCGAACTGCTGCTGGCGCGCTGGTGGCGGCCGCGTTTCCCGGAATGGTCGGGCTGGCCGGTGGGTCTGGTGAGCGGGGCCCTCGGCGGGGCCTTCAACGCCGGGGGGCCGCCCGTGATCGCCTACGTGTACTCGCAGCCCTGGTCCAAGGAGGAGACCGTGGTGGCGCTGCAGGTCATCTTCGGCGCGAGTGCCGTGATGCGCGTGGCGCTGATGGGGGGCACCGGACTGGTGCCGTCTGACTTGATGACCGTCTGCGCGGTCTCGGCGTTGCCCGTGCTCGGCGGCATCGCGCTGGGCGCCCGCCTGTTGCGCCGGGTGCCGCAAGCCGCCCTGAAGGTCGTCGCGGCCGCATTCTTCCTCGTGATGGGTGCGAAATACCTGCTCGCCCCGTGAGCCTCGCCGGCGATCCTCGCCCGTCGCCATGAAAGTCCATCCCCTCTACCTCAACGGCGCCTTCGTCACCACCGGTCGCGATCTGCCGGTGCGCAACCCCGCCACCGGAGAGACGTTCGCCCGGATGTCCACCTGCGGTCGCGCGGAGGTCGCGCAGGCCCTCGCCGACGCGCACGCCGCCTTCCCGGCGTGGCGGGCCCAGCCGGGGCGCGCCCGTGGCGATGTTTTGCTGCGGATCGCGGCCGAGGTGGAGCGGCGCAAGGACGAGTTCGCGCGGACCATCACGCTGGAGAATGGCAAACCCCTCGCGCAGGCCGCCGGCGAGGTGGCGATGACCATCGACCATCTGCGCTGGTTCGCGGAGGAGGCCCGGCGCGGCTACGGCCGGATCATCCCGCCGCAGGCCGACGGCAAGCGCCACCTTGTGACCAAGGTGCCGATCGGCGTGAGCGCGGCGATCAGCCCGTGGAACTTCCCGATCGTGCTCGGCGTGCGCAAGGTCGCCCCCGCGCTGGCCGCCGGTTGCCCGTCGATCCTCAAGCCCGCGAGCGCCACGCCGCTGTGTGCGGTGCTGTTCGCCGAGTGCGTCCACGCCGCGGGCGTGCCCAAGGGTGTGTTCCAACTCGTCGCCGGCGCCGCCGCCGAGATCGCCGGCGAGTTTCTCGCCAACCCGATCTGCCGCAAAATCTCCTTCACCGGATCGACCGAGGTCGGGCGCTCGCTCGTGGCCGGCGCGGCCGAGGGCGTGAAACCCCTCTCGCTCGAGCTGGGCGGGCATTCGCCGCTGATCGTGTTTGACGACGCCGACCTGAACGTCGCGGTCGAGGGAGCGATGATCGCCAAGTACCGCAACGGCGGCCAGTCGTGCATCGCGGCCAACCGCCTCTACGTGCAGCGCGGGATCTGGGACTCCTTCCTCGCCGCTTTCACCGCGCGCGTCGCCGCGCTGCGGGTGGGTCCGGGCGTCGAACCGGGCGTCGACGTGGGGCCGTTGATCAATCCCGCCGCGGCGGATGACGCACTCGCGCACGTCGCGGACGCGCAGGCGCGCGGCGCGCGCCTGGTGCACGGGGGCCGCCGGCGGGCGGACCTCGGGCCGGCGTTCATCGAGCCGACAATCCTGACCGGCGTGCCGGCCGACGCGCTCGGGATGCGCGACGAGACCTTTGGTCCGGTGGCGTATGTGAACGTCTTCGACACCGAGGCCGAGGTGATCGCGCGCGCCAACGACACCCGCTACGGCCTCGCGGCCTACGTGTTCACGCGCGACCTCGACCGGGGATTCCGGCTGATGGACGCGCTCGAGGCGGGCATGATCGGTATCAACGACCCGGTGCCCACGACGAGCAACGCGCCGTTCGGCGGCTCGAAGCAGAGCGGCTGGGGCCGCGAACTCGGGACGGAAGGCATGGACGCCTATCTCGAGACCCGGCACGTGTCGCTGGTGGTGCGCTGAAAAGGGGGCCGCGGTGAAACTGGATTTCTCGGGCGAGCGGGTGATGGCGGTGGTGGCGCATCCCGACGACGCGGAATTGCTCTGCGCGGGCACCCTCGCGCGGGCGCGTTCGGAGGGTGCGGCCATCGCGATCTGCGTGCTGTGCCGGGGCGAGAAGGGGCAGCCGGCGAAACCGATCCGCAACCTCGGCGCGGTGCGCCGACGCGAGATGCGCGCGGCCGCGGCGGTGCTCGGCGCGGAGCTGTTCACGGGTCGCTGGGGCGACGGCGAGCTGATGGATGCCGACGCGCCGCGGGTGTTTCTCGCCGACGTCTTCCGCCGCTTCCGGCCCTCGCTGGTGCTGGCCCACGCGCCCAACGATTATCACCCCGACCATCGCGCGGTGGCGGCGCTGGTCGATGTGGCGACCTGGTTCTCCGCCTCGCGCGGCCGCGTCACGCGCCACCCGGTACTGCCCGCGCCGGCGGCAATCTGGCACATGGACACGATCGAGATGCACGGCTTCGAGCCGGGATTCTACGTCGACGTGAGCGCGTGGCTTTCGGTCAAGGAGCGGATGTTGTCGTGCCATCGCAGCCAGCTCTCGCGCGCGGGAGACAGCGAATTCTCGCCCTTGCGGCCGCTGATGCGGGCGCAGGCGGGGATGCGGGGCGCGCAGGCCGGTGTGGCCGCGGCGGAGGCCTTCCGCATCCACGCCTCCTTCAAACGCTGCCGCGCCTGGTAGGCGGATCGTTTTCGCTGAACGCCCCATGCCTCGTCCGACCCGCCGCGTTCCCGAGGGAGTGATGACCAGCGACGAGATCCTGCGCCTCATCGCGCTCCCTTTGCCGGCCCTCCGGCGGAAGGCGCGGGTCCCGTTCCGCACGCTGCCGTCGATCCCCGCGGTGCTCGACGAGATGGCCGACGCGATCCTCGCCGAGGTGCGCGCCGGGTCGCGGAAAGGGCGTCCGGTGCGGCTGATTCTCCCGGTGGGCCCGGTGTCGCATTACCGGCGCGTGGTCGAGGTCTCCAACCGTGAAGGGCTGAGTTGGCGCCACGTCCACCTGTTCGCGATGGACGAATTTCTCGATTGGGAAGGACGGCCGGTGCCGGAAAGCCATCCCCTCAGCTTCGGCGGCTTCCTGCGGCGGGAATTGCTCGGGGCGCTGGATCGCCGCCTTCGTCCGGCGGCGGACCGCCTTGTGGTGCCGCATCCGTTCCGGATCGACGAGGCGAGCGAGCGGATCCGCGCCGCGGGCGGGATCGACTGTTGCTTCGGCGGCATCGGCTACCACGGGCATATCGCTTTCAACGAGCCGCCGCTCTCCCGCTGGAGCCGGGTCTCGGTCGAGGAACTGCGGGAGTCGCGCACGCGGGTGCTGCCGCTCGCCGCCGACTCCATCCTGGTGCAAAGCATTGGTTCGGCCGGCGGTTGCTCGGCGGCGATCCCTCCGATGGCGGTGACGCTTGGGATGCGCGACATCCTCGCGGCGCGCCGGGTCCGGCTGTACTGCGCCGGCGGCGAGCGCCACCGCGCGATCTTCCGCGTGACGGTCGCCGGCCGGGTCGGCATCGAGCACCCGAGCACGCTGGTGCAGGGGCATCCCGACGCCGAGGTCGTGATCGACGCCGCCGCGGCGGAGCCGGTACGGCCGGGGCTGCGGTAGCGAAGACGGCTATTCGTCCTGCAGACGCACGGGACGGCCCGGTCGCGCGGGGGTGATGGCGCCGTCCCGAATGACCGGCACGCCGTTGACGATGACGTCGGTGAAGCCCTTCGCGTAGTGGTGCGGATCGTCGAACTTGGATGGATCCTCGACCTTGGCGGGATCGAACACCACGATGTCGGCCACGAAACCGGGCTTCAGCTCGCCGCGGTTGCGCAGGCGGAAAGTCCGCGCGGGCAGCGATGTCATCTTGCGCACGCCCTCCTCAAGGCTGAGCACTCCGAGGTCGCGCACGTAGCGGCCGAGCAGCTGGGCGTTGTTGCCGTAGCCGCGGGGATGAGGCACCGCCTCGCCGAAGCGGCGCGGTCCGGCGTCGGAGGCGATCATCGTCTCCGGGAGCACGAGGAACTTCCTCAGATCGTCCTCGCTCATGCCATGGAAGACACCCTGGGCGCCGCCGTTGGCGGTGATCTCCAGGATGGTCTCGATCTGCGCGTCGAGGGACTCTTCGCCGCGGGTGATCCGCGCCGCCTCCCGGATCGACTTGCCGTTGAGCGCGGGGTTGCGGCGGTAGCTGGCGATGACCGCGTAGCCGTAGTCGCCGCGTTTGCCGGCCGCGACGGTGCGCTTCATCTCGTCGACGATCGCGGCCTTACGCCGCGGGTCCGCGATGCGGGTGCGGAAGTCCTCCGCCGTGCCCTCGCGGGCCTCGGTGGGCACGAGGGTCGAGATGCCGGTCGAGGAGGCGGTGTAGAGGTACTGGTCGTGATTAATCTCGAGGCCCTCGCGGCGCGCGGCGACGAGGCGCGCCACGACTTCCTCGGTGCGGCCCCAGGCGGACGGCCCCGACAGCTTGATGTGCGAGACCTGGGCGCGGATCTTCGCCTCGCGGGCGATGCGCACCAGCTCGTCGATCGCGTCGAAGATCTTCAACGTTTCGGCGCGCATGTGGGACGCGTAGATGCCGCCGTGGGTGGCGGCGACCTTGGCGAGCTCGATCAGCTCGTCGGTCTTCGTGTAGGTGCCCGGCAGGTAGATCAGCCCGGTGCTCATCCCGACGGCGCCGTCCTTCATCGCCTGCGCGACCAGCTCCCGCATCCGCTCCACCTCGGCCGGGGTGGGCGGGCGCATGAAGCTGCCGCCCATCACCTGCCCGCGCACGCTGCCTTGGCCGACGAGAGTGGCCACGTTCACGCCCGTGCCCGTGCGCCGGATCGTGTCGAAGAAGTCCGCCACGTCGACGCGCGACGTGCCGCAGTTTCCGGTCACAATCGTGGTCACACCCATCCGCAGGAAGTTCTCCGCGAGCGGCAGCTGCGGGATGTCTTCCGAGTGGGTGTGCACATCGATGAAGCCCGGCGCGGCCACCCGGCCGGCGGCGTCGATCTCCACGCGGCCGCGGCCGGCCACGCGGCCCACCGCCGCGAGGCGGTCGCCGCGGATCGCGAGGTCGCCCGTGGCGGCGGGCGTGCCCGTGCCGTCAATCAGCCGGGCGTTGCGGATGACGAGATCGAACTCTTGCGCGCCCAGCGGCGCGGCGATGAGCAGAAGCGGTAGAAGGTAGGCGCGGTGCATGGTGCGGAATCAATTTGCGCGGCGGCCGGCCAGCAGTTCGCCGGTGAGCGCGTCCGCGCGGTAAACCTTCCGCAGCGCCTCGATGATCGCGCGGCAGTCGACGCTGATGGCCCGCGCCTGGGTGTCCTCGTAGGCGAAGTCGCCGACGAGGCTCTGGATGTTGCCGTCGAAGATGATGCCGACGAACTCGCCGGCCCGGTTGACCACCGGGCTGCCGCTGTTGCCGCCGATGATGTCGGGGGTGTGGACGAAGTTGAAAGGGGTGGCGGCGTCGAGGGCCGTCTTCCGCTCAAGCCAGCGGGCAGGCAGGTTGAAAGGCTCGCGGTCGCGGTGCTCCGCGTTGCGCGCGTAGAGGCCGGCGATGGTGGTGTAGGCCGGGATGCGGCGGCCGCCCTCCTCGTAGCCGTGCACGGGGCCGTAGCTCAGACGCAGGGTGAAGGTGGCGTCCGGCGCGCGGTCCGGCCCCTCGAGCGCGAAGCGGGCCCGCCCAATCACGGCATGGGCCTGCTGTTTGGTCTCTTCGGCGGCCTCCCACTGCTTCCGCAGTTCCCGCGACTCCGCGTCAACGAGGCGCGCGAGCTCGATCAGCGGGTCGTTCGCCGCCTTCACGGCGGCCGCGCCACCGGCGTGCAGCCGTTTGCGGAGGGCGACGTCGCGCACTTGGGTGCCGGTGATGAGGTCGGCGGCGCGGTTGGCGGGCGACCGGCCCGCGAGGACCTTCTGCACGAGGGGATCGTTGAAGCCGGAGAGCTCCGCCAAGATCGTCAGCGCCTCGGTGAGCATCACGGTCTCGAGGTCGGCATGGATCGGCTTCGCCGAGAAAAGCTGCAGCTCGAATGACTCGCGGCGGGCGTCGCCGAATTCCTTCAGGCGCTCGCCGTTCGGCTTGGGCAGCTCGTCACCGGCGCGCAGGAGATTGCGGGCGAGGCCGAACGAGTCGCTGGCGAACGCGTGTCCGCCCTCGAGCTGGCGGTATCGGAGGTAGATCCGCCGCTGCGTCGCGACCGCCTCCGCGATCCGCCCGTAGGCGGCCTCGACGTCGCGGCCCTCTGGGCGGCCGGCCGCCTGGCGGCGGAAGGCGGCCTCGGCCGCGGCCTTGGGATCCATGATCGCCGGCGAGAACAGCCCGGCCTGCCGGCCGTCGTAGACCTTGCGCGAGTTCTGGATGCCGAAGAGGTCGTCCTTCGCGCGGCGGGCGTTCTCCTCCGCCCGGGCGCCCCACGAGAGCAGCAACACCTCGAGGCGCTTCAATCGCGGCACGACGTACGGGTACTGCACGTCGCGCAGGAAGCCGAGCTCCGCCAGCGTGAACTGCCGGTTCGTGCTGCCGGGGTGGCCGGAGACGAACGTGAGATCGCCCTCCTTGGTGCCGGCGGCCGACCATTTGAGGAAATTCGTGATGCGCGCGGGCTTGCCGTCCTCGTACGCGCGGTACACCGCCGCATCGAGGTTGAAGCGGGGAAACTCGAAATTGTCCGGGTCGCCGCCGAAGAAGGCCGCCTGCTGCTCCGGCGCCCACACGAGGCGCACGTCGGTGTACTTCTTGAAGCGGTAAAGATGGTACGCTCCGCCCTGGTAGAGCGTCACGACGTCGCTGCGCAGGCCGGTTTTCGCGAGCGATTCCTTCTCGATCTCCGCGACCACCTTGCGGCGAGCCGCGGCCGCGTCGGCCCCGGCCAGCCCAGCCGGCACGCCGGCGTTCACCCGCGCCGTCACGTCCTCGATCGATTGCAGCACGTTCAGCTCCAGGTCGACCGCCTTGCGCTCCTCGGCCGGCGTCCGCGCGAGAAAGCCTTCGCGCAGGTAGTTGTTCCGCTCGTCGCTCAGCTTCTGGATGTCGTCCGAGGCCACGTGGTGGTTCGTGATCACCAGCCCGTCGGCGGAGACGAACGACCCCGAGCCGCCGCTGTTGAAGCGCACCGATGATTTCATCAGGTGCTCGAGCCACGCGTCGGTCAGCTCAAAGCCGTATTTGGCCTTCACCTGCGCGCGGGGTGGGGCGGAGAACAGCCACATGCCCTCGTCGGCGCGGACCGGCGCCGCGGCCATCGCGAGGAGCAAGGCAGGAAGGATTACGCGGAGTTTCATGGTGGCGAACAGGTGGCCGACGCCGGCCGGTGGCGCGAGGAGAAAGCCGGCTTCCCGCGCGCTCCGCGGAGCTGTCATTGGGCTTGCCCGCCGGGTGGCCATGAAATCGGCTTTCGCCGGGGCGGCTGCGGCCGGGCCGTGGCGCGCCCCGCCAAACCTATGAACCTACGTTCCCTGTGGATCCGCGCGGCCGGCCCCTTGGCCTTCGCCGTCGCCTGCCTTGTCCCGCCCGCCTCCGCGCAAACCGCGCCGGCCCCCAAGCCGCCGGCACCGGAGGAGTCGCTCAAACTCGAGAAGTTCGTTGTCACCGGTTCGCTCATCAAGCGCGTCGAGGGCGAGGGCGCCCTGCCGGTGGTCACCATCAAGCCCGAGGAGATGGAGTTCCGCGGCATCACCTCCGTCGAGCAGATGATGATGGAGCTCAACATCAACAGCAACGGACTCGACAACCTCGCGTCCAACGCCGACGTCGTCGCCGGCCAGCAGCGCGGCAACAACGGCGCCACCTCCGCCAACCTCCGCATGCAGGGCGCGGGCGCCACCCTCATCCTGCTCAACGGCCGGCGCGTCTCCTCCCACGGCCTCAGCGGCGGCGTCGTCGATCTGAACCAGATCCCGTTCTCCGCCATCGAGCGCGTCGAGGTCCTGAAGGACGGCGCCTCGGCGATCTATGGCACCGACGCCGTCGGTGGCGTCATCAACTTCATCATCAAGACCAACTACCAGGGCCTCGCGGCCAGCGCCGCGGCGGACGTCACGGAGGACGGCGGCGCCAACGTTTTCCGCTACTCGCTCGTCGGCGGCTGGGGAGACATCAACCGCGACGGTTTCAACCTGATGACCACGGTCTCGCTCTCCGAGTCGACCGCGCTCCGCGGCGACCAGCGCGACTTCGTGAACACGTTCCAAGTCAACCGCGGCCTTTCGCCCGACACGCGCGGCACGCCGGTCGCGACGGCCTTCGCGATCACGACGCTCTACACCGCCCTGAGCCGCGACAATCTCGACAACGCCGGCCGCAGCACCGGCCCCGCCGACCCGCAGAATCCCGCGCTGCGCGTCAACGGCATCAACTACGTCGATCTCCCCAACGGTCCCGGCTACGCGGGCCTCGACGGAATGGGACCGTACGATGAGGTGCTTTGGGCGTCGCCGGCCTCCAAGTATGGTTCGGCCTGGGATACCGGCCGCGCGGCCGTGCTGCAGCAACCGGTGAAGAACCTCAACGTCGTCTCGCGCGCCACGTTCAAGATCGCCGATCGCCACCGCCTTTTCGTCGAGGGCGTGTTCGGCCGGAGCGAGTCGACCAAGAGTTTCTCCCCCAACCAGTGGTCGAGCGGCACCGCCGCCAACACCACCGCGATGGACGGCCGCACCGTCGTGCCGAATCCGCTCTTTAACATGGCCTACCCCAGCACGGGCGCGAGCTACAACAAGGTGTTCAACACGCTCGCTGGCTACTTCCCGGCGCTTGCCGCCAACCGCGGCGCGCCGATCGCTTTCCGTTGGCGCTCGCTGCCGCTCGGCAACCGCGGCTTCACGACCACGACCGACACCTACCGCGGCATGGTCGGCCTTGAGGGACCGCTCGGCATCCTGTCCCAATGGGATTACCGCGCCGGCGCCTCCCGCGCCCAGAGCCGGGGCAACTCCCTCCTCACCAGCGGCTACGTCTACACCCTGCCGTTCGTTAACCTGATCAACACCGGCGTGGTCGACGTGTTCTCCTACACGCAGACCCCCGAGGCGATGGCCGCCATCGACAAGGTCCGCGCCAACGGGGTGCGCCTCTACGGCGGCACCTATCGCACCGACCAGGCCGACTTCTCCGCCTCCGGCCCCGTCACGAAGCTGTTCGCCGGCACGATCCAGGGCGCCGTCGGCGTCGACTGGCGCGAGGAGAGTTTCTTCTTCTCGGGTGACACCCGCACGAACCTGAATTCGGCCGACGCGCTGATCTTCAACGCGCCGTTCGACAACTCGCTCGCCACCGCCGGCACCCTCAAGCGCGTGATCAAGGCGGCCTACGCCGAACTGCAGATTCCCCTGCTGCGCGGTCTCGACCTCAACCTCGCGGGCCGCATCGACCAGTACACCGGCTTCGGCTCCTCGAAGAATCCGAAGGTTACCCTCCGTTACGCGCCTTCCGACAAGTTCCTCATCCGCAGCTCGTACAGCACCGGATTCCGCGTGCCGACGTTCAAGCAGATGTTCGACCCCGTGACGGAGAGCCCGCTCGCCGCCACCGGCCTGATCGATCCCGCCACCGGCCAGCAGATCCCGGCCAACACCGTGACGACCCTCTTTGGCGGCAAGAGCGACCTCCAGCCCGAGGAGGCCAACATGTACTCCGCCGGTATCGTGGTGCAGCCCCTCAAGAACATCAGCGGTAACATCGACTGGTGGGAGGTCGACCGCACCGGCACCATCCAGAGCTTCGGCACCACCGTGCTTCTGCAGAACTACGGTCTGTTCCAGGACCGCTTCACCCGTCGCCCCGACGGCACCATCTCCCGGGTCGATTCGCGCTGGGTGAATGCCGGCAAGACCTCGACCAAGGGCATCGATTTCGGGCTCCGGGGCGACACCGAGCTGGGCAAGGGCAAGGTCAGCGCCGGCTTCGACCTCTCCTACCTGCTCGGCAAGCAATCCAAGCTCCTGGCATCCGCGCCGTGGAGCGCCAACGAGGTCGGGGTCTTCACCCGCTCGAGCGAGATCGGCATCAAGTGGAAGCACACCGCTTTCGTTTCCTACCGTCAGGGGAATTGGAGCGTGCAGGTGAACAACCTGTACCGCGGCGGCTACATCGACGCCGTGCTGCCGGGTGTCGCCAACGGCACCGTGAAGCCCGCCAACTGGCAGCCCAAGGTGAAGCCCTACAGCCTCTACGGCCTGTCTTTCGCCTACCGCGGCGTGCGCAACACCACGGTCACCGCGGGCATCAAGAACCTGTTCCACACCGATCCGCCGTTCTCCGCCGTGTACGACACCAACACGGGCGCCGGCAGCAGCTGGGAGCCCCGCGTGGCCGACCCCCGCGGCCGCGCCTACACGCTGCGGGTCGACTACCGCTTCCGCTAAGCGGCGTTCCGGTTAACGCGCGTTTTTCCCCACGGCCCGGGTGACCCCCGGGCCGTTTTGTTTTTGCGGGTGGCGGAAGCAGAGGGGTAGGGGAACCACGAAGGAACACGAAGGGGCACGAATGGACGGGGCGGCGGGAATGAATTCCCGAAGATCCGAGGGGAACGCCCTCGGCGACATCGTACGCCCTTCCTCACGTAGGTGCGTTCGAGGCCTCCTGGCGAAGTGCGTACGGTGTAGCCGCGGCCGCCCGCCGCGAAAAATCCACGCGATGCATACCCGCCGAAGGCCATGTCCGCCTTCTCGCATTCGCTTTCGCTCAGGACCTGTACCCACTCGCATCGCTTTTTTGGTTTCCCGTCGCGCGGATTTGCCGTGTGTGATGCCGTCATGGCCGATCCGAAGATCCTGGAGACTTTTCCCAATCCCGCCCCGGGGCGCGACTATGTCATCGAGCACACCCACCACGAGTTCACCTCGGTGTGCCCGATGACGGGGCACCCCGACTTCGCGCACATCACCGTGCGCTACGTGGCCGACAAGGCGTGCGTGGAGCTAAAATCGCTCAAGCTCTACTTCCACGCCTACCGCAACGAGGGCATCTTCTTCGAGGCCGCCACCAATCGCATCTGCGACGATCTGGGTGCCGCGCTGAAACCGCGGTCGCTCACGATCATCGCCGACTGGAAGGCGCGCGGCGGGTTCTCCTCCCGCGTCACCGCCGAGTGGCGGCCGTCGCGGCGGCGGCGCTGATCCGCCCGAACGGGCGCTTAGCTTTTCAGCGTCCGCAACACCGCGGCGTGCAGCTCCGGGGTCCCGCTCGCGATCGTGGAGCGTGCCGGCCACGCCGGGCCGCCATTCCAATCCGTGATTATCCCGCCCGCGCCGCGGATCACCGGCACGAGCGCGGCGATGTCCCACGGGTTCATGATCGGGTCGAGCATCACGTCGGCCTGCCCCGTTGCCACGAGCAGGTAACCGTAGCCGTCGCCCCAGGTGCGGCCGAGCCGCGCGGCGCGCAGCAGGCGTTCGAACGCTGCGCCGTCCTGATGCCGGGCGGGATTGAGCGGGTCGCTGGTGAGGACGGTCGAATCGGCCAAAGTGGTCGTCGGGCGGCAGCGCACGGGCCGGCCGTTGAGCGTCGTCCGCGCTCCGTCGCCCACCAGCATTTGCCCGAGCACGGGCTGATGGATGCAGCCGAGCACCGGTTGCCCGCGGTGCAGAAGCGCGATGAGTGTCGTCCAAAGCGGCACACCCGTGATGAACGACTTCGTGCCGTCGATCGGATCAAGCACCCAGGTGAACTCCGCGTCGGGGCGCTCCTCGCCGAATTCCTCGCCGATGACCCCGTGATCGGGAAACGCCTTCGCGATCCGCGCCCGCATCAGTTCCTCGGCGCCGCGATCCGCCGCTGTCACCGGTGAGGCGTCC
>CAIUOU010000122.1 GCA_903900845.1 uncultured Opitutia bacterium
CACGACGATGTCGGGATCCACGCCCTGTCCCTCGATGATCCAATTGCGTCCGTCCTTGGAGTAGGGGGCGAACTCCGGCTTGCGCAGCTCGCCACCGTCGATGAACGGCAGGGAGTTGGTGATGCCGACCACGCCGCCCCATGAGCGTTTGCCGATGAGCTTGCCGAGGCCGTGTTCGCGGAAGCGGTAGGGGAAGAGGTCGCCGTCGGAGGCGGAGTACTCGTTGAGGAGGGTGACCTTGGGGCCGAGCAGCATCTGCGACGGATTCGTGTTGGGAGTGCCGCCGCGGCGCACGCTCACCATGGCGAGCTCGCGGCGGAGACGCTCGATGATCTGCGGGGAGACGTTGCCGCCGCCGTTGCCGCGCACGTCGATGATGAGCGCCTGGCGGTTGAGCTGCGGGTAGAAGCGGCGCACGAACTCGTTGAGGCCCTCCGGTCCCATGTCGGGGATGTGAAGGTAACCGACTTTCCCGCCGGTCTTGGTGGCCACGTGGTCGATGTTCCGCTGCACCCAGCTCTCGTAATAGAGCGGCGCCTCATCGGCGATCGGCACCACGGTGACGTCCCGCGCCCCTTCCTCGACGGGCCGCGAGTTCACCCGCAGCACCACCTGCTGGCCGGCGGTGCCGGCAATGGCGGCGTAAAGGTTCTCGAGGTCGGCGGTGCGCTTGCCGTCGACCGCGAGGATGTAGTCGCCGGTGCTGACGTCCACGCCGAGTTCCGTGAGGGGGGAGCGGGTCTTCGTCTGCCAGTTCTCGCCTCGGAGGATGCGGTCGATCCGGTAGGCGCGGCTCGCCGGGTCGCGCGACACCTGCGCCCCGAGGAGGCCGAGCTTGAGGCGCGGGGCGTTCTCGCGGTCGCCGCCGCCGACGTAGGCGTGGCCGGCATGAAGCTCGGATATCATCTCGCCGATGACGTAAGTGAGGTCGTTGCGGGTCGCCACGTGCGGGAGCATCGCGCGGTATTTTTCCCGCTGCGCCGGCCAGTCGACGCCGTGCAGGTTCGGGTCGTAGAAGAAGTCGCGCATCTGGCGCCAGCTCTCATCAAGCATCTGGGCCCATTCGGCCCGGCGATCCACGCGCGCGGAAAGATTGGCGAGATTCAGCCGCGTCTCGGGCTTCAGCTCCACCTTCGCGGAGGGCAGGTCGATGATGGAGTAGTCGCGCCCGGCGGAAACCAGCACTTTCTTCCCGTTGGCCGTGATCTCGAAGACCTCGAAGTTGCCTAGCTCGGTCTCGCGCTTCGCCTTCAGGTCGTAGGCGGCGATCACCGCCCGCGAACTGCTGGCGCCGCCGAAGCCTTCGCCTCCGCCTCCGCCACCCACGGCTCCGCTCGGTACCCTGCGGTAATAAACGCGGTCACCCACCAGTCGCAGGTTGCTGTAGTTCGACGGCGTGATGGGCAGGCTGATCACGCGGCCGGACAAGCCTTCGGCGTCCACTTTCACCACGACCTTGGCTTCGGGCTTGCGGCTCTCGGCTTTGCCCGCCGGCGCCTCGTCGGCGGACTTCTTTTCCTCGCCGCCTTTTTTCTCGGCGTCGGCCTTGGCGGGTTCGTCCTTGGCGATCGCCACCTCGTCGCTCTTCGGTGCGAAAGGCGAGGGGGTGTCCTTGGCCAACGCCACGAGGTAAACGCGCTCCATGTCCTTGTAGGCGTGGTTCCACTCGGTGTCGGAGTAGATCGGGCGATAGTCGCGGGCCGAGGCGAACAGGAGCCACTTGCCGTCGTTGCTGAAGGCAGGTGCGGTGGCGTCGTACCAGCCGTCGGTCACCGCGATCGTTTTCTTCTCCGCGAGGCCGTGCAGCATGACCTTGGCGAGCGTGCCGCGCTCGTTGCGGGTCCAGGTCACCCATCGGGAGTCGGGTGACCACGCGGACTGCATGATCGGGCCGTCGGGATTCTCGTCGATGGTCGTGACCTCCTTCGAGGCGACGTCGATGACCCGCAGCCGTTGGGCGCGGTCGGACCAGAGGAGCTTCTTCGAATCGGGTGACCAAGCCGGCGTGTAGTAGTAGGTGGCGGCGCCGGAAGTGAGTTTTTCGGCGGGGCTGCGGCCATCCTGGGCCTGGATGTAGAGCTCGTTCTCGCCCGAGGCGTCGGAGATGAAGGCGATCCAGCGGCCGTCGGGCGACCATGACGCGCCCCGGTCGTGCACGCCGGAGGTCTGGGTGAGGTTGCGGACCGGACCTTCCTTCGCCGGCAACGTGAACACGTCACCCCGGGCGACCACCACCGCGCGTTGGCCGTCAGGGGAGGGGCGGACCGAGTTGACGAACTTCGATACATTCTGGATCCCCGGCCGGAGGGAGGGCAGGTCCTCGCGCACCGAGATGGCGATCGCCTGGGTACGCTCCGTGGCGAGGTCGAGTTTCCAGATGCGGCCCGCTTGCTCGAAGACGATCGAGCCCTTGCCGATCGACGGGAACTTCACGTCGTAGTCGGTGAACTCGGTCACCTGGCGGGTCTGCTTGGTGGCGAGGTCGTAGCTGAAGAGGTTGGCCCGCGGCGTGCGCTCAGAGACGAAGTAGATTTTTCCGTTGGGTGCCCACATTGGCAGGATGTCCTGCGCCGGGTGGTTGGTGATATTCTCGGTCGCGCCCGTGGCGGGATCGAAGATCCAGACGTCGTCGGCCATGCCTCCACGGTACTGTTTCCAAGTGCGGAATTCCCGGAAGATGCGGTTGTAGGCGAAGCGCTTGTCGTCGGGGGCGAAACTGATGAAGCCGCCTCGCGGCACGGGCAGCTGGGCGGGCACGTCGCCGTCGAGCCCCACGGAGTAAAGCTCGCCGATGAACGGGTTGAACGACCGCCAGCGGGAGCGGAAAACGACCTCCGGAGCCGTGTTACGCCACGTCATCACGATGTTGTTGGGCCCCATGCGGTCCGCCAGGTCGTCGCGTTCGAGGGTGGCCGAGGTGGTGAGTCTCTTTGGGACGCCACCGGTTGCCGGCATGACGTAGACCTCGGTGTTGCCGTCGTACTGGCCCGTGAAAGCCAGCTGGGAGCCGTCGGCCGAGAAACGCGGGAAGATCGCGTACCCCGGGCCGTCGGTGAGGCGCCGCGCAGTGCCGCCGGCTAGCGGCGCGGTGTACAGCTGCCCGGCGTAGCTGAAGACCACGGAGGTGCCGTCGGTCGCCGGGAAGCGGAGCAGCCGGGTCTCATCCGCGGCGGGTTGGGCGGCGAAGGCCGCGGTGAACAGGGTGATCGCGAGGGCGGGGAAATACCAGGGGCGCATCGTGCCAACAAAGCCGGCCCTTCCGGGTCCGCAATCCGTTAGATGTCCGGTGCCCCATCCTCCCTTCGCCGGAATCCGGCCGGAAGTGGAGTTTGAGATTTCCCTTGCTTACCGTTCCGACCGGTGCAGTTTCCGGCCGTTCGATAGAGACAGCGTTAGATGACAGTTTCTGGTGAGTCGTTGGCTGAGCGTTTGGCTTAAGTGATGATTTCGAAACCCAATGGTGGGAACGGACTGGCAGCGACGAGGGATCTACGAATCATCATAAATGAGTAACTCCAAACTGTACGTTGGAAACCTGTCGTTCAAGACGACCGAGGACGAGCTCCGCTCGACCTTCGGTCAGTTCGGCTCGGTCACCGACGTTTACGTCGCCATGGACAAGATGACCGGCCGCCCCCGCGGTTTCGCGTTCGTCACCATGGGCACCGCGGAAGAGGCGAAGGTCGCCGCGGAGAAGATGAATGGCGTCGATCTCGGCGGCCGTCAGCTGACGGTCAATGAGGCCCGCCCGAAGGAAGATCGTCCGGCCGGCGGTTTCGGCGGCGGCGGTCGCGGCTTCGGTGGCGGCGGCGGCGGTCGCGGCTTCGGCGGCGGCGGCGGTGGTGGCTACGGTGGTGGCGGCGGCCGCGATCGCGGCGAGCGCCGTTACTGAGCCGTTGCATTCCACAGCACGGTAATTTCCAGGGACGAGGCTCCGCTCCGGGGCCTCGTCCTTTTCTTTTTCATCTGTAGACCTTCATGCCTTTTCGCGCTCTCAACCTATCCGACCCCGTGTTCCGCGGCGTGCAGGCCGCCGGTTACACCGAGCCCACGCCGATCCAGCTGCGGGCCATTCCCGTCGTGCTTGGCGGCGGTGACCTCATCGGTTCCGCCCAGACCGGCACCGGCAAGACCGCGGCGTTCGCGCTGCCCATCCTTTCGCGCCTCGGCGCCCATGCCCGCGGCCGTCAGCCGCGCGTGCTGGTGCTGGAGCCCACCCGCGAACTCGCGGCGCAGGTCGAGACTGCCTTCCGCGATTTCGCGCGGTTCACGGACCTCCGAGCCTTGGCCGTTTTCGGCGGCGTCGGTTACGGCCACCAGCGCGCCGAGCTCAGCCGCGGGGTCGACATCATCGTCGCCACCCCGGGCCGGCTGATGGACTACCTCAAGGACGGCACGCTCTCGCTCCGCGACATCTCCGTGCTCGTGCTCGACGAGGTCGACCGGATGCTCGACATGGGATTCCTGCCGGTGGTGAAGGATATCATCGCCCGCTGCCCGAAGAACCGGCAGACGCTTTTCTTCTCCGCGACGGTTCCGCCCGAGATCCAGGCGATCGCCTCGTTCGCCCTGCGCAATCCCACCCGGATCGAGGTGGGGGTGAACCGCTCGGTCAACCAGTCGGTCAATCACGCGGTCTACCCGGTGTCGTTCGAGCAGAAGTTCGACCTGCTGGTCGCACTGCTCGCGCAGGCCAACTTCGACTCCGTACTCGTTTTCTCGCGCACGAAACACGGGGCCGACCGCATCGCGCGGCGGCTGAAGGCCGCCAACCACAGCGTCGCCGTGTTGCACGCCAACCGTTCCCAGAACCAGCGCATCGAGGCGCTGGCGGGCTTCAAGAGCGGCAAGTACGAGATCATGGTGGCCACCGACATCGCCGCGCGCGGCATCGACGTCGCTGGCGTGACGCACGTGATCAACTACGACGTGCCCGAGAATCCCGAGGACTACGTGCACCGCATCGGCCGTACCGGTCGTGCGCAGGCGGTGGGCGACGCCTTCACGCTTGTGACCCCCGAGAACGCGCAGGATGTGCGCGACATCGAGCGCTTCATCGGCCAGAAAATCCCCGAACTGCGGCTCGAGGGCTTCGATTACAAGCCGCTCGCCCCGCGGCCGCCGCAGTCGGCGCCGGAAAAAGTCCGCGGCATGCCGGCGGGCACGCTCCGTCCGCGCAGCGGCTTCCGCCGTTTCCGTAGCCGCCGCTGAGGCGCCGCCATGGCCACCGCCGCCGTCGTCGAAAGACATCTGGCCGCGTTGCGGGCATGCGACCGTTGCCCGCGTATGCACAAACCGGTGGTGGTGGGTCGCCCGGCCGCCAGCCGCGTGCTGCTGGTGGGTCAGGCGCCGGGTGACAAGGAGCCGCGGATGGGCCGGCCCTTTGCCTGGACCGCCGGGCGCACGCTGTTCAAGTGGTTTCACGGCGCGCTCGGTTGGACCGAGGACGAAGTGCGCGACCGGATCTATTTCGCCGCCGTCTGCCGTTGTTTTCCGGGCAAGCGTCCGGAAGGTGGCGACCGCGTGCCCTCGCCGGAGGAGATCGAGAGATGCGCGGCTTGGCTGGAGCGTGAGGTGGAGCTGCTGCGGCCGGAACTCGTCCTGCCCGTGGGGAAACTCGCCATTTCGCGCTTCCTGGGCGAACGCCCGCTGGCGGGAACGATAGGTAAACTTTTCCCGATCACGTTCCACGGCCACGACGTCGACTGCATTCCGCTGCCGCACCCGTCCGGCGCGTCCCCGTGGCACCGGATGGAGCCGGGGATGTCGCTGCTGAAGCAGGCGCTCGCGCAGGTGGCGCGGCACCCGGCGATTCGCGCCGCCGCGCGCTAGGAAACGGGGTTGGCATCGCCGACCGGTGCGGCTCAATGGCGTTTGCTCACCCCATGCGCTCGCCCCGCGTACGCCGACTCGCGTCTGTTTTCTCCCTGTTATCCGCCTGCCTCGCGGCCGCCGCCGACGCCCCGAAGGGCGCCGCACCGGATCCGGCCACGCTGCCGGCGCCGCGCCGCGCCGTCGTGCCAAAGCTGCAGGGTGCGCTCACCCTCGATGGCGACTTTAATGAGCCGGTCTGGGCCCGTGCCGCGGTCCTCGGGCCGTTTGTGCCCGCCGGCGGCCAGGGTGCCGCGCGTGAATCGACTGGGGTGCGGGTGTGGTACGACGATACCGCGCTGCACCTCGGCTGGACGTGCCTCGACACCGACATCCAGTCGACGTTCACCGCGCGCGACAGCAAGTTTTGGGAGGAGGAAGTCGTCGAGTTCTTCGTCACCCGCGGCGAGCTGACCCGCTATTACGAGCTGCAATGGAACCCGCTCGGCGGCGAGTTCGACGCCATCATCCGCAACACCCTCGACGACCGAGGGGTCTCGCGGAAGTTCGAGGGTGATTGGAGCTACACCGCCAAGGGTATGCGCAGCGCGGTGAAGGTGCGCGGCACGGTCCAGAAATCCGAAGATCGCGACGAATCGTGGCACGTGGAGGTCTCCATTCCCTTCGCCGATCTCGGCGGGCCGGCGCCGAAGCCGGGTGAGGTCTGGCGCGCGAATTTCTACCGCTTCAATCGCGGCACGGGGAATCCCATCGAGATGCTCAGTTGGAGCGCACCCATCCTGAACGGCTTCCACCAGCCCGCCCGGTTCGGTTTCCTCGAGTTCGGCCGCTGAGTCCTTCCGTTTTCAGCGGCAACCCGCCGCGCCCTCGAACGTCTTTCCGGACACCCCGCAACCTTCCTCTTATCCATGAAATCCCCCGACTTCTCCCGCCGTCGTTTCCTCCAAGGAGCCGCTCTGCTCTCCGCGCCGCTCATCCTGCCGGGCCGCGTGTGGTCCCAGGCGACTGCTCCCTCCAAGCGCCTCAACGTCGGCTGCATCGGCATGGGCAAGCAGATGCACGGCCACGTCGGTAACCTGCTGCCGCGCGACGACGTGCAGATCGTCGCCGTGTGCGACGTCGACACCACCCGCCGCGAGCACCAGCGCCGGCGCATCGAGGAGGCTTACGCGAAGAAGACCGGCGAATCCTACAAGGGCTGCGCCGCCTACACTGATTTCCGCGAGCTGCTCGCACGGAAGGACATCGACATCGTGCTCATCGCGACGCCCGACCACTGGCACGCCTACATCGCGATCGCCGCGGTTCGGGCCGGCAAGGACGTCTATTGCGAGAAGCCGCTGACCTATAACGTCCGGGAGGCGGTCGAGCTCGTGAAGGCGGTGCGCGCCACGGGCCGCGTCTTCCAGGTGGGGTCACAGCAGCGTTCCTCGAAGGAGTTTCGCGTCGCCGCCGAACTGGTGCGCAACGGTCTCATCGGGCGCGTCCACGCCGTCGGCGTCTCGTTCGGTGATCCCGCGCAGCCGTACGACAAGCCCGCGGAGCCGGTCGAGCCGGGCCTCGACTGGAACCTGTGGTGCGGCCCGGGCCCGCTGGTGAATTACAACCCGATGCTCTCGCCGCGCGGCGTCCACAATCACTTCCCGCACTGGCGCAACACCTGGGAGTTCGGCGGCGGCATGATCACCGACTGGGGCGCCCACCACATCGACATCGCCCAGTGGGCGCTCGACAAGGATGAGAACGGCCCCGTCGAGGTGCGCGCCCCGCGCGACTGGCAGACGGCGAAGCGCGGCGCGCAGCTGGTCTATGCCGACGGCACCGTGCTCACCCACGTCAAGGGCAAGGGCGTTTCCTTCTACGGCACCGAGGGCGAGATCCACGTGAACCGCGGCAAGTTCGAGTTCGTCCGCGACGCCAAGGTGGTCCACAAGTTCTGGGACAAGGAGGTCGACAAGGGCACCTCGCTGGAGCGCGAGGTCACCCTCACCGAGCGCGAGTTTCTCGCCGACGCCAAGGTGAAGCTCTACAACAGCAAGAGCCACTTCCAGGACTTCATGGACGCGGTCGTCTCGCGGAAGCGTCCGATCTGCGACGTCGCGATCGGCGCGAGCACGACCATCGCGTGCCACGTCATGAACTTCGCCTACCGGTACGGCGCCAACGCCAAGTGGGATCCGGTGCGCAACAAGTTCGCCGGGTTCAACAGCGGCGGCGACTCCCGCTGGCTCACTCGCGAGCGCTACCGCGACAATTGGGGTGTCTGAAGTCCGCTGTCATCCGGTTTGCCAGAGCGCCCCGGGTGGTTTTCGTGAGGAGAGCGCCGGTCTTCGCCCCGCCGGCCGGCGCCTGAATCCAACCCACTGATTCCCGCCATGCACATCCGCGTACCGAAGGATTGGGAACTGCCCGAGTCTGCCGTCACCCCCGAGGGCGACTACGCGCTGCGACCGCGCCGAGACTTCCTGAAATCGGCCGCGGCGGCCGGCGGGGCGGCGCTTTTGCCCGGCGCGTTGCTCGGCACGACCGCGGGGTTTCCCTCGCGGGTGAACCCCGCATACCGCGACCCGGAGCTCAAGCCGACGGCCTACGAGCTCATCACCAGCTACTGCAATTTCTACGAGTTCGGCACGGCCAAGGATCAGCCGAAGGTGAACGCCAACCGTGGTTGGAAGACGGAGCCGTGGACGGTCGAGATCGCGGGCCTCTGCCGTAACCCGATGAAGATCGAGGCGAACGATCTGGTGACGAAGCTCGGTGGCGCGGAGCAGCGCGTCTACCGCTTCCGTTGCGTGGAGGCGTGGTCGATGGTGATCCCGTGGGATGGTTTCCCGCTCTCCAAGCTGATCGCGCTGGCGGATCCCAAGCCGGAGGCGAAGTTCGTTTCGTTCACCACGTTCAACGACCCGAAGAACGTGCCCGGCCAGCGCAGCGATGTGCTGGACTGGCCTTATCTCGAGGGTCTGCGGCTGGACGAGGCGAACCACGAGCTGTCGTTCATCGCCACCGGCATCTACGGCCGCCCGATTCCGAACCAGAACGGGGCGCCGCTCCGTCTCGTGGTTCCGTGGAAGTATGGGTTCAAGTACGGCAAATCGATCGTGAAGATCGAGTTCCTCTCCCGCCAGCCCGTGAACTCGTGGCAGGCGATGAATCCGCGCGAGTACGGGTTCTACGCCAACGTGAATCCCGCGGTGGATCATCCCCGCTGGTCGCAGGCCAGCGAGCGCGTGATCGGCGCGGGCGGCGCCTTGGGAATGCGGCAAAAGACCCTTCCCTTCAACGGCTACGGGAAACAGGTGGCCGCGCTCTACGCCGGGATGGATCCGCGAAAGTTGTTTTGAGCACCGGCGACCCGACGCGCGTGGCATGACCCCGGGCAACTCCCGCGGACCCGTAGGTGGAGCATGGGGCGCGGGTTTGTTGTGGGCGGATGACCCCCGGCGCTCGACACAGAGCATGCGGAGATGCGATCCGACGGCGGGGAGTAAGGTGGGGGCGAATTTCAAAACCGGCCAACCGAGGAATCTGGAAAGCCGGAAGGCCGGAGCGGGGTTGGTGGGAATCTGGAAATCAGGAACGCGGGCACGGGTGATGGGCTGGCCGCGCCGGCGGATAACCTGGAATGTTGCGGGTCACGGTGAAACGGGCCGGTATCCGTCGGACTTAGCCCGATGACTTCCTTCATCGAGAGAGTCGTGCGGTCGAAACTGACCGTCTGGGCGGCGATCGTTCTGCCCGGGCTTTGGCCGGCGTGGCCGTTCTTCGTGACCGACGATTCCGCCGCGCTGACCGACCCGCTCAAGTTCGTGCTGCATCACTGGGGATTGGTGGGCTGCGTGCTATTGGCGGCCGTTCTGACGTTTTCGCCCCTGCGGATCCTGTTTCCGCGATCGGCGGTCGCGCGGGCGCTGAACCGGCACCGCCGGCTCGTGGGCGTGGCGGCCTTCGCCTATGGCCTGCTCCACTTCGTGGCGCACACGCGGCACGTCTACGATGGCACCTTCGAGACCTTCACCAAGGAGATCGGAAAACCGTTCCAACTCGCGGGGTTGGGCGCGCTCCTGATCCTCCTCGTGCTGACCGTGACCAGCCTCAACGCGGTCGTGCGCCGGATGGGAGCGCGCGCGTGGAAGAACCTGCATCGTCTCGCCTATGTCGCGGCCGCCTTGGCGGCGTGGCATCAGGCGGACGCTCGCAAGGTGTTTCCGCTCCAGGTGGTCTGGATCTTCGGTCCGGTCGTCCTCCTGCAGATCGCCCGCCACTGGCGCGAGCGGCGGACGCCGGGCGGATGAGTTGTCCGGCTTAGCCCTGCTCTTCCCAGAGGCGAGCGAGGTGCAACAACGTCTCGACGCTCCGCGTCATGTCGTGGAGCGATACCCACTCGCGCTGGCTGTGCACTTCCTGCATGCCCGTGAAAATATTCGGCGCGGGCAGGCCCCGCGCGGTGAGGCGTGAGCCGTCGGTGCCGCCACGGATCGCGTTTACCACCGGCTCGATTCCCGCGCGCCGCACCGCGGCGAGGGCGAACTCGACCGGTCGCATGTCCTTCTCGAGCCAGTAGCGCATGTTGCGGTACTGCTCGGAAAAATGAACGTCCACGCGGGCCCGCGGTTCGGCCGCCCGCACCACCGCGACGGCGTGCTCCACGAGCGCGCGTTTCGCCGCAAGCCCGTCCAACTCGAAGTCGCGCAGGATCAGCCGCACGGTCGCATGTTCGCTGTTGCCCGAGATCTCGACCGGATGGACGAACCCGTGGCGACCGGCGGTGCGCTCCGGCGACACTTCCGGTGGCAGCGCCGCCACGAAGCGCGCGGCCAGCCGGAGCGCATTGACCATCGTGTCCTTCGCCCAGCCCGGGTGGGCCGCGACACCGGTGAACTCCACCCGCGCGCCGTCGGCCGAAAAGGTCTCGTAGTTCACCTCGCCCCGCTCGCTGCCGTCGAGAGTGTAGGCCGCCGCGGCCCCGACGAGCGCGAGATCCAGCTGCTCCACGCCGCGCCCGATCTCCTCGTCGGGGTTGAAGCAAACCCGGATCGAACCATGCGGAATCTCCGGGTGGCGCAGCAGGTGGCGCGCGGCTGCCATCACGATGGCGACGCCCGCCTTGTCGTCCGCGCCAAGCAGCGTCGTGCCGCTGGCGGTGATGATGTCCTCGCCCTGAGCCCTCCGGAGGTATGTCAGCGCCGCTGGATCCAGCACCTGCGCGGGATCATCGGGCAACGTGATCGGCCGGCCGTCGTAGGCGCGGTGCACGATCGGACGCGCTCCACCCGGGAGCTCCGTGGCGGTGTCGACATGCGCAAACCAGGCGATCGTTGGGACGCTGGACCGCCGGGTGGTGGCAGGGATTGTGGCGAGCACGTAGCCGTGCTCCGTGATCGCGACGTCGGCCGCGCCGATTTCCCGCAGCTCGCGTTCCAGCAGTCGCAGCAGCGCCCACTGGCACGGAGTGCTGGGTGTGCCGGTGCCGTGCGCGTCGCTCCGCGTCTCGATGCGCACGTAGCGGCAGAAACGCTCCAGCAGGTCCTCGGAGTCGATCGTCATGCCCGCAGCCCAGCGCGGCGGCCAACGGCGGGCGAGGGCGAAAAGGTTAATAACCAACCTCGCGAATCACGGCCTGCCTTGACGTTTGTAGCGGTCGATTTCCTGGGGCGTGACCACCACGGCGAAGCGCCGTCGGAATTGTCGGGACCCGGCAACGACGCCTCTTGCGTCGCCGCGGTGACTTTCCTCAAGGGCAACGGAAAGTATCGAAATCACTTCCTGCCCCAAGGTGCGCCCGTGACTTACGGCGCGGGCCTTGAGGCGCCGATGGAGTCGCGCGGGGACGTTTCTGATGGTGAGATCTGGCGTGCGGTGACCGGAAAAAAGCGGCTCAGCGCCTTGAAAGACTGCTCTCCCGCACCTTGAAATTCCTGATCTCGAGACGGCTCCTCACCGTCCGCAGGCCGAACCAGCCGGAGATGAGCGGGGCGGGGTCGCGGTGGGTGAAGATGAGTTCGTCGTCGCACCAGTACTCGGCGACGCCATCTCGGGCGACGAGGCGGAGGCGGTAGGTGTGGTTGGGGCGCAGGAGGAGTCGCGGGGTAGCGAGGTCGTGCTCCGGGCGCAGGGGGCGGGCGTCGCTACCGTCGTAGCGGCGGAACCGCACGGTCGTGTTGTTGTTACCGCCTTGGCCGACGTAGTAGGTGTGCAGGTTATTGTAGTCGGCGAAGCGACCCGTGCGACCGGCGGGTATCGCGCCGGGCAATTTCGGATCCAGCGCCATCCAGAAGCAGTTCAGGTCCGAGAGCCGGTCGAAGGGACCACCCGCCACGACGACCTTCGCCTCGTAGGTGATTTCAACCGGGGCGGTCAGCCGCTCGCGCCACCAGACCGTGCAGCCACCGGCGTCGCGGATCACGAGGGCGTCGCCCTCCACTTTCACGGAGCCGCCCGGCATCTGTTCCACCGACCATTGCGCGAGGTCGGCTGTCGGCGCCGCGATCAGAGCCGTGGCGGCGCACACCAGACCGAGGCTGAAGGAGATGATCCTCATCACCGGGTGGCCGCGCCGGCCAGTTGGAGTACGCCGCCCTTTTGACGCAGCCGCAGCGGGGCGCCGAAGGCTTTGGACAATACGGTCGAGGTCAGTACCTCCACGCGCGGCCCGGCGGCGAGTACACGGCCGGATTTCAACACCAGGGTGTGCGTGAAGGCCGGGGTGATCTCCTCGACGTGGTGGGTCACCAGCACGAGCGAGGTGGCATGCGACCCGCGGTGGCGGGCGAGCCGTTCGACGCTCGCGAGGAAACGATGGCGCGCCACGGGGTCGAGGCCCGCGCAGGGCTCATCGAGGATGAGCAGCCGCGGGCGCGCCATCAGCGCGCGGGCGATCAGGACCCGTTGCCGCTCGCCTTGGGAAAGATAGGCCCACTCGCGGTCGGCGAGGCGGGCGATGCCGGCCAGGCGCATTAGGCGACGCGCCGCGGTGCGGTCGGCGCGGGTGCCGGCGTGCCAGAGGTCGAGCTGCGCGTATTTGCCGCTCATCACCGTTTCGAGGGCCACCTCCGACGGAGGGATCGACTGCTGGAAGGCGCTCGTGACCACCCCGAGGTGCAGCCGCAGTTCCCGCCAATCACTCGCGCCGTAGCGGCGGCCGAGCACCGCGAAGCCGCCCGCGGTCGGGGAAAGAAAGCCCGTCAACGCCTTCAGCAGCGAGGTCTTGCCCGAGCCATTGGCTCCCAGGACGACCCAGTGTTCGCCCGCCGCTACCCGCCAGCTGATGTCGCGGAGGATGACGGCCCGGCCCCGCGCGACGCGCAGGCGGCTTACCTCGAGTATGGGCTCCTTCACGGAGCGCGACAGTGCGGGCGGAGGGTTGCGTCGGTCAACCGCGCGCCTCAACTACGCCGAATGCGCCCGTTCCTTCGTCTTTCAGCGATCCTCGTCGTGCTGCTCGCGCCGCAGCTGCCGGCGCGGACTTTCACGGTGGTCGCGTACAACGTGGAGAACCTCTTCGATCTCGACGGCGTCAGCGGCTACGAGGACTACCAGTCCGCGCGGTACACGCCGGCCCACGCCCTCACCAAGCTGCGCAACATCGCGGGCGTCGTGGCCAAGTTCGACGGCGGTCGCGGACCCGACGTCCTGCTCCTGAGCGAGATCGAGGTCGACGCCACGCCCGGAGCCGCCGCGCCTGATTACGACGCGATCCTCGCGCGGCTTCGCGGGAAGACTCTGGATCAGCTGCTGGCTGCCAAAACGCTGGACCCCGCGGTGGCCGACCTGCCCGCCGAGGCGCTGCTGCTCAAGGCCTTGGCCGACGCCGGTATCACGGGCTACCGGGTCATCACCGGCGAGAACGTCACCGCACCAGGTTCCGAACGCCGCCAGGAGATCCGGTGCGCGGTGTTGACGCGGCTGCCGGTGCGGAATGTGCGCTCCCATGCCACGCTGAACGCACGCGCGATCCTCGAGGTGCAGACGGACGTCGACGGCGCGCCGCTGTATCTCTTCGCCAACCATTGGAAATCGGGTGCGAGCGACCCGGAGTCCGAGCCGGTGCGTGTCGCCAATGCCCGTACCCTGCGGACCCGGCTCGACGAAATCCTCTCCTCCGATCCCAACGCCGACATCATCATCGGCGGCGACCTCAACTCGCAGTACAACCAGCGCCAGCGTTACCCGCGCATGAAGGAGACCGGCATCAACGATGTGCTCGGCTCCCAGGGCAACGAGCTCGCGGTGCGGCAGCCGGGGCGTCCGCTCTACAACCTCTGGTTCGAGCTTCCGGCGGAGCAGCGCGGCAGCGACACCTACCGCGGCGAGTGGGGCACGTTGATGCACCTCATCATCTCGCGCGGGTTGTACGACCACCAGGGCGTCCAGTACGTCGACAATTCCTTTGCGGTGGGAAAATTCGCCGGCCTTAACGCCGATGCGGAAGGCCTGCCGGTGCGATGGACCTTCGACGGTCCGGCGGGGGCCGGTTTTTCGGATCACTTTCCGGTCGCCGCCACCTTCAAGGCCGTTCCGGACGGCCGTCGCGATCGCTGGCTCGCGCTGAAGAACGCCTCCGAAGGAGGCGTGACCGGCGACGCGGTGAAAACGATCGACTACGCCAAAATGGATCTCGCCGGCCGCGCGTTGCGTCCGGACGCCCTGCCAGCGGGCACGCGGTTGCAGCAGGACGAGTTCAAGGGCCGCCTGGTGCGCGTCGAAGGACGCGTGGCGGCAGGCTCACGGTTGGCGGTGGAGCTTCGCGGCGAAACCTTCGACGTGTGGGTGCCCGACGAGGCCCTCCGCGGCCGGCTGCGGTCCGAGTCCCGCGAGGGCGCCACGATGCGGTTCTTCGGGGAGTTGGGTCAGTACCGAGGACGCTGGCAGTTTGTCATCCAGCATGAATCATGGGTGAAGTGATCGCGCCATGCTGACCGTCTACACCTACGCCAAGTGTTCCACCTGCCGCGCCGCCACGAAGTGGCTGCAGGAGCGGGGCGTGCCGTTTGAGGAACGCCCGATTCGGGAGACCCCGCCTTCGTTGGCGGAATTGCGCCGCATGCTGGCGGCGCGCGACGGCGAGATCCGACGTCTCTTCAACACCTCCGGCGCGGATTACCGGGAGCAGGGGCTGGGCGAGAAACTGCCCGGCCTCTCCGAGGTTGCGGCATTGGCGCTCCTGGGCGGCAACGGCAACCTTGTGAAACGCCCCTTTGCGCTCGGCGACGGCGTGGCGCTAACAGGGTTCGACGCCGGGGCTTGGGAAGAGGCATTCTCCCGCCGATGAGCACGTCTGCCCTGGATCCCTGCCTCGCGGCCTCGCTGCGCTGGCTCACCACGCACGCGGGATTTCCCGCCCGCCGGCTGCCGGACGATGCCGTGGGCATGATTTGCGTGGCCGCGCTGGCGGCGGCCGAGGAGGAGGCGGAGCGCGAGCGTTTCCTGATCGAGCGCCGCAATCCGGCGCAGACGTCCGCGCTCAAGGCCCTCGGGCTTCGGCGGTCACAGGTCCACTTCAAGTGCGACAACAGCGCGAAGGTCTGACCGCTGCGACGGGCTCTGCGCCACGCGCCTGATCCCGCGATGGAGCTCTTCGACACGCACACCCACCTGGAGTCGTTCGCGCGACGGGGTGACCTGCCGGCGGTGCTGGAGCGTGCGCGTCAGGCGGGCGTTGCGACGATGGTCACCATCGGCACGGGTCCGGATGATTGGGAGCTTTACCGCGGACTCGCGGCGAAGCATTCCGCCGACGGACTCGTGCGCCACACCGTCGGGTTGCATCCGTGTTCAGTCGACGCCGGCTGGGAGGTGGCGGTGGCGGGAATCGAGGCGCGCTGGAAGATTGAACCGCGGCCGGTGGCGCTCGGCGAGTGCGGCCTCGACCGTTTCCATCTGCCCAAGGATCCCGACGAGGCGGCGCGTATCTTCGGTTGGCAGCAGGCGGCCTTCGCGGGGCAGTTGGCGATCGCGCGACGTCTGGACGCGCCGCTGGTGGTGCATTCGCGCGGGGCCTTCGCGGAGTGTGTCGCGATGATTGAGGCCAGCGGTGTCGACTGGCGCCGGGTGGTGTTTCACTGCTTCACCGAGGGCGCGGCGGAGATCGGCGAACTTAACCGGCGCGGCGGTCTCGGTTCGTTCACCGGCATTATCACCTACAAGACGGCCGAGGCCGTGCGGGCGGCGGCCCTCGCGCAGGGCCTCGCGCGGTTCATGCTCGAGACCGACGCGCCCTATCTCACACCGATGCCGCACCGCGGAAAACCGAACGAACCCGCGTTCGTGCGGCACACGGCGGAGTTCGCGGCGGGGTTGTTCGGCGTCCCACCGGTGGAGCTGGCGCGGATCTCTACGGAAAACGCGCGGAGTTTCCTCGGGCTTTGATGCCGGCGCGGCTCCGCCGCAACCGAAGGGGAGTTAAGTAGGAACATGGAGGTCACCGAGGCCCGATCCGAGTTCGCAGAGTCCTATCCACAGGCCTAGGCAGTAGGTCGGATCAAGCTCCCGAATCGCTCCGCGCGTGAGTAACCACGGATGGACACCGATCGACACGGATGAGCTGGGCTCGATGTAGCCGCGGCTGCTAGCTGCGGATAATTTTACCGGCCAGACGGTTGAAGGCCATTCCGATGGCAGCCGACTTAATTCGCAGGCCGCGCAGATGAATGCGAAGCCAGTGCGACCGAGGTAAATCTTCGCAAGAAAACACGTTTCCGGGCTACGGTAGTACGTAGCCCGCCGCGGCTCAGCGGAGCTGCTTCAGCAGAAACGCGTAGGCGAGGGCGTTCATGTAGGCGGACTGGCGGTTGTTGGCCGCGCCGCCGTGGCCGCCCTCGATGTTCTCATAATAGAGCACATCGTGACCCTGCTCGAGCATCCGCGCGACCATCTTGCGCGCGTGGGCCGGATGCACGCGGTCGTCGCGCGTCGAGGTGGTGAACAACACGCGGGGATATTTCACGCCAGCCTTGACGTTCTGATAGGGCGAGTAGCGCGAGATATAGTCCCACTCCGCGGGGACGTCGGGATTGCCGTACTCGCCCATCCACGAGGCGCCCGCGAGGAGCGTGTGGAAACGGCGCATATCGAGCAGCGGCACCTGACAGACCACCGCGTTAAACAGATCGGGCCGCTGGGTGAACACCGCGCCGACAAGCAGGCCGCCGTTGCTGCCGCCCTGGATACCCAGATGGCGCGACGCGGTCACTTTGCGTCGGACGAGATCCTCGCCGACCGCGATGAAGTCGTCGTAGGCGCGCTGGCGTTTGGCCTTGAGGGCGGCCTGGTGCCACTGGGGACCGAACTCCCCGCCACCGCGGATGTTGGCGAGGACGTAGACACCTCCGCGCTCGAGCCACGCCGCGCCCATCGCGGCCCGGTAGCCGGGCGTCTGCGACAGCTGGAATCCGCCGTAGCCGTAGAGGAGCGTCGGGTTCCTGCCGTCGAGCTTCAGTCCGCGCCGGGCGACCTGGAAATACGGGATGCGGGTGCCGTCCTTCGACACCGCCTCGTGCTGCGTGACCTCGTGCCCGTCTGCGGCGAAGAACGCCGGCAGCTGCTTCAGCAGCTCGCGTCCGGGCTGCCCCACTGTGCCCCGGTAGAGGCTCGGCGGAGTGAGGAAGTCGTCGACGGTTAGCCAGAAGTCGTCGGTTTCATCGTCGATCCCGCTCGCGGAGACGCTGCCGAACTCCGGTGCTGCGAGCGGCTCGCGGCTCCATTTCCCGGCCGCTCCCGGCGTAAGCAGGAACAGGCGGTTCCGCACGTTATCGAGCTCGTTGACGATCAGGTGGTGGCGCGTGCGGCTGTAGCCCGCGAGGGACTTCCGCGAGCCGGGTTCGAAGAGGATCGCGAAGTCGCGTTTGCCGGCATGAAAACTCTCCCACGGCAGCGCGAGGAGCGCGCCGGCCGGAAAGGTGCGGCCGCCCGTCTTCCAGTCATCGCGGAGCGTCACCAGCAGGTACTCGCGCCACGTGCCCATCCGCGCATCGGCCGGAAGGTCCAGTTTCCGGAAACCGTCCCCGTCACGGACGAAGTGCTCCGCGGTGAAGAAGGTCACCGCGCGCCGCGCGAAATCGCGCCGGAAGCCAGGCTCGACCGTCGTGTAGGCGCTGACGCTCACGTCCGTCTTGGTGCCCTCGAAGACGACCTTCGCGGAGGCGAGCGGTGTGCCACGCCGCCATTCCTTCACGACCCGCGGGTAACCGGAGTCGGTGAGGCTGCCCGCACCAAAGTCGGTGCCGACGTACAAGGTGTCGCGGTCGCGCCACGAGGTGCCGCTCTTGGCCTCCGGGAGGGTGAAGCCGCCGGCGACGAACGTCTTCGCGATCGGATCGAATTCCCGGGTGACGGTGGCGTCGGCGCCGCCGCGCGAGAGACTGAGCAGCACGCGGTCGAGGTCGGGCTCCAGCCAGTCGGCGCCCTTCCATACCCAATTCTCCTTTTCCGCGGTGGAAAGGACGTCGAGGTCGAGGACCGTTTCCCACTTCGGCTCGGGTTTCCTGAATTCCTCGAGCGACGTGCGACGCCAGACCCCGCGGGGGTTCCGCGCGTCGCGCCAGAAGTTGTAATAGTGCGCGCCCTGTTTGGAGACGTACGGGATGCGCTCCTTTGAATCGAGGATCGCGAGCAGCCGCTCCTGGATCGGCTTGAAGTCGGGCTGGGCTTCCAGTTCGCGCTGCGAGACCGCGTTGCGATCGCGGGCCCACGCGAGCGAGCGCTCGGCGGTCACTTCCTCAAGCCAGACATACGGATCGGCGGGCGGAGGAGTCTGCGCGTTCAAGGATGGCAGGACGGCAAGCGCCGCGAGGGCGAGACGGGGTCTGGTGGGCATGGCCGTACGGTGCGCGACGCGGCCGCTTTGCCAAACCGTGTTTTCACCTTTGCCGTCAGGTTTTACCCAGCAGCCTTTCAATGACCCGCGCCTTGGGATCGAAGGGACGGAGATCATCCAGGCCCAGACCGCGCACGGCCTTGTCGAGCAAGCGGTCCTCTTCGGCTCCGACCGCCGCCCCCGCGAAGTGCCGGCCCGCTGCCAGCAGGGAACCCAGCGGCAGGAGGCCGATCAGTTCGGATCCGGTCACGCGGACGCCGCGCGCCGCCGCGGCGTGGCGCACCGCCTCGAACGCGGCGTGGACCGGTGTCACCGCGAGGTCGGGGAGATTCATGGAGACCTGCGCCCGGCCGTACTCGGGGATGTACCACCCCATCGCCTTTGCGGCGCGCAGCGTGCCGGGAACGTGTTTCTCCGCACCGCCGGGGAATCGGATCACCCGGCCCGAGGTTCGGACGTCGCACGCGATCTCATGCGCGAGGTCGCGGGAGGTCGTGTCGAGGTTGACGTTGTACGCGGCAAGAAAATCGCGCGCGCCGATGACGGTCGCGCCGCGCCGGGCGTCGAAGGCGGCGGGCCCGAAGTCGGGTCGCCATTCCGGACGAGAAAGCTTCGCCGCGATCCCCTCGTACTCGCCGGCGCGGATGTCAGCGAGGTTGCGGCGCGCAGGGTCCGGCTGGGCGTGCTCGTAGAGGTAGACGGGCAGGTTGAGCTCGCGTCCGACGCGCTCGGCCAGCGCGCGGGCGAGGACCGCGGCTTCGTCGAGCGTGATCCCGCTGACCGGCACCAGCGGGCAGACATCGGTCGCGCCGAGGCGCGGGTGCTCGCCGTGGTGGCGAGTCATGTCGATCAATTCCCCGGCGCGGCGGATGGCGCGGAACGCGGCTTCAGTCACCGAGGCCGGTGCGCCGGCGAACGTGACGACCGTGCGGTTAGCGCTGTGGCCCGGGTCGATGTGCAGCACTTTCGCGCCCGGTACGGAACCGATCGTCTCGGCAATGGCACGGATGACCGCGGGGTCGCGGCCCTCGCTGAAGTTGGGGACGCACTCGAGGACCGGCGTCATGCGCGGCCGAGGGAATGCAGCAAGGTTTCAGCGCAGGCGCGCGCGAACGCGCGGTCGTTGATCTCGACGTCGAGTTCGACCACCGGGATGTCGGACCGCAGCCCAGCCTTCACGGCGGAGAAAAGCGCGGCATCGGCCGCCGGGTCATGGAATGGCTTTCCGGCGGCGCTGATCACGCTGATCGCGCGGCGAGGGATGAGGAAGGTGACCGGCGCCGGGTAGCGGTTGAGCTTTTCCGCCAAAATCCGTCCGAGCTCGGCGCATTCCGCGGGCGTGGTGCGCATGAGCGTCACCTGCGCGTTGTGTTGGTAGAAATTCCGTCCGGCGAACCTCGCCGGCACGGTGGACGGCTCGCCGAAGTTCACCATGTCGAGGCAGCCGGGAGTGACGATGGCGGGGATTTTCGCGCGCGCGGTGGCGTCGAGGCGCTCCGGCCCGGCGGTCAGCACGCCGCCGACAAGTTCGTCGGCCCATTCCGTGGTGGTGATGTCGAGCACGCCGGCGACGAGCCCGCTGCCGATGAGGGATTCCATCGCTCGGCCGCCGTTGCCGGTGGCGGCGAAGACCAGCACCTCGTAGCCGGCCTCCTCGAGGATCCGCTTGGCCTCGGTGACGCACGACGTCGTGTTGCCGAACATGCTGGCGACGATGAGCGGCCGATCGGCGGTGGCGGAAGGGGAGGCTTGGCGGGACTCGACCATGCCGCAGACCGCACCGGCGGCGTTGGCGAAGATGGCTCGCGAGACGCGGTTGATGCCGGCGACGTCCACGACGGCGGGCATCATCGTGATGTCGGTGGTGCCGACGTAGTGCGCGGTCTGGCCGCTCGCGAGGGTCGACACCATCAGCTTGGGGAGGCCGATGGGCAGGGCGCGCATGCCGGAGGTGGCGATGGCGGTGCCGCCGCCGCCGCCGAGCGAGATCACTCCCTGGATCCTTCCGGTGACGGCCATTTCTGAGAGAATCGCGGCCGCCCCGCGGCCCATGAGCGAGACGGATTCGCCGCGGTCCTTGCGCGCGAGGATCTCCCGCCAGTTTTCGCCGCCGCGCGCGGCGACTTCCTCGGCGGTGACGTCGGGTTTGATCGTCGGCGCGCCGAGGCACCCCACGTTGATCAGCAGCGGGATATGTCCGCGGGCGCGGATGCGGTCGGCGACGAACGCGTGTTCCGGGCCCTTGGTGTCGAAGGTGCCGAGGACGGCGATGGTGGGCATGGGGTGGCGGGGAAGCGGACGTGCGTTCGCCGCGAGGGTTTCAGCGCGGCGGCGCGAGGAAGCGCGTCCGCAGGCCTTCCGGTGAGTAAACCTGGAAATCGCGATCCAAGGTCACGAGTTCGAGGTCGGCCGCGATGGCGAAAGCCGCGAGGTAGGCGTCCATCCAAACTTTCGGGGAAGCGGTTTCGCGGGAGGCGAGGCGATGCCAGAGCGCGGAGAGGCCGCGTGGTTCTTCCCGCACCCGCACGGAAGGAAGCCGTTCCAGCGCGGCCAGGGCGGCGAGGGCGTGGCGGTTGGTCATACCCTCGGCTCCGTAGCGCGCGAGCATCCGCGGGGAAGTCACCAGCCGCAGGTAGCTCTGTTGCGTCGCGCGGCAGAAAACGGCCGGATTCGCCGGAGTGGCCGCTTCGAGACTCGCGAGACTGGTCGCGTGGAACTCGTGGGTGGAAAAGGTCGCCGCGACCCAGACGTTGGAGTCAATGAGCGAGCCCGCCACGGTTCAGATCCTCTTCGGCGATGATTTCCTGTTCCAGGGCGACGATTTCCCGGGCGCTCATCCTCTTCCCCGGGGTGCCGGCGCGGCAGTTGAACACTGGGAAGCCCTGCGGGCTCACCCCGAGGCCCTTGGGCAATTGCTCGGGTTTGGCGACCGCGGAGCTTTCGAGGCCCAAGCCACGCCGCAGTGCACTGGCGGCGACGTCCTTGAGCTTCAGGCGATCGTGCACGCTCCGGAGCTTGAGCTCCCGCACGAGGTCATCGGGCAGGTCGAGCGTGGTCTTCATGAGGCCAGAAAACCAGCAAACCAGCTTGCCGTCAAGCTGGGTGCCGACCAAGCGACCGGTCCTGCCCGTTCGATCTTTGGGCGACCTACTTTCCCCCGACCCACTTCACGGCGTTCACCAGCAGGGTCTTGAACGCGGGGTGGTCATGCGTGCGCTCGTCGTGGCCGAGAGTGAAGCCGACGACCTTCGCGGTATCGTGGCGGGTGATCCAAGCCACCGGGTGTGGCTGGCCGAACTTGATGCTGGGTGAGCTCGCCGCGAGCACCTCGATCGCGGAGGTGCCGGCCGGGATTTTTTCCGGCTCCGCGTTCACGTAATAAAGTTCATCGATCACCTCGAACTTCGCTGGCACGCCGCGCATGATGGGGTGTTCGGCCTTGAGCACGTTCACCGAGTACGGTCCGAGCTTGTCGTGACCGCGGGAGCCGCCGCCCACAAGTTTGGCGTTCAGCTCCGGCCAGTTCTGGAAGGCGTACCAGGTGCCCGGGTGCAGCATCACGATGCCTTTGCCCGCGGCCGCGAAGGCGAACAGCGCCTTCCGGTAGGCCGGGGTGTCGAAAAACATCCGGTTCACGCTCACGACTGCGACGTCGGCCGCGGCCAACTCGGCCGCCGCTTGATCGCGGTCCTCGGTGTAGGCGACGCTGAAGCCGGCCGCGCGGAGCGTGGCGCTATCGGTCGCGCCGAAGAACTCCGTGAACTTGTGCGAGCTGCCGCCGCCGATGATGAGCACGCGGGTCTTGCCCGTCTCCCACTGCACCTTTTCCACGGGGGGCAGCGGGCGGTCGTTCTTCCCGCCTTCCTTCGGGCCCTCGGTCGCCGTCTTGCCGGCGACGGCAGCCGCGGCGGGTTGCGGCGTTCCGGTGGTTTTGGCGGCGGCTTTGCCCTTGCCGGCTTTCTTGGCCGGAGCCGGAGCGCTGCCGGCGGAGGCCGGCGTGCTGGTCGAGGCGAGGAACGCGATGACATCCCTGAGGCCGTCCGCCCCCAGGCCCTCAAGGCCCTCCGGCATCAACGAACGACGCGTGTTCTCGCGGCCCGTGATGTCTTCCCGGCGCACCTCGGTGTCGCCGCCCTGATTGCGGATCGTGACGGTGTTGGCGTTCTCGTTCACGATGACGCCGACGAGCGTCTCACCCTTCCTGGTCGTGAGGTTCCACTGCCAGTAGTTCGGCTCCACCTGGCGGTTTGGATCCACGATGTGCGTGAGCAGCTCCAAGGTGCTCTTCGAGCCGATTCCGGCGAGCGGCGGACCGACGTCGCGCAGGCCGATGTCGCCGTACTTGTGGCAGATCGCGCACGCGGCGGTGAACACCATGCGGCCGTTGGCCACGTTCCCGGCCTTGGTGACCTCGGGCATGAGCTTGGCGATGAGTTCGTCCTTCTGACCGGCCTCGGGGCTGAGTTTCTCGAGCACGTTGGCGGCGGCGTTGGCGACCGCGCGGTTCGGGTGGGTGCGGAGGCGGGCGAGGTTGCCGGGGCCGACTTCCTTGGTGGCGATCGCGCCGGAGCGCAGCGCCTCCAGCAAGGCCTGGGAAGTCTCGGGCCGGCGGATGATCTGCTCGAAGACGGTAGGCGATTGCGTGGCCTTGAACGCTTCGATCAGCACGGCATCGGCATCCTTGCCGGGCGCGGCTCCGAGGGCGGCGGTGAGCGCGCCGCGAAGGGAGGAGGAGGTGCCCGGCTCCTTGAGCAGTTCGGCGACGGCGGCGAGCGCGGGCGGGCGGGACTGTTTCAGGCTGAGGAGGCTGGCGGCGATTTCGGCGCGCCGGGCGTCGGGCTGCGCGCGGTCGACGAGGTCGCGCTGCATCTGGCGCACCACCGGCTCGGCGGCTGCGGCGAGCTGGCCGGTGCGGTCCCACTTCGCCACGAGCTGCAGGGCGGCGGCCACGGTGGCCGAGTCGCCGAGCAGGCGCTGCAGAAGGCGGCCGGTGGCGGCGTCGACGACCGCCGGAGTGTTCTCCTGCTGGGCGAGACCGCGGAGCAGCGCCACCTTCACCGGCGCGTTCGCGGCCGGCGCGTTGGCCGCGACTTGGACGAGCGCGGCGGCGCGATCAGCCGGGACGGCGGGCGCGAGGGCGGAGACAAGGGAGGCGAGGGCGGCGGAGTTGGGGGCGTTAAGCGCCAAGGTAAGATACTCCGCGGCGTGGTCCGCCGCGGCGGCGATCAGCGCCGAACGCGTCCAGTCATCGTTGGCGCGCGCGTACTCGGCCAGAACCGCTTCGCGTTGCGCGGGCGTGGTGGCGGTGCGGGCGGCGGCGTGACGCTGCTCGGCGAGGCTGCCGATCGGCGGGCGGGAGACGGCGGCGAGGGCCTTGGCGCCGGCGGCGCCGTGGTTTTCCAGCGCGAGGCGCCACGCCAGCTTCTTCACATGGGCGTTGGGGCTGGTCTCGATCGCGCGCACGAGGCCCGGCAGGTCGCGGCGGTCGAGCGCCGGCGCCGCGAGTTTCCGCGCCTCCTTGTGCTGCACGCGCCAGATGCGCGAGAAATAGTGGTCACGATCCGGGCGGACCGCGGCGTTGGCGGGACCGTGGACCGGGCCGCGGGTATCGTTGTGGATCACCGCCTGGTTGTAGAAATCGATCACATAGAGCGCGCCGTCGGGTCCGACGCGGGTCTCGATCGGCCGGAACCAAAGGTCGCGGCTGCGCATGAACTCCGTCTGCTCGCGGCCTGTTTCACGGGAAACCTCGTAGCTCACGCCCTCGCGGCGCACGAACTGATGGTGGACGATGTTGAGCGTCGGCTCGCCGGTGAAGTAACTGTAATTCCAGCGTTCCGGCCAGGCGCCGCCCTCGTAGAGAGCACATCCGGCGGCGGCGGTGAAGCGCCCCACTTGGTCGATCTGCGCGTAGGCCTGCTCCGGCCAGGTCAGGAGCGGGAACGTCGGTTGGTTCACGATCAGGCCCTTCCACGAGGTCGTGCCGGGGATCTTGCCTTTCGCCAGCACGCTTTCGGGCAGCAGGGTGTGGAAAAACACCGTGCCGCTCGTGGGCTGCGTCCAGAAAATCTGACCGTCCCACGTGGTCTCGAGGCCCCAGGTGTTGCCATTGCGACTGCTGTATTGCTCGAACGCGGAGCCGTCGGGCTTGAAGCGCACGACGCCGCTGCCGCCGGTGGCGAAGGTACGCAGGCCGTCACCCGACTTCACCTCGCCCGAGGAGTAGCCGTGCGTCGCGTAGATCCAGCCGTCGAGGCCCCAGCGCAGGTTGTTGATGACCGCGTGCGTGTCGCGGATGCCGAGTCCGGTGTAGAGCTTCACGCGGCGGTCGGCCACGCCGTCGCCGTCGGTATCTTCCAGGAACCAGATGTCGGGCGCCGCCGCGGTAATCACGCCGTTGCGGTGCAAAACAAAGCTGGTGACGAGCTCGAGCTGGTCGGCGAACACCTGCTTGCGGTCCATCACGCCATCACCGTCGGTGTCGGAAAGGATGGAGATGCGGTCCTCGGGTGCGCGGTCGGCGCGGGCGCCGCGCAGGTAGCCGCTGTCCTTCCACGGCTCGACGTTGGGAGTGCGGCGGCCGTTGGGGTATTCGGGGGTCTCGGCGACCCACAAACGGCCGCGTTCGTCCCAGTCCAGGTTCATGACCTTGTTCACCAGCGGTTCGGCGGCAACGAGGGACAGGTTGAACTCGGGGTGGACTTCGATCTTGGCGGCGGCTTTCGACGGGTGCGTGGGGCCGTCGGCCGGATAACGTAGCGTGTCGCCCAGCTCCTCGGGGCGGCAGAGCTCGTCGACGTTGGCGCGCTGGCCGGCCCAGGCGATGCCGCGGAGGATGATGGCGCGGTAGTTCGCGCGGTTGAAGTTCTCGTGGAGGTGGCCGGGGATGGAGACGAAGGCGCGGTACGGCTTTGCGGCGCCCTCGAGGCGTCGCTCGTAGGTCCACATCTGCGGCTGGACGTCGTAAATGTTGACGCCCTTGCGCAGAGCGACCGCCTCGGCGGCACGGGCCTGGGCCTCGCGGTTGCCGCGCCCGCCGGTGTCGATCGCCTTCGGGGTGTAGGCGGTGGCGAGGACGCGGGCCTCGGGCAGGAGGTCGAGATCGTAGTAGATCTCGTCGTTCATGGCCCAGTTGGAGACCCCGTTGGTGATCGGGTGGTCGCGATCGGTGAAATAGAGATGCATGGGCGCCTCGAGCCACTTGGTGACGCCCTGCCGCCACGTTCCGCCCATGATTGGTTTGAACCAATCGGGATCGCGCGTGACCAGGCCGGCATGGATGGCGACGACGCCGCCGCCGCGCCGGAGAAACTCCATCAGGTTGGCGCGGTCCTCGGCGGCGGGGATGTTGCCGGCCTCCTGCGCGTGGAGGACCAGCACGTCGGTCTGCGCGAGCTGCTCGCGCGTCGGGAAAGCGTCGGCGGCGGTGACCTGCGCGCCGCGCGCCTGCAGCATCGGGACCCACTCCGCCTTGAAGCGCGGGTAGTCGTGGGCGCCGGGGCCGTGCGACTTGGGGCCCGAGCGCAGAAAGACGCGAAGAGGGGGCTCGGCCGCTAACGCGGCGGAGGCGAAGGCGAGGGCGAGGAGCAAGAGGCGTTTCATGGGGAGAGCTTTTCCAGGGGTTTCAGGGGGTCGGTGGAGCGGGGAATTTTTCAGGCGCGGGTGCGGCAGACCGGTAGACCGCGGCGGAGCGAGGCCCACGGTTCCTGCGTGGACACGTCGCAGGGATCGGGCACCTCGGCCTGGCCGGCGGGCAGCTTGGCCGGTGACAGGATGGCGAGGAACACGAGTGGTTCCGCGTGGGGATTGTAGGTGGCGTGCACGGTGCCGGCGGGGATGTGGGCGATCTCGCCCGGACCGAGGATGCGGCGTTCGTTACCCACCCATTGCTCGGCTCGGCCGTAGACCACATGGATGATCTCCTCGCGGTGCGGGTGGTAATGGAACGGATGGCAATGCATCGGATCCATGTTGGCGCGGACGAGCAGGAGCTTCTCTGCCGCGACCAAGTCGGGGCGGCACAGCCACTCGTTGTTGGTCCAGGCGTTGGACTCGCGCAGGGCGTCGGCGATCTGCACGAAGCGGCGGTCGGCGGGGTTCATGAGGAGGCGGGGCGAGACGCGGCGGGGGAGGGCGCGGATACGCGGCGGGAGGGGAAACGTGCCGCGGAGGCGTCGCCGCCCGCCGCCGCGGCGCGCCGCTCAGCGGCGCGGCACCGTGAGGGACTTGAACTTGCGGGTGAGGCCGGTGAGCGACTCCTCGACGCCCATGCGCTCGAGACTGCTCGCACCGACGAAGCCGACGGCCGAGGTCTGGCGGATCACGCGGTCGGCGTCCTCGGGCGTGTTGATCGGCCCGCCGTGGGCGAGGAAGAAGATGTCCTTCCGCACCTGGGTGGCGGCGTTGATGATGTCCTGCGTGACCTTGAGGGTGTGCTCCCAGCTGACGACGGCGCTGCGGACGCCGATACTGCCGCCGACGGTGGTGCCCACGTGGGCGATGATGGCGTCGGCGCCGGCCTTGGCCATCTCGGCGGCCTCTTCGGGAGAGCCGACGTAGACGATGGAGAACAGGTCCATCTTTCGCGCGAGCGCGACCATCTCGTATTCCTTGCGCACGCTCATGCCGGTTTCCTCGAGCACACCGCGAAAATGCCCGTCGACGATCGTGTGGGTGGGGAAGTTGTTCACCCCGGAAAAACCCATCTCCTTCACCTTCCCGAGCCAGTGCCACATCCGGCGGCGTGGATCCGTGGCGTGCACGCCGCAGATCACGGGGACCTCCTCGACGACAGGCAGCACCTCGAATTCGCCGATCTCCATGGCGATGGCGTTGGCGTCGCCGTAGGCCATCATGCCGGCAGTGGAGCCGTGTCCCATCATGCGGAAGCGGCCGCTGTTATAGATGATGATGAGGTCGGCGCCGCCCTTCTCGATGAATTTGGCGCTGATGCCGGTGCCTGCGCCGGCGGCGATGATGGCCTTGCCCTGATCGAGCGTGGCCTGGAGGCGCGCGCGCACCTCCTCACGGGTGTAGGGGTTTCCTTTTCCAGTCCAGGGATTGGGCATGAGATTTTGGTTAAAAGGGGGCGGAAGGGCGCGCAACGCACCGCTGGGACCCATCAAAGAAGGCGCGCGCGGCCGTTCAACTGGCAATTTCCCGCGCGCGGCCGAGGCGGTTCCCCGCGGATTGTGCCGAGGTCGCCACCGAAGGCGTCGTCCGGCGCCGCGGGTGGCCCAGGTGGCAATTCCCTTTTGACGATCCGGCGCCGCCGCCTACGGTCCGGCCATCATGCGAGCGCGCTCCCTCCTCGTCCCATTCCTTTTCGCGGTCGTCTCTCTTTCGGCGCAGCCTGCTCCCGATCCATCCCTGATCCCGGCTCCCTATCCGGCGCCGCCCGTCACGCAGGATCCGCCATCGGAGAACGGCTACCTCAAGCTCGGGTTCGATCAGTTGTCATCCTACGTTTTCACGCCGCCGCCGTTCGATCCCGCGGCCGATCCCAATGCCAAGCCGCCTTCGGGCGAGGAGCAGATCCCGCCGATCGTCAAGGGCTGGAACGGCAAGAAGGCCGTGGTGACCGGCTACATGGTGCCGGTAAAGATGGAGAAGGGGCTCGTGGTCGAGTTCCTGCTGATGCGCAACACGCTCGCCTGCTGCTTCGGCACGGTCCCCAACATGAACGAGTGGGTGATCGTCAAGATGAAGAAGGGCGTGGCGCCGATGATGGACGTCCCGGTGGCCTTCTACGGTCAGCTCAAGGTGGGGGCGATGTTCGAGAGCGGCTACATGACCGGCCTCTACGAGCTCGAGGCCGATAAGATGGGCGAGGTTCAGGGTTGATCGCCCGCGGCGCCCGGAGGCGGCGCCTTCAGCGCGAGATCTCGCCTTGCGTGAGCACGCGGAAGCCGCGTCGCGACAGCGATTGCGCCGCCACGTCCGTGTCCTCGGCATTGATCGCCAGCGCGCTCCGGCCTTCGGGGCGTTTGATGAAGCTGTAGACGTAGTGAACGTTGATTTCGGCCTCGAAGAGCGCCGCCAGCACGCCGGTGAGTTGGGATTCGTCGGTGATCTCCACCGCGAGCACCTCGCCCTCCGTGTAGGGAAAATCGTTGTTCACCATCAGCTCGCGCGCCTTATCGGGATCGTCGACCACCATCCGCACGATCGCGCTGTCGGTGGTGTCGAGCACCGTCAATGCCATCAGGTGCACGTCGTGCTGCTTGAGCAGCGCGGCGAGGTCGTGCAGGCGGCCCACGCGATTCTCCGCGAAAACGGAAAATTGTTTCACCGGATCCTGGGCTGACATCGTGGTCGGCGCCGTCATGGGGCGAACTTTGCCCGATGGACCATTGCTGGTCAACGATGCGCTCAGTCGGCGGCGCTCCCGCAAAGCGCCGGGTTGCCCCGGGCGCCCGGCGGGCGCAGACTGCCGTCGGAATGCCTGGGGAGATCCCATCTTCTGGTCGCGCCTCCTGCCCCGTTGAATCCGGCGCGCGGCTGGTCTTGCGCGGCGTCGCGTTGAATCTGGGGCTCGCCGCGGTGAAGCTGGCCGGCGGTCTTTTGGGCAACACCTACGCGCTCGTGGCCGACGCTGCTGAATCGATACTCGATGTCGTTTCCTCCCTTCTGATCTGGACCGGGTTCCGGGTCGCGGCTCGTCCGCCCGACGCCGATCATCCCTACGGCCACGGCAAGGCGGAGGCCCTGGCGGCCCTTGGCGTCGCAGCCTTTGTTTTCGTGATGGCCGGGGTTGTGGGTTACCACGCCGTCCGCGAGATCGTCACGCCGCATGCGGCGCCCGCATGGTGGACCCTCCTGGTGCTGGCTCTCGTGGTGGGGTTGAAGCTCTGGTTCTCCGGTCGCCTCCGCGCGGCGGGCGAGGCTTCCGGCAGCACGGCCCTCGGGGTGGAGGCCTTGCACCATTGGTCAGACGCGATGACCTCGGCCGCCGCGTTCCTGGGAATCGCCCTGGCCCTGTGGGGTGGTCCGGGCTGGGAGGTCGCTGACGATTGGGCGGCGCTGTTCGCCTGCATCGTGATCGCCTTCAACGGCGCCATCATGGTGCTCAAGGCCCAGGGTGATGTGATGGACGCGGCGGTGCCCGCCGGTTTCGAACAGGAAGTGCGGGCGCTGGCGCTCGCGGTTCCCGGGGTGCTCGCGCTCGACAAGGTGCGGATGCGCAAGAGCGGGCTCACGCACTTGGTCGATATTCAGGTGCGGGTGGACGGAAACCTCACGGTCACCGCCGGGCACGCCATCGCGCACGCGGTGAAGGATGCGCTTTTAGCCTCGGCCGCGCACCGGATTAGCGACGTTTCTGTGCATGTGGAGCCGATGAAATGACGCTCCGTCCCCGGCGGGGTGGTTTGCGCGAGGTCCGAAGGCGCACATAGTAATCCTTTTGTCTTTAGTCCGGACTCGCGTCACCGACTCCTCGTCCCTGCGTCCATCCCGATGGTCCTTTCGTACCTTTTTCAAACCATGAACCGCACCGTCCCCCCCCGTCGCCTTTCCGTGGCGTTGGCCCTCTCCCTGGTCTCGTTTGCCGGGGCCCAAACCGCGCCCACTTCGCCGCGCGCCGGCGAAGAGACCGTCAAGCTGGAGGCCTTCACGGTCACGGGCTCCAACATCAAGCGTCTGGAGGTGGAGAAGGTCCTGCCCGTGACCGTGATCGACGCGGGCGCGATCGAGGTGCGCGACGCGGCCCAGCCTTCCGACCTGATCACCGCGATGCCGCAGGTGACGGGCCTTCCCGGCAACGAGACGGCCACCCTCGGGGCCACCGCGCGCGGTGATAACGCGAGCGTCTCGCTCCGCGGCATCGCTTCCAGCAACACGCTCATCCTCCTCAACGGCCGGCGCCTCGTGCCGCATGCCATCAGCCAGGGAGAGGCGGGTGTTCCCACGCTTTCGACCAATATCAACCAGCTTCCCAATCGCGGCCTCGAGCGCGTCGAGGTGCTGCGCGACGGCGCGTCATCGGTCTACGGCACCGACGCCGTCGCGGGTGTCGTGAACTACGTCATGCAGCGCAGTTTCCGCGGCACGGAGCTGTCGCTGCGCTACGCGCAGACCGACCAGAGCGACGGGCAGGAGTTCCGCGCGACGTTCACGCACGGCCTTGGTTTCGCCAAGGGCAAGGGCCGAGCGATGATCACGGCCGACTATTACCGCCGCGCGCCGATCTACACCCGCGATCGCGCCTTCTCGGCCGACGCCGATCACTCCAATCTGGCGCCGGCTCCCTGGGACGCCCCCACCACCACCACCTTCAACGCCCGGTCCGCTACCACCGAGTACGGCAACTTCCTGCTCGGCACGGTCACCGCGACGGCCCCGACCGGATTCGTCACCGGCTTCACCGGGGGCCGCCCCGCTGGCATTCCCGCGGCCCTTGCCGCCACCTCCGGTCTGTTCGTGCTCCAGCCCAACGGCTCCGGTGGCGTCACCTTCGGGACCGCCACGCCTTCCCGCGCCGGAGTCACGCGCGATTTCTACTGGAATAACAACGCCTACCGCGTGATCCAGCCCAAGGTCCGCCGCACGAGTGTCTTCGCCGCGGCGGAATATGATCTCTCCGACCGACTCACCGCTTTCGTCGACGCCTCGCTCTACCAGTCGCAGGGCGTCACTTACCGCGAGCCCGACGGCATCACGCAGAGCACGGACGGTTTCATCATCGTTCCGGTCACCAACCCCTGGAATCCCTTCGGCAACCGCTTCTGGTCCCCGACCGGGGCGCCCAACACCGACGGCTCCCCGCGCCTTACCGGCACCCCCGCCGCTGTCTCCATCACCAACAAGCGTCTCACCGACATCGCGACACGCACCGACTACGTCGACAACGCCGTTTACCGCGGCGTCGCCGGTCTGCGGGGCAAGCTCGCCGGTTCGTGGACCTGGGAGGCCGCGGGCCTCTGGTCTGTTTCCCGCGTGATCGAGAACGAGGAGGGGCCCTCGCGGAAGAGCCTGCTCGTCGCCGCCATCAACCAGAGCGATCCCGCCAAGGCCTTCAACCCGTTCACCCGCACGTTCGCGGTGCAGAACGGCCAGCTCGTCGTCACGGGGCCGTACGTGAATCCCGAAAGCGTGCAGTCCACCTTCCGCTCCAGCTTCATCCGCAACGGCATCACGCGTCTGCTCAGCGGTGATTTCCGCGCCAGCGGCGACCTCCTCAGCCTGTGGGCCGGCCAGAAGATGAGCGGCGCCTTCGGCGGCGAGTACCGCTTCGAGGGCTACAGCGACTACCGGCCGCCCTACGCCGGGCTCAATCCGGCCGACTCCGGCTTGGATCCGTCCACGAACGACTTCCTGGGCTTCTCTCCCAACTCCGACACCCATGGCCGACGTCAGGTCGCCGCGCTCTACGCGGAGACCGTGCTGCCGGTGATCGGCCGCTCCAACCGCCTGCCGCTGGTCGAGGCGCTCGAGTTCAGCGCCTCCGCCCGCTACGAGAGCTACACCGACTTCGGTGACACCACGAAGCCGAAGTACGGCATCAACTGGAAGCCCGTGTCGTGGATCATGGTGCGTGGTTCCTACAATGAGGGCTTCCGCGCGCCTAATCTCGCGCAGCTCTTCACCGGCACACTCATCCGTACCGTCACCGGCAGCACCGACACCTACCGCAGCGCCGTCACCGGTCTCATCACCGACGGCCCCTCGAACCGGCGCAGCGTCGCCTCGGGTAATCGTCAGCTGAAGCCCGAGGAAGCCACTGGAAAATCGGCGGGCTTCGTCGTCGAGGTCCCCGGCATCAAGGGGCTCTCCGTCTCGGTCGATTATTACGAGATCCGCCAGAAGAGCATCATCGCCTCGGGCGGCGGCATCGCCGACGACACCGCGGCGCTTCTCGCCGCCACCCAGGCCGAGCTCGCTGCCGGCAAGAGTATCGGCCAGATCGACCTCGGTAGCGGGACCGGAGCCTACAAGGGCGATCCTTCCGTTGTGCGTCTCGCCCCGACGCAGGCCGACCGGGATTTCTTCGCGGCCTACAACGCCACCCGCGCCCCGGGCAACCAGCGCGCGGTGGTCGGCGGGATCGATATCCTGCGCACGAGCTACTTCAACAAGGCCGAGCAGTTCACCAACGGCTTCGACTTCGATGTGAACTACCGCTTCCCGCGTTTCGCGGTCGGCCAGTTCAACCTCGGGACCAACTGGACCTACCTCAACGACTACCATTCGTACTCCTCGCCGGGCGCGCCGCGCACCGAATACCGCAACGGCAACAGCGCGAACGTGGGCGGCGCGACGCCGATCTGGCGCGGCGCCACCACGCTCACCTGGCGTAAGGACCGCTGGGGCGCCGGCCTCGGCATGTACCACGTCGGCCGGTTCACCGACGTCAACGCCACCACCACCAAGGCCACTTGGGACTCCCTCGGCAATCCCGGCTATATCATGCCGGTCTTCAACAACGGGGCCTACTCGTACCGCTTCATCGTGAAGCAGACCACGAGCTACAATCTCCACGTCTCCTATCGCTTCGCCGGCGGCAGCCGCTGGTTGAACGACACCAGCGTGCGCTTCGGGGTGAACAATCTGTTCAACCTCGAGCCGCCGCTCTCCGCCGACTCCCGCGGCTACGAGCCTTCCGTGCACAACACGCTCGCCCGCGGCCGCAGCTTCTCGCTGCAGCTCACGAAGAAGCTCTGAGGCGAGGGGAATTTACCTGAGCAACGCCGGCCCTGAGCGGGGCCGGCGTTTTGTTTTTCCACGGGCGACGAACAATCGCCCGCGCGTGACGGACTTCATGGCCGTCGCGCTTGCCGATTGGCCGCGGGTGAACACGCGGACCTTCCGGAAGCCCTTCCGCCGTTTCCTTTTCCTGAATCGGCCGGGGTCAACTGACCCCAGCCACCGGGAGCAGCATGCGGTCTGATGGACGGAAGGAACCTGCTTGCGAAGCGTGTGCCATGTAGCCGCGGTTGAAACCGCGGAGTCTTCGGAACCGCCGTCGGACGCGAGGCGATTCGGAATCATCCGCGGCTTAAGCCGCGGCTGCACGGAACGCGTTTCGGAACGAAGGATACGTTCCGTTTCACGCGAGAATGAGTGTGGTGCCTCGGGTCGCGCCGGCGTTCCTCGCGGGGCTTTTCCCCTCGCAGGTGTCCGGAGCCGCCCCGGCTGTCAGCGCGTGAACTCGATTTGGAACCAGAGTTTGCGCACGTTGGAAAACGCCACGGCGTCCCGCCGGAAACCGGCGTATTTCAACATCACCGTCCAGGCCGCGCCGAATTTCCGGATCAGTTGCGCGTTCCACTCGTCGCCCGCGCGGGCGCCGGCGCGATCCAGCGTGAACCGGTGGAAGATGATGTTGAGCGCCACCGAAGCCGGCAGATTAAAGCCGGTGCGCGCGTAGTCGTCACGGATCCCCGCGGCCGGCGTGGTGGTGAAGACGTCGGCCCAGCCGTTGAACGCGTGCAGCGTGGCGATTGGCGTGCGGAACGCCGCGGTGCGGTCCGCGCCCAACCGCTCCTGGCCGAGGGCGAGGCTGCCTGCCGGAACGCTGATCCCGAGCTCAAGCGAATGGTAGCTGGCGGAGTAGGAGAGCGGGCTGGAACCGTGGTCGGTCTGCCGCGCGAACTCCGCGCGATGGATCAGGCGGACGCCCCCCGAAATCACAGCCGAGCCGCTGAAACTCGCGCCGAAGGTCGCGCAGGAGTTGGCGCGCGAACCGGGCAGATCGAGGAGATAGCCGTAGCCGGCGAGCGTGCCGCCCGGCAGCCCGGCGTACGCGGCGTTGAAAATATGGGACGAGGAAGCCCAATTCCCCTGCGGATGCCGGTCGCCGACGGTGCGGTGGATGCGATTGAGGTACGCGTAGGTGAGCGTCGTCCGCGGGAGGCTGCGGTCCTGCGCGGTGAGCGCGTCGAACGTCTGCTGGTTCTGACGCCAGGCTCCTTCGCCGACGAACCGGGCGTTATCCAGCACAAGCCTTTGTCGTCCGGCGGAGAGGATGGTCTCGCCGCCCCGGAAGGAAAGGTACGCCTGGTTCAGCTCCGTCGTTTCCGGATCACCCACGGAAGCCCGGCCGGCTCCGCCGGCGTTGAGGCCCGCTTGGCTGTAGGCGTCACCGTCGGCGGCGGTCACGTTCTCCACCTCGGCCAGCGCCCGCCAGCCGCGGAAGGCCGCCGTCGTGTAGCCGAGGCGCGTGCGCAACGTGAGGGCGTTGGCGTCGCGCAGGCCGGCCTGCGTGACCCCCTCGTGACGCAGGCGGGCGTTGACCGAGAATTTGCCCGCCGCCACCGCCTCCTCGAGTGAGACCGGCTCGGCGGCGCAGGCCGCGACCGTGAGAATGATGACGGGAAGCAGTCGGGTGGCGCGCATCGGGTGGAGGACTCGTCGGCGGAGCGCAGCGACTATCCGCGTGGCGGGCGAGACATCTCCCGACCTCTGGCCGAAGCGTGCCAGGCCGCCTCGCCGCCGTCCGCGGTCTCGCGCGCCGCGGGCTTTCGTTCCGTCAGGAAGCTTCTCGCGGCGGCTTGGCTGTAGTCCGCCGGGCGGGGTCGTAGCACCCGACCGCGCGCGAGTTCGGCCGGGGAGCGTACCACGGTGTGTGCTGTTTGCGGGTGGTGCTTGAGGACAAGCAGGGCGATCACATCGCTGTTGTGAGCCGAGCGGGACCAGTCGGGTGTATCCTTCTGAGCAAGCCGGATGACGCTCCTGCCTTTGCCGCGTCGGCGTGGGTCGCTCCCTGGAGGCCGTCAAGGCCGGCGTTTCACCGGCCGTTCCCGTGCAACCGAACGCGGTAGGCGGTCGGGGTCTCGCCCGCGATGCGCCGGAAGACGCGGTTGAACTGGCTGAGCGATTGGAAGCCCGCCTCGTAGGCCGCCTCGCTGATCCGCTTGTGCGGATTCAGGAGCAGGTTGCGCACCTTCTCGACGCGCACGCGCGCGAGGTAGTCGGTGAAAGTCATGCCGGTGGCCCGGCGAAAGCTCTTGCAGAAGTAGAACGCGCTCATGTTCACGGCGCGCGCCATCTCGCCGAGGGAAAGCTCCTCGGTGTGGCGCTCCGCGATCAGGCGCTTGGCCCGCGTGATCGCGGGCGGTTCCGCGGCGACGCTCTGCACCATGAGCTGGTTGCTCAGCGAGGCGAGGTGCTGCGCGAAGATCGCGAGCAGGCGGAGAATCGAGTCGTAGTGCCGCTTCGGCACGACTCGGGTCTGGAAGTATGCCTCCTCCAGACGCTTCAGGTCCGCCTCGGCCCCATACCGCAGCAACTCCCGCGCGGCGCGATTGAACCCCGCGCGGGTCGGCGCCTGCGGCAGCACCTGGCCGGTTTGAAGGAACGCCACGACATTCTCGCCGACGCGCACAGGCACCGCCGAGTCGCACAATCCGGCGAAGCAGCGCAGGGTCTTCGGTGCGAGGCGGGCTTCCTCCTCCACCCGCCGCTGCAGCTGCAGGCAGGCCGCGCAGGAATGGTTGGATCGCGCCAACAGCGCGCAGAACGGCGCCTCACGCGGATCGCCGTGGTGCGGGAGGTCCATCCCTTCGACCGGCCGCAGCGCGATCGGTAGCCCCGTCGTCTCGCGGAAAGCCGCCGCGTAGTCCCGGTAGATCTCCGCGCGCCGCAGCTGGGCGACCAGCGCGCGACTTTGGGCCACGGAGAAGGTGTCGTTGCCGCCCGTGGGCGAAACGGGCTTCGGATCCTGGGCCGGCGATACGGGGTCCATCTCAGGCGGCGGTGGAAAGCGCGGGAAAGCGCCGCACGGCCGCGGCTTCGCCTTGCAGTCCCGCACGGAAATCCGGATGCGCGATCGAGATCAGCGCCTCAGTCCTTTCCCGGAGCGTGAGGCCGTGAAGGTTGACGGCACCGAACTCCGTCACGACCCAGTGGACGTGGCCGCGCGTGGTCACCACGCCGGCGCCGGGGTCAAGCTGGGCGACAATCCGCGAGACGCGTCCGCCCGCGGCGGTCGAGGGCAGCGCGATCACGGGTTTTCCGCCCGGTGAGAGCGCCGCACCCCGGATGAAGTCGAGCTGGCCGCCGATTCCGGAGAAGATCCGGTGCCCGAGCGAGTCCGCGCAGACCTGCCCGGTGAGGTCGACCTGGAGGGCGGAGTTGATGGCGACGACGCGGGGATTCCGGCGGATCACCGCTGTGTCGTTGGTCCAGTCGCACGGGTGGAATGACACCAGCGGGTTGTCGTGCACGAAGTCGAACAGACGGCGCGTGCCGGTGACGAAACTCGTCACCAGCCGGCCCTGGCCCACCGTTTTCGCGCGGTTGGTCACGACGCCGGCCTCGACCAGATCGACAACGCGATCCGAGAACATCTCCGTGTGGATGCCCAGGTCGCGTTTGTGGTGTAGCCGGGCCAGTACGGCGTCGGGAATCCCGCCGATACCCATCTGGAGGGTGGAGCCGTCCTCCACCAGTCCGGCGACAAGCTCCCCGATCCGGGCCTCGATCGCGGTCTCAGGCTCGGGGTGGTGCTCCGCCAGCGGCCGGTCCGTTGCGATGAAGGCATGGATGCGCTCGAAGGGGAGCACGTTGTTGCCGTGCGTGCGCGGCATCTGCTCGTTGATTTCGGCAATCACGATCCGGGCTGTTTCCGCCGCGGCCTTGGCGGCGTCGCACGAGGTGCCGAGCGAGCACATCCCATGACGATCGGGCGGCGAAACCTGCAGCACCGCGACGTCGAGCGGCACGCGGCCCGACATGAAGAGGGCGGGGATGTCGGAGAGGAAGATCGGCACGAAGTCGGCCCGGCCCTCATTCACGGCCCGCCGCAGGGGGGCGCCGGTGAACAGCGAGATGGACCGGAATTCGCGCTCCCGTCCCGGTTCCGCGAAAGGAGCCGGCCCCGCGGTGTGGAGATGGTAGAGCCGGACGCCCTCCAGGTCGCGACGCGCGCATAGCGCCTCGACTATCGGCAACGGGGTGGCGCACGCACCGTGCAGAAAAAGCTTTGATCCGCTCTCCACCGCCGACACCACATCGGCGGCGGAGACGGCGCGGGATTTCCAGTTCTCGCTCATGGGGACGGAGTTGACGGGAGGATCCTTGATCCGACCTCGCGGCCGCGGAAGCGCCGATGGTATGCGCGACATGTGAAGAGCTGTGCATTTCTTGCCCCGGCCGCCTAAAAGGGGTCAGGGCGTTGAATGTTTTTTACCCGCTCCATAAACGCCCAACGCCCTGACCCCTTCGGGGGAGGCTGCAGGCGCGGCGCCGTGGCTGGTTCGGCAAGTGGCGCGCAGTGCGAGCCAAACGGCGCGGTGCCCGGCACGCCCGGGCGGCGTAGAGTCGGCGTATGGCACGAGGTTACCCTATACCTGCCGGGACGCTTTACTCGGCGGGACCTTCCGCTTCCGGTTCGTCTCCGGTCCCGCCTGCCACGTGTGACAGTGTGCGTTACCAGACCGGAGATAGGATCCGTGGTCGGCTGGCGCTCGCGCTGTCGCTGTCGCTTTCGCTCCATCTCGCCCTCCTTCTGGGTGTGCGGCGCCCGGCGCCAAATACGGCCCCGGCTGCTCCGGCGGAAAAGATCGCAGTGATGCTGGCGCCCCCGCAGGTGAAGGAGCTGGAGGAGGAGCCGGAGCCGGCTTCGAACCACGGCGACGAGGCGCCGCCCGATCTCGCGTTGCCGGTGCCGATGCAGTCAGACGTGCCGGGCATACCGCGGCCGGACGATTTCGTGCAGGCGCTTGATTTCTCTTCGCTGCTCGAGAAGCCGGACTTGGGTGACGCGCGCATTTCCGTTGTTCCGGAGAATATCCGACGCGGGTTGGAGCTACGTTCGCGCATCGGCGCCATCTTCAGCATCGCGGAGCTCGATCGGCACCCCGAAGCGGTCGTTCAGGTGGCGCCGGTATTCCCCTTCGCCCTCAAGCGCGATCGGGTCGAGGGGCGCGTGGTGGTTGAGTTCGTGGTCGACACCGACGGTCGCGTAGTCGGCGCGGCGGCGGTCGAGAGTTCGCATCCGGGGTTCGAGGAGGCGGCCGTCACGGGTGTGGGACGCTGGAAGTTTCGTCCCGGGCAGAAGAACGGTCGTCCGGTCAACACGCGGATGCGCGTGCCGATCCTCTTCCGGCTGGCGAACACGGAGCTGTGATCCTCCACCCCAGGTGCGCGGTTTCCAGCGTTTCGTTCCAAGACCGGGCGGCTCGTAAAACGCCCAACGCCCTGACCCCTTTGGGGGATTTCAGGATTTCGGACGGAAGAACGCCGCCGTGGGTTGGCGGGCGCCCTTACCGAGGCGTTTCACGAGGCTCCAGCCCGCGGGCGCGAGATCGAGTTCGCCCGGCAGCTCAAAGACGACAATCGCCGAGGGCCGGCCGGCGAATAGAGAGGTCAGTCGCTCGAAGAGCATCGGCGCGACCTCCGGGATGATCTCGTAGGGCGGATCAATGAACACCAGATCGGGCACAGGCCCGGGCGGGGCGGCGGCGATCTGGAGGGCATCGGCCTGCGTGACGCTGAGATCCGCGGCGCCAATCGCGCCGACGCTGCGGGCGACCGCTTCGATGTTCTGTCGGATGCAGGCGGCGGCGCGGGCGTCGCGCTCCACGAACAAACCTCCGGTGGCGCCACGACTGAAGGCTTCCAACCCATAGGCGCCGCTGCCCGCGAAAAGATCGAGGAAACGCGCTCCAGAAATCGCGGCAGCGAGGCTGGAGAAAACCGCTTGGCGCAGGCCGTCGGTCGCCGGGCGCACACGGTCGCCCTTGGGCACCTTCAGCTCGATCCCACGGGCCTTCCCTCCGCTGATTCTCATCGGGCGGGGAAGGCGCGTAGGCGCGAACGGAAGTTGGCGGGATGCGACGTCATTCGGTTGCCCCTACCTCGCGCGTGGGCGGCTATTTCTTCAATCCCGTTTCCCGAATCGCTCGAATCGGGAATCGGCGCTCTCGGTGAAACATAGCGTTTGCGCGGCGGTCAGGAATGGCCAACGTTCTTCCATTCGGCGCCTCACAGTGCACCGCATCACGCGTGTATGGGTGTGCGGGCGTCGGCGTATATTTTAAACCTTTCTGAAAAAGGGCTTTACGATTTTTATGCTCGCCGCCGGCATTCCCTTTGCCGGCACGGAGGTGCGTGCACAGATCGCGATCCCTGCCACGGGCACCACGACGCGGGAGGTCAACGCATGGCCCTTGTCCGTGTCTCGTCCGGGAAACGCGGCTGCGGCGCAGGCCGATGCGCGCCGGGGTGGCCTTGGTCCGTTTGTTTTCTCTGGTCCGGCCGGTGGCGAGGCGGGCGGAACGGCCAGGGGTATCCGTCCTTTTTGGGTCGAGTTCCGCGATCCGGCGGGCGGCTTCCGGTCTGCGCACATCCTCTATCCGTTGTTCAATTATGCGGAGGATGGCGGCAACTACCGCTGGAGCCTCCTGGAGCTCGTCCGTCGCGAGGGCCGGCTTGCGGGTGCGGGGGCGCCCGAAGTTTTCGATGCCCGGCATCGCTTCGAGGTCACGCCTTTCTGGTTCGAGCGGGAGTTTGAAGATCCGGCTTTGAACTATCGCGCGCTCTTCCCGGTTTTTGGAACGGTTCGGCAAAAGTTCGGCTTGGAGCGCGCCTCCTGGGTCTTTTTCCCGTTCTTTGCCGAGGTGGAGCAGCGGGGTGCCGTCACGACTTACGCGCCGTGGCCGTTGGTGCGCACCACCAGTGGTGCCGCTCGCGGCTGGGGTGTCTGGCCGCTCTACAGCACCGTGGAACGCCCGGGTGAAATGTCCGCCACGCATGTGCTCTGGCCACTCGGCCACGACGTGGTCCGGCAACCCGGTCCCGATGATCCGCCCGGCACCGCGCCGCGGCACGACACCGCTTTCCTGCCGTTCTACAGCCGGAGCATCGGGCCGGGGTATGTGAACGAGACCTTTTTCTGGCCGTTTTTCGGCTACACGGAGCGCACCGCGCCCGTCCGCTATTCCGAGCAGCGTTACCTCTGGCCGCTGCTCGTGCAGGGCCGGGGCGACGAGGCGCAGGTCAATCGCTGGGCGCCGGTCTACAGCCACTCGGTCATCAAGGGTCAGGCGAAGTGGTGGTACCTCTGGCCGCTCGTTCGACACATGGAATGGGAGGAAGAGGGCGTGGACCGTGCGCGCAGCCAGCTGCTTTATTTTCTCTACTGGCACGAGTCGCAGCGCGCGGCGGGCCGCGCCGATGGTCCGGCCGCCACGCTCACCCATGTCTGGCCGCTCTTGAGCCACTGGGAGGATGGCCGCGGCCGGCGCCAATGGCAGTTGCTGAGTCCGCTCGAGGTCTTCCTGCCGGGCAACGTGAAGGTGCGGCAGGCGTGGTCGCCGTTGTTCGCCCTCGCGCGTCACGAGGATAACGCCGCCGGGGGCGCGCGGACCTCATTGCTCTGGGATGCGGTCACGTGGGAGCACCTCCCCGCCGAGAACCGGACTGAATTCCACCTCGGGCCGCTGTTCTCCAGCGTGCGTGCGGGGGATTTCCGCCGGCTGGCGTTCGGCAACGGTCTGCTGGGCCTCGAGCGGTACGCCCGGGGCGGCTGGAAATTTTTCGCGCTCCGCTTTTCATCCCCGCCTTCCGATGGCCGCTGAAACCTCCAACCCTCCCGAGGAGAACGAATCGATCCTCACCTCCGCTCCCAGGCAGGCGGTGCGGCCGTTCTTGCGCGTGCTCGAGGGGATCGGCAGCTGCCTTAGGCTCCTTCTCGAGGCTGCACGCCACATCCCCACGCTGCCGCGGCAATTCGGCCGGTTCATCGAGCAATGCTATCTGATCGGCTACACCACGCTCCCGATCGTCGCTATCCTCAGCTTCTTCATCGGCAGCGTGCTCGCGCTGCAGTCGGGCTACGCGGCCGCCAACATCGGCCCGAAGCAGTTCATCGGCCTACTCGTCGGGCTCTCCATGGCGCGCGAGCTCGGGCCGGTCATGGCGGCCGTGCTTCTCGCCGGCCGCGTGGGCTCGGCCATCGCCGCGGAGCTCGCCTCCATGAAGGTCTACCAGGAAATCGACGCGCTCGAGACGATGAATATCCCGCCCGCGCGCATGCTCGTGCTGCCGCGTCTGGCGGCCGTGCTCGCGATGATGCCCGTGCTCACGATCATGTCCGACCTCGTGGGCTGGTTCGGCGGCGCGATCGTCGCGAAATACACCCACTTCATCTCCATCGAGCCCGCGTCGTACTTCGCGACCATGCGGCAGTACATGGATTTCGGTGACGTCCTCAACGGCCTCGTGAAGGCGGAGATCTTCGGCTTCGCCGTAGTGCTGGTCTGCTGCAACATCGGTCTGAACACGCGCGGCGGTCCGCGGGAGATCGGCGCCTCCGTGACGCGCGCGGTCGTCACCTCCCTCATCCTCATCCTCGTGCTGGATTACTTCGTCACGAAGGCGCTGATGTGAGCCCCGCCATGAACCCCTCCGCCTCCGTCACCTCCCCCCGCCAGGGTTCCGCCGCCGTGGGGGTTTCCGTCGAGGGTCTCTCGAAGGACTTCAGCGGTTTTCCGGTCCTGCGCGGCATCTCGCTGACGGTTAACCCGGGCGAGATCTTTGTCCTCATGGGGCCCAGCGGGTCCGGCAAAAGCGTGCTGCTCAAGCACGTCGTCGGGCTGGAGCGGCCGAGCGCCGGCCGCGTCCTCGTCGACGGTCACGACGCCGCCGACCCCGCCACCCGCGGGCGCGTGCGCATGGCGCTCGTTTTCCAGGCCGGGGCTTTGTTCAACTCGATGACGGTGTACGACAACCTCGCGCTGTACCCGCGCGAGCACCGGCTCGGCACCGAGGCCGCGATCCGCGACAAGGTCATGCGGTCGCTGCAAATGCTCTCCTTGGAGAACGCCGCGGGGAAGGTCCCCGCCGAGCTTTCCGGCGGCATGCGCAAGCGCGTCGCCATCGCCCGCGCGCTCGTGATGGAGCCGCAGCTCATGCTCTACGACGAGCCCACCAGCGAGCTCGACCCGGTGATGTCGGCCACCATCTCCGAGGTCATCGCCACCCTGCGCGAGCAGTACCATGTGACTTCGATCGTGGTTTCGCACGATCGCGACCTCGCCCTCGGGATCGCCGACCGCGTCGGCATCCTCATGGGCGGCCGGCTGGTATCGCTCGGCCCGCCCGCCGACCTGCGCGCACCGTCCGACCCCCGCGTCGCCGATTTTCTCAATCCCAGCATCGACCTGCGGAACCCCCGCTTCCGCCGGCTCGCGGGTTGATCCGCGCCGGAAACTTTTAAAACCAAGGAGAACTCCCATGCAAAACGCACAGCAGACCGCCCGTGTCGGGCTTTTCTTCCTCCTCGGGATGGCGCTCATCTGGGTGACTTTCGAGACCCTCAGCGGCGGGAAGATCCTCCGCGACAAGGGCTACCAGATCGTGGCCGGCTTCGATACGCTCAAGGAGCTCAAGGAGGGTGACGACGTCCGCATGGCCGGCGTGAAGATCGGCGAGGTCGCCGCCACCCGGTTGGCCGGACGCCGCGCCGAGGCCTTGCTGCGCATCGACACCCATCAGGTCATCAAAGAGGACGCCTCGGCGGTGATCATCACCAACGGGCTCATCGGCACGGCTTACGTCAGCATCGACCTCGGTTCGGATCGCGCCGGCTCCCTGAAGCCGGGCGCCGAGATCCGTACGCGGAACACGCCCGACATCAACGAGGTCATGGCGCAGATCGGCGACCTCGGGAAGAAGCTCGAGGGCGCGCTGCAGGGCATCAGCGGCGCCTTCGCGGGCGACAGCAAGTCGCCCGGCCTCGTGCAGCGCATCGACCAGCTCGTCACCGACAACCGCGAGAACCTGAGCCGCACGACCGCCAATCTTCAGCTCATCACCGACAAGGTGAACCGGGGCGAAGGCACGCTCGGCCGCCTGATCAACGACCCCAAGCTGCACGACGAATTGGTCGCGGGTGTCGCCGACCTGCGGAGCGGCGCCGCCCAGGCGAAGAGCTTCCTGGCGAGCGCGCAGAGCCTGGTGGACGAGGTCAAGTCCGGTCGCGGTACTCTGGGCACGCTCGTCTTCGACCAGAAGGCCGGGGACGACCTGAAGGCGTCGCTGGCTAGCCTGCGGTCGGTCTCGGACAAGATTTCCCGCGGGGAAGGCACGCTCGGGAAGCTGCTGGGTGACGAGACCCTGCTGCGTGACATGCGTTCGCTGCTGCGCAAAGCCGACCGCGCCCTCGACGGCATGGGTGACAGCGGCCCGCTCACGGCGGTCGGCGTGGTCGCCAACGGGCTGTTCTGAGCCGTCCGCGTCCGGCTCGAGCGGGATTTTAGACCCAGGGTGCAGGGAGAGCCGGGCCGAGGGCACGGAGGCGGGGATGCGCTCGAACGTGCGGCCGTTTCCATGCGCGTCCTTTGGGGAGAAGCGTGGCGCGACCCGGCCCTCGCTCACTTCGCGGCTGCGGCGAGCATGGGTTCCGGCGGAGATCCGCGGCCGCGCAGCTGACAGAGCGCGCAGAATGAGCCGATTTCGCGTCCGGCGATGTGGTGCAGGGCGAGGTTGAGCTCGTGCAATTCCGCGTCGCGCTGCATCGTGGTCAGCCCGCATCGGGCGGCTTGAGCGAGGACGAGAGATTCCTGCAGGGCCTGTTCGCCGGCGGCGAAGTAGACCAGGAGCGGGTTTTGTCCGCAGGAACAGTCGAGATCGGTGCGGGAGAGCGGACGCAGGGGACGCCGGCGCGTCGGCAGGCCGCGCAGGGTGCGTTGAAACTCGGAGAGGGTCCAATCGATGAGGTGGACGAGGGCATCGGGGTCGGCGAGGGGGCTGCAGGCACGGTCGGTGCGCAGGATCGCCTCCCAGCGCTTCCGGATCTGGGGACGGCGGTCGTCAAGGGCGGCGATCAGATCGACCTGCACCCGCCAACCCTGCCACGTCCGGCGGGACGGTGCTCCGCGCCGCTTGCCTCACGCTGCGCGCCCGTTGGCGCCGGCCGTCCGGAGCCTCACCACGTCATGGAGGCGCTGAGCGCCGCGCGGTCCGCCGCGGAGGTAATCTCGTTCCACTCGCTCACGCGGAACGGGTTGCCGCTGGAGAAGTTCACGAGGGATTCGTCGTAGTGGAAGGCGGCGTTGCCGGTCACGGTGATGTCATTCGCCACGACTGAGCCCATCATGCTTCCGTTACCGTTCAATCTCACCGAGGCGTTCGGGGCGTAGACAAGTCCGGATAGGACTCCGTTGCCGGCTAGACCGATGCTTTGCTTGGTGGCGCTCGTGCTGGTCCCCCAAAGCTGGAACTTGGTCGGGCTATTCGCCGTGGCATCGGTGGAGCCGCCCGAAAGCACACCTTTGCCGGCGAGGCTGACGTCACCGGCCGTGTAAATGATGAGCGAGGCGCCCGAACCGATCTCGATGCTCGCGTTGCCGGTCACAGTGATCGCCGAGGCACCGGCGGAGGCCGTGAGATACAGGGTAACGTCGCCCTGGATCACCAGCTTGTTGGTCGAGGCTCCGCTCAGGGATATCGCGGAACCGCTGTAGGTCGTGGTGGAGCCGGTGGCTCCCAGGGTCGTCGAGCCGATGGCTCCCACCCAGGTGCCGCCGGTCGGTTGCGCGACCGGATCGAAATTCGCCGAGAAATCCGTCGATACGCGCGACATGTCCATGGTCCCGAGCGCCGTGGTAAAAGTGCCGACGCGGCCGTTCGGTCCGACCTTGGGCAGGGCGCCACCGGTCGCGGCGTAGCCGAAGATGTCGGCGTTCTGCACGGCGACGGCGCTCACCGATACGGAGACACTGCCGACGCTGCCGCGGTCGCGTTTGACGCTGGAGGAATATTTCACGTCGGACGTAGGGTAGCCCGATTCCCAGCTGTCCACGGTGGCGTTCGAGCCGGAGAAAGTGATGGTGTCCTTGGCCACGAGTCCGTTGGCGAATTTGGATGTCCGGATCAGGGACACCTTGATCCATTTTTCGATGGCCGTGCCGGCCGCCGCGCCCCCGCCCAGCGTCACGAGGGAGCGCGCGTACATGACCGGCGCGCTCGCGCCGGAGTAGTTGTCGACGCGCACGCGCACCTCGCCGGTGGCGTTCTGGTCGAACTGGGTCCCGGTCCATTTCCGCCGTGCGGTCGTGCCGCTCGTTGTCCACCCGTCGGAGCTCCACGAGTAGGATGATGTCGTGGCGTCCTGGTTGATGGAATACATCGCCTCCTCGAGGCCGTTTTCGGCGAGGTTCATGGCGCCGTTGTTGTAGAGGGCGCGGTTGGAGACGGTCAGGCTCGTGCGTCCGAGCTGGATGTAGCTCGTGATCGAGATGCCGATGACCGCGCAGATGAGCAGGGCGACGATGAGCAGGGCGCCCCGTTTCCCGCGGCGGGTCCGTGGAAGGAGCGGCAGGCGGAACTGGCGGGCCCGGCCGTTCATGCGGTGACGCGCTTGTTGCGCAGGATGAAGCGGGCCGAGAGCACGGTGTTGGTGGCAGTGGCGACGGTCGTGCTGGTGCGCGCCGCCTCGAGCGAGATCTGGAGCTGCTTGGTGTTGAGGTTCGCCGAGGCCAACGTGGTGGTCGTGCCGATGCCGGTGATCTCCGCGCCGGTGATGCTGTACGCCTTGAAGGCGAACGTGGTGATGCCGCTCAGGAGGGTGGACGTGCCGGCGGCCGTGGCGCGGGTGAATGCCCCGGAGGCATAGGCGTAGGTCACGCTGGCGCTGTCGACAGTCAGCACGATGGTGGTGTCGTTGGTCCAGCTCACCGCGCTCGCCTGCCGCACGTCCTGCGCGAATTGCTCGAGCGCGCGGCGAGCTTGTGATTCCATGTCGCTGTAGTTGCGGATGTTCGCCCCCGTGCGGCCCATGAAGAGGAAGGTCGAAAGCACACCGGCGAGAATGAAGCCCGAGAGGGTGGCGCCGACCATCATCTCCACCAGCGTGAAGCCCGAGCGGCGCGGGGCTCTCCAGAAAGAAGAGGGAGGAAAGGTTGAACCACGCAGGGCCATGGATGGACGCGGATGCCGGGCAACGTCGTCCGGCGACGCGAGCGAGGGGCCTCGCCATACGCTGCCGCTCGCGGAGGTCACCGCGGCCGCTTCTTCGTCGCGGCTCGATCCGTGTCCATCCGTGTTCATCCGTGGTTTTTCCTCCGTTCAATGCGCGCTAGGAAGAGCGCGCGATGGTGTAGAAATAATCGTACAGGCCGTTGCGGATGTACTTCGCCTGGAAGCTGCGCGTTTGCGTCCGCCCGTCGACGGCCCGCCAGGTGACGGAGAGCGTGATCAGCCTGACGTCGGCAGGGCGCGCCGAGTCCGACTCGACCGTGCGGGTCACGGTGAAACGGCGCGCCAGCGTCGCCGACGAGGAGAACATGTCCGACAGGTTGACCGACGCCGTCGAGGGCAGCGCGGAGACGGAGGACCAGCTCATCATGCGGATACGCTCGATCTCGCTCTGCAGGATCTGGGAAGCGAGGGTGGTGTCCCGCGCCACGTCGATGAATTTCAGCCCCGATTGGATGGCGATGATCGAGGTCGCGATTCCAAGGGCGAGGACGAAGGTCGCCATCGTCACTTCGAGTATCGTGAAGCCGCGCGAAAGCATCCTCCGCGCGCGGGTGGCGATGTTCCGGTTCGTTGGCTGGTCGTTGGTCACGCGCACGCGGCGGTCCTTCTTTCCTGGAGCGCAGCATACCGTCGCGCCGGGGGAGAGACAAGGCGTGATTGGCCGTGCCGCCCGCCAGCTCAGGGCTCCAGCCAGACGTCCTTGTAGTTACGGAAGCCCAGCGGGGAAGGTTTCCAGCCCCGCACCCGGGGAGCGACGAGCGTGGCGCGTGATCCCCAGTAGATCGGGGCGACCGGCACCTGCTCCATCAGGTGGGACTCGGCGCGGCGCAGGACCTCGAACCGGGCGGCGGCCGAGGGGGCGCGGGCCGCGGAGGCGACGAGCTCGTCGTAGACCGGATCGGAGAAACCGGTGCCGTTCACCCCGTTGCCGGTCGTGAAGATGGAGAGGTAGGTGAGCGGATCGGGGTACTCGGCGATCCAGCGCCCGCGGGCCAGCGCGTAGTCGAGCGTGTCGAGGGAATTGAGCAGCACCTTGAACTCCTTCCGGGTGATCCGCACTTCGAGGCCGAGTTCGCGCCGCCACATCGCCTGGAGCGTCTCGGCGATGCTCTGGTTGATCTCGGAGGAGATCGTGGAGAGTTCGAGCGGGCCGAGTCCCTGGCCGCCCGGAAAACCGGCCGCGGCCAGCAGGCTTCGCGCCGCGGCGGGATCATGCGGCACCGCCGCCGGCGGCGTGTAGCCGCCCAGACCGGGCGGGGTGAGCGATGCGGCCGCGGCTTGCCCGCCGCGGAGCACATCGCGGGTGATCGCGACGCGGTCGACCGCCAGCGCCAGCGCCCGCCGCACGCGGGCGTCGCGCAACACGGGGTGCCGGGTGTTGAAGCGGATGAAGTAGCTTTCGAAGTAAGGCTCCACCCTGAGCAACTCCGGGGAGTCGCGGCGGTAGGCCGCGACCTTCGCGAGGGGCACGTCCCACGTGGTGTGCAGCTGGCCCGCGCGGAACGCCAGTTCCTGCGCCTGTGTGGACTCCGCGGGATGGAAGCGGATCCCCTTCAGCCGCACCCGGTCGGCGTCCCAGTAATGGGGATTACGCTCCACCTCGAGGTGGCGCTGCTCCCGCCACTCGACGAGGCGGAACGGGCCGTTGCCAACGAACGGTCGCATGTCGGTCCAGCGGCCGGTGCGGTCCTCGAGAGCCGCGCCGCCGCGCAGCACGGAGGGGGAGTGCACCGGAAAGCAGACGTTGGCGCGCAGCACGGTCGGGAAGTACGCGGCGGGCTGCGCGAGCGTGATGACCAGCGTGTGGTCGTCCGGCGCGGCGAAACCGGTTTCGGCGAAGTCGGCGACGCGCCCCTTGGCGAACGCCTCCGCGCCGCGCACCGGGTAGAGCGCGTCGCGGTACTCCGACGCGAATCCGGGCGACAGCGCCCGGCGGAAGCTGAGCAGGAAATCCCGTGCCGTGAGCGGATCACCGTTGGACCATCGACCGTTGCGCCGCAGGTGAAAGGTGTAGGTCAGGCCGTCGGCCGATACCTCCCATCGCTCGGCCGCGCCCGGTCGCGGCGCCAGGGTTTCCTCGTCCAAAGTGAGCAGCCCCTCGAACAGCGTGCTCAGCACGTTGTGGTCGACGCTGCCGCCGGCGAGGTGGGGATCGAGGGACTGGATCTCCGCGCCGTTGCCCACGTGCAGGATGCCGGCGCGTGCGCCGGTCGCGGCCGTCGGATCCCGACGCGCGCATCCGCCTGCGAGCAGGAGCAGCCCGGCGAGGCAGGTTAGCCGGAGCATGAGCGGGGCGGGTCGCGGGGAAGGCATCGATCAGGCGGCGACAAGCGCGACGGCGGACATCATGAGCGCGGCTCCCGCCAGGCGCCAGACGAGGAGGCGGCCGGCGGCCTGCTCTCGGCTGGCGAGCCAGCCGCCCGCGAGCCAGACCAGCACGATGGTCCAGAGTCCGCGCGAACTGTAGATCACATTGCTCGTCGCCGCCTGCCCCCAGCGGGCGATCGTGGAGACGAAGATCACCGCCTGCACGCCGATCAGCAGCGCGCCGGCGAGCAGCCACGGCCACGCGCGGCGATCAATGGCCGAGAGCGGGGCGCGGAAGCGCGGCACCAAGGCGAACGACAGCACCCCGGCGCAACCAAGGGCGAGCGGCAGGAAGCGGCCGGTTCCCCAGCGCGGAGCCCAGAGCTGCACGAGGACGTCGAAGACGGCGAAGACGGTTGCCGCCGCGCCGGCCGTGAGAACGGTCCGGCCAATGTGGTGGGGCACGCCCGCCGCGGGCCGGCGGTTGAGGAGGGCGATTCCGAGTGTGGCAAGGCCCGCGGCCGCCCAGATCCGCGGGGGAAGCCGTTCGCCGCCGATCGCGGTGGCCAGCACGGCGACGAGCAGGATCTTGATGCCGAGCACGGGCGTGGCCACCGAGACATCGCCGCGTTCAAACGCGATGAAGGTCAGCCACTGGCCCGCCACGAAACAGGCCCCCGTCACCACCGGCTGCCACCAGAGGTCGACGTGGATCTCGCCGCCAAGCGCCAGTAGGGGCAGAAAGAGCAACGCACAGATCAGATTGGCGACGAAGGCCGTGCGCCACACCCCCACGCCCAGTTCCGCGGAGCGTTTGATGATGAGCGCCCCTGCTGCATAGAGGAAGGCCGCGAGAAGGCTCAGCTGGATGGGCGGCGATTGCAGCAGGACGGGCATGGGGCCCGGACCCTAGCCGCACCGCCGCGGCCGACCAGTCCCAATGAGAAGAAGGACCATGACCGGCGCGGTTCCGCTCAAACCGACGGGGTTTCCGATTCGGAGGGAATGTGGAAAGCCGGAAAGCGGGAAACGGAGGCCCAGACCTTTGGTCGGTACCGCGGATGATGAAATGCGGCCGATGCCCTCCCGAACTTTCCGGCCTTGCGGTTCAAGCTCCACCTCTGCGCGTTTTGAGCCTTTTCGCGGCCAATCCGCCCGATGGCCGCAACAACGCGCAAAACGCGCAGAGACAGGAGGCCCGCTCGCGAGCCTCGCGCCGGTCATCGGCCGGCGGCGAGGAAGGCCACGAGGTCGGCCATCGCCTGTTCGTCCACCGCGGCCTCGAGGCCTTCGGGCATAAGTGAACGGCCCGAACTCATCAGCGAGCGGAGCTCGCCGCGGAGGATGGTCTGTTCGGTGCCGTCGAGGCCGAGGAGCGTCAGGCTGCCTCCGGTTTCGCCGGCCACGAGGCCGGCCGGGGTGCGGCCGTCCTGCAGCGTCGCCGTGTAAAATTGATAGCGGTCCTCCACCGCCCGATTCGGGTCGAGGATGTGCGTGACCAGATAGCCCGCGCTGCGGTCCTTCACAACTGCGAGGTCGGGTCCCACGGGTCTTCCCGGCGTCGTGCCGAAACTGTGGCAGGCGCTGCACGCGTTCACGAAGACGCCCGCGCCGCGCTGCGCGTCAGCTTTCAGGCCCGGTAGGGCGGCGAGGTAACGGTCGACCACTTTCTGCCGGCCGGCGTCGACTCCGGTGCCAAAGATCGCCGCGGCGCGATTCGCCAGTTTGGCCTGTGGATGTTGGGACAGGACCGTGCGCCGGCCCGGGTCGATCTGCGCCCGGAAGTTCTCGTCGGTCTCCGCGCGATCCAGCAGCACGTGGGCCCACGCGGGACGCGCGGAGACCAGGTCGAGCACTGTGGTGCGAACCGCCGGACCATAGCCGGACCAGCCGGCGAGAAGGCGTTCGGGGGTGGCGGTGCGGTTCATGCGGCCGAGCGCCCGCACGGCCGCGAGTTGCACTTCCGCCGGCTGGCCGGCCGCCAGTAGGCCGCCGAGCCGGTTGAAATCATCGTCCTGCCCCTTGCGCCCGCGACCCAGCAACCCGATCGCCGCGGTTCTGTCCGACGTGGGCGCCGAAACTTCGGCTACGATCGCCCGGGCGCGCGCCAGTACTGTATCCGTGCCCTCCAGGGCAAGGCGCATGGGTTCGCCGCCCTTGGCCGAAAGTTGCGCCAGCGTCTGGTTGTTGCGCTGCAAGCGGTCCAACAGCGCCCCGAGGGAGTCGAACACCGGCCTGGGGTCCGCCGCCGAAGCCGCGGCCGTGATGCGCGCGAGCAGACCGGCGATCGCCAGGGCGTTATCGGTCGCCGTCGCGATCTCCGCCACCAGCGGTTCCAGCGCGGGTCCGCCACCCGACAATTCCGCGAGGAGTTTTTCGGCGTGCGGCAACGCCGAGCTCATCGCCGCGGCGCGGATGTAGCGGTCGGCGTCGGCCCGCAGCAACGCGGCGAGGGCGGCGCCGGCCTCGGGACCAGGCCATTCGCCGAGGGTGTAGGCGGCCTGTTGACGAACGTTCGCGTCCGGATCGGCCGCCCGTGCCGCCACGGCCGCGCCGAGGCTGGCGTCCTGGCCGGCGAAACGTTCGCTCAACCGCAGCGCCTGGCGGCGCACGCCGGGGTGGGGGTCGCCCAGCGCCCGGCGCAGGAGGTCCGGCGTCAGCGCGCTGAGGCCCTGCAGCGTCCACAGCGCCTGTCCCCGTGCGGCCGGCAAGGCGGCTGATTCGGCGATGCGAACGAGGCTCGGTGCAAGGTCGCGGTCGCCGCGGCGCACGATGAGTTGCTGCGCGAGGTCGCGAGTCACACCCGCGGGCTTCTCGAGGGCCGCGATCAGCCCGGCGGGATCGGCGCGGTCCAGCCGGGGTACCGGGCGCAGGCCGCGACCACGGGGTTTGATTCGGTAGATGCGGCCCTGGGTTTCCCCTTTTCGTAGGTCGCCGAGCTCGCGTTGCCAGGCGGCGGGGATCCATTGCGGATGCTCGATCACCAGGCGGTACATGTCCGCGACGTAGAGGGCGCCGTCCGGGCCCGCGCGCGCTGCCACGAACCGGGACCAGGAGTCGGTCGAGGCGAGAAACTCCCCCGCGGCATCTTCCGGCGCACGCTCGCTGCGGAAGGTCGGGCCCGCCGGTCGCAGGGTTGCGCGGTGCACGAGGTTGTGGACCGGCTCGCAGATGAAGGCGTTGCCGGCGTAGGCCGGTCCGAGCAGGTCGTCCCGGTAGATCATCGTGCCGCAGGCCGAGGTGAAGTGGTTCGCGGCGAAGCCGTCGTTGAATCGCGCGAGGGTTTGGCTGCGGGGATACACCCGTGCGGCGCCCGGGGTGGCGGCGATGATCGACACCGGATTGGGCGGGACGAAATGCGGGTTGCGCCGCAGGTAGTGCTCCTCAAGCGCGAAGTGCCAGATCGGGTTGGAGTTATTGCCGCCGAACCAGTTTCCCCAGTCGTCGCGGTTGCGCCCCGTCTGCGTCTGCCCGGTCACCAGCTCGACCTCGCCGGTCTCGGGCCGCACGCGGAAATCGCGCTGTCCGAGCTCGACCACGCGGCCGAGGGTAGGCGACGTGACCTTGCCCCCGCTGTTGCCGTTTCCGAGGTGCAGCCAGCCGTCGAGGCTCCATTGCAGGCCGTTTGCGAGGTGCTGCTCGTTGCCCTCCGCCAGTCCGGAGAAAAGCGTCTCGCGCCGGTCGGCGCGGCCGTCGCCATCGGTGTCGGCGAGATACAGGATGTGAGGCACCGCCACGACCAGCACGCCGTCGCGCCAGGGCACGGCCGTGGTGGGCGAGCGCAGGCCGTCGGCGAACAGCGTGGATTTGTCGTAGCGGCCGTCGCCGCGGGTCGACTCGAGCACCCGCACGCGTCCGCCGGGTTTGCCCTTGCCGTCCATTCCCTGCGGGTAGTCGGCCATCTCCACGACCCAGAGACGGCCGTCGGGTCCCCAGGCTAGGTCCACCGGATCAAGCACCGCCGGCTCCGCGGCGACCAATTCCACTTCGAGATCGGCGGGCACTTGGATCGCGGCGAGCGATGCCGCGGGGGAAAGGGGCGCCGGCAGCACGACCTTCGGTGGCGGGGGGACTTCCTTGTAGCCGCTCCCGAGCAGGGCGGCGGCTAGCAGCAGTGTGGCCGGCAGGGGGCGGTGCTTCATGGGCGGTGCGGGGCGGAGCCCAGCATGGATTTCACGGCTGCGACGATAACGTCTTCGGTGCTTTCCGCCAGTCGCACGGGCCAGCCGTAGTAATCCATCGAGCCGTCGACCTCGTAGCCACCTTCGGGAAACATCCGGCGCGACGGGATGTAGCTCGGGGTGGCGTTGGCGTAGGCGGTGAACCACAGCTGTGCTCCAGGTAGCTCGCGCCGTAAGCGCAGCGAATACTCCGAGACCACCTCGCCCGCGAGGAACACCATCTGGAGATCACGGCCGAAGCTCCACGCCTGCACGACATACGGCAGCGCCGCCGGCAAGGGACGTCCCGCATCCAGTTCCGCGAGAAAACGCCGGGCGGCGTAGGCGGTCTGCACCCTGCTCCCCGGCGCCGCCCGGGCCTCCAGCTCGGCCCTGGTCACCGTGCGCTCCAAGGGAAGTTCCATCCGCCGCAGGGTCGCCGCGGTCACCGGTCCCAGCGGGCGCAGCGGGCCCGCCAGCACCCGGGCGACCTCGGCGGCGACTTTCGCGCCGTGCACGGGCACGCCGGGGAGGCCGCGCGGCATTCCCGGATTGGCGTCGGCGCCGCAGCCGATCGTCACCAGCGCGGGCGCACCGCCGTGGGCGGCCTCGATGCGCGCGGCGGCGTCGCCGGCCCAGTCGGGGTGAACAAGGTTGTCGGACCCCGCGAGCGTCGTGCAATGGCACGCGTAGCCAAGCAGCACGCCCCGTACCGCGCCGGCCGTGTCGGTCACGCGCAGCACGGGCAGCGCATGGTCGACCGGACCGCCCGGGACGATGCCGAATCCTTTCCACTTGCCGTCGACGACGGTGCGCCGGTGCGCGGCGAAGTCGACGCGCCCCTCGGCCCAGTCGAGCCGTGCCGGCCGGCGGGCGGCGATGGCTTCGGCGGCCACCGCGACGAGTTTCTCGCGAAACACGCGGGTGTGGCGGGTGATTCGCTCGCGTTCCTCGTCGGGCAGGTCGCGCGAGAACATGAACGGGATCGTGTCCGCCAGCGCCGGGCCGGCGTGCGTGTGCGTGGCGGTGACGGCAAGGCGGGCGCGCGCGACGCCGAATCGGCGCGCCAGCTCCGTCGCGACGTGCGCGGCGGTGTCCTCGCCGATGGCGATCACCTCGGCGGCGATCAGTACCGTGAGCCCAGGTCCATCCTCGCCGAGGGCGAGCGCGCGGGCGTGCAGGCGCATCTCGACCTTGTCCGCCGCGGTGGTGCGCGACTGGTAGCCCGAAAGCAAAATCGGGGTCTCCGGGGTGATGTCGACGCGGGCGAGGCCGACGGCCACGAGCGGGCCTGCGGCCGCTGAAAAGGGGGCGGTCGTCGCGAGCACGGCCGCGGCGGCGAGGGCGCGGAGGGGTTTCATGGCGGCAGGTTGGTGGCCGTGCCCCGCGGAGGAAAGCGCGCAGACGCGCGCGGGCGGCTCAGCGTGGCTCCGCCGCAGCCGGAGCGTCTTTCAGCATGGCTTCCGAATAGCTCCGCGAGGGGGTAACCAAGGATGGATACGAATCGACCCGGATAAATGCGGGTCGTTTGTAGCCGGGGTCCGGCGACCCCGGACTATGCCGGCGACCTTGCGGCCGAAGGCTGTCCCGAAGGCGGCAAACGTGAACCGCAGATTTCGCGGACGGCGCAGATCAGGGAAAATGCGTCCTGCCCGAAGGAAATCGCTCCGGCAAAACACCACTTCGAGGGGCGAGAACTCAGAACTCCGCGGTGCCGGGGGTGCGCGCGAACGGGATGACGTCGCGGATGTTGCCCACGCCGGTGACGAACATCAGCATGCGTTCGAAGCCCAACCCGAAGCCCGCGTGCGGCACGGTGCCGTAGCGGCGCAGGTCGAGGTACCACCAGTACTCCTTTTCACTCAGCTTGTGGTGCGCCATGTTCTCGCGGAGCACGTCGAGGCGCTCCTCGCGTTGGCTGCCGCCGATGATCTCGCCGATGCCGGGCACCAGCAGGTCCATCGCGCGAACCGTTTTTCCATCCTCATTAACCCGCATGTAGAAGGGCTTCAGGGTGCGCGGATAATTGTAGACCGTGACCGGGCACTTGAAGTGCTCCTCGGCCAGGAAGCGCTCGTGCTCGCTCTGCAGGTTGTCGCCCCAGATCACGGGATGCTCCCAGTTCCGGCCGGACTTGGTGATGATCTCGATCGCCTCGGTGTAGCTGCAGCGCTGGAACGGGCGCTCGAGCACGAAGTCGAGGCGGCCGAGCAGGTCCTTGTCGACGAACTTGGAGAAGAACTCGAGGTCGGCCGCGCAATGCTCGCGGGCATCGCGGATGAGGTGCTTCACGAATTCCTCCGCGAGGTCCATGTTTCCCTGCAGGTCGCAGAAGGCCATCTCGGGCTCGATCATCCAGAACTCCGCCGCATGGCGCGACGTGTTGGAATTCTCCGCGCGGAAGGTCGGGCCGAACGTGTAGACGTTGGACAGCGCGCACGCGAAGACCTCCGCCTCCAGTTGGCCGCTCACCGTGAGATAGGCCTTCTTGGCGAAGAAATCCTGCCGGAAGTCCACGTCGCCCGCCTCCGTCATCGGCGGGTGCGAGGGGTCGAGGGTCGTCACGCGGAACAACTCGCCCGCGCCCTCGCAGTCGCTCGCCGTGATGATCGGCGCGTGCACATAGGCGAAACCCCGGGTCTGGAAAAACTGGTGCACGGCATAGGCCAGCCGGCTGCGCACGCGGAACACCGCCCCGAACAGGTTCGAGCGCGGCCGCAGGTGCGCGATCTCGCGCAGGAATTCGAGCGTGTGTCCCTTCTTCTGCAGCGGGTAGGTGGCGTCGGCCTCGCCGACGATCGCGAGCGACTCCGCCACGATCTCCCATTTTTGGCCCTGGCCCTGCGAGGGTACCAGTTTCCCGCGGACCTCGATCGAGGCGCCGGTCTGCGCGCGGCTGATGTCGGTCGGGTAGTTCGGGAGGCTGGCGTTGGCGATGACCTGGATGCCCTTCAGGCAGGAGCCGTCGTTGAGCTCGATGAAGGAGAACGCCTTCGCGTCGCGCCGTGTGCGCACCCAGCCTTGCAGCAGGATGGCGTCGGCCGGAGCGGCGGCGTTGAGGGCGTCTTTGACGAGGGTGCGGGCGAGTGACATCGGCGGGTGTTTTGGTCGAACGAAGCGAGCCCGCCCCGCGCTGGCAAACGGTGAATCTGCTTCGATGAGGCGAGGACCGCCTGAACCAGACCGGGGAGGAGCCACGAAAGGTGCGAAAAGCGCGAAAAAGCGCCTCGGGGTATCGCGATCGGACCAGGTTGAATGAGGAAGGCCTGAACGCGGGGAACGGGGGGAAAGCCTGTCAGGCGGAATCGTTACCGCAGACTGAAGACCGTACGTTGTAGCCGGGGCTGAAGCCCCGGAGATTACGGATCTTCGTTCGCAGGGGGGCGGCGCCTGCGGACCACCCGCGGGCGGTGGACCTTTACCCTGTCTCCTGCTCAGCCGATCAGCGCCATCGCGGCGTGCATGGCCTTGCTCACGGCGGCGCAGGCAGGGTCGTTGTCGAGGGCGTTGAGGGGCTTGTTGAACGGCTCGCAGCGCACGGGTCCGTCGAAACCGGTGGCCTGCAGCGCGCGCATGAACGCGCGGGTGTCGATCACGCCAGTCGCCAGGGGCAGCTCCCGTTCCCCGTCCTTCTGCTGGGGTTTCGGGATGTCGCGCGGAGCGTCGTTGAGGTCGACGCTCACGATGTCCGACGCCTGCAGCGCGCGGATCTCCTCCACAGTGTCGCCGGCGGTCCACCAATGCCAGGTGTCGAGCACCAGGCCCACATTGGGCCGGCCGATCTCGGCGATGAGGTCGCGGGCCTCGGCCATTGTGTGGACGAAAGGGTAGCGCTTCGCGACGAGGTTGAGCTGCGTGCCCACGTACTCGAGGCCGAGGCGGATGCCGTGGTCGCCCAGGATCACCGCGACCTCGCGCAACCGCGACGCGTGGAGCACTAAATTGGGCCGGTAGGTGAGGGTGTCGTGGCTCGGCGGGATCCAGGTTCCGATGCGATCAGCGCCGGCGCGGCGAAGCCCGGCGGCCAAGCGGGGCAGTTCGGCGAGCCCGGAGCGAAACGTCGCGTCGTCCTTGCGGAAATCGACGCTCAGCGAGGTGGCCGCCCAGATGAGTTTCGCGTCCGCCAGTCCTGAGCGGATCGCCGCGATCTCGCCCGGGCCCGCGGCCGCGAGCTCGGTGGCGCGCGGCTCGACGGCCTCGAAACCATGCCGCCGGGCGAGCCCGATCAGCTCCCGCTGGCTGGCGGCGGTGACCCCGATGCTGCCCGGAACGAGCGCGACGCGCATGCGTCGAACCTGGGTCGGCGTGGTGGTGTCCGCGGCGGAAGCGAGCGCGGCGGCGGTCAGGGCGGTCGAGGACTGCAGGAAGGCGCGGCGTTTCATCGGTGAGGGGGGGGCGCCAGATGAAGCGGCAGCCCGGGGCATGGCAAGCGGCGGGGTGGCCGGTGCCGCGGCCATCCGCGTGGATTACCCGCGGCCCGCGCTGGACGACCGGCGGGAGGCGAGCAACGTCCATCCCATGCACCCCCTGAAGTCCCCGGTTTTCGCGCTGGCGGGCGCGGCGTTGCTGGCCGGCGCTTTCCCGGAAGTTCCGAATCCATCCGGGCTGCGCGCGGCGGGCGCGGAGCTGATCGCCTCGGCCGAACCCGGCTGGCCGCAATTTCGCGGACCCCGACGCGACGGCATTAGCGACGAGCGTGGTCTGCTCGAGGCCTGGCCGGAGACAGGGCCGCGCCTCCTCTGGAAGACCGGCGGACTGGGCAAGGGATTCTCGTCGCCGGTCATCGCCGGCGGGCGGCTCTTCATCACCGGGGACTTCGGCGAAGAGGTGCGGGTGCTGGCTTTTGACCTGGAGGGTAAGCCGCTGTGGTCGGTCCGCAACGGCGACGCCTGGCTCAACCAGTATCAGGGCGCCCGCTCGTCGGTCGCGGTGCGGGATGGGCGGGTTTATCACCAAAACGCCCACGGACGCGTGGTCTGCCTGGATGCGGCGACCGGTGCCGAGCGTTGGGCCGTGGATCTGCTCAAGCGTTATGGCGGCGACAACATCACGTGGGGATTGAGCGAGTGTGTGCTGGTTGATGATCGCGCCGTCTACGCGACCGCGGGTGGACGCGACGCCCTGCTGGTGGCCTTTGATCGGCTGACCGGATCCGAGCTCTGGCGAAGCGAGCCGTTGCCCGTGGCCGGGGCGGAGGGCGGGGTGGATCACGCGGCCTACGCCTCGCCGATTCTGGTGCGGTTCGCCGGCCGGCGGTTGCTCATCGGCACGTCGCTGCGGAATCTTTACTGTGCCGACGCCGACACGGGAAAACTGCAATGGACGCGCCCGCGCCCGACCTCCTACTCGGTGCTCGCGATGATGCCCGTGCTTGTGGGCGACGCGGTCTTCATGTCGGCCCCGCATGGACCGCCCGGACGACTCCACCGGCTCATCGCTCCGCGTGCGGCCGGCGAACCGGTAGGAGTGGAGGACCTTTGGACCAATCCGCTCGATCCCTGCCAGGGCGGGGTCGTGCACGTGGCCGGCCGGCTTTACGGTGCCTACTACCCCGCGCGGCGCGGTTGGGCCGCGCTCGATGCCGCGACGGGCCAAACCCTTTTCGAGGCCCCCGACCTCATCAAAGGCGCACCGCTTTTCGCGGATGGCCGCATTCATGCGCTGAGCGAGGATGGGACGATGCTGTTGCTGGAGCCGACGGATTCAAAGTTCGAGATCCGGGGCCGCTTCCGCATCCCCAACACACGCGGGCGTGACGCTTGGGCGCACCCGGTGATTTTGGACGGCCGGCTGTATCTGCGGTATCACGATACGCTTTACTGCCACGACGTGCGGGCCGCGCGATGAGCGGATCAGGTATGCCGGCATCCCTGCCGTCCCGCGAGGTGCATTGCGCCGAGGCGTTGGCTTGGCTGCGCGAACGCGGATGCGTCGCCGGAGCCTGCGCGGTCACGTCCTTGCCCGACGTCTCCGAGGTCAACCTCGGGTTGGAAGCATGGCGGTCATGGTTCCTTGGCGCGGTGGGGGCGGTGGTCGAGGCGGTGCCGGCCAACCAAGCGGCGGTCTTCTTCCAGTCGGACATTCGTCATGGCGGTCGCTGGGTCGATAAAGGGGCCCTCGTGGTGCGGGCGGCGGAGGACGCGGGCGCCGGCGTGCTGTTTCACAAGATCGTGAGCCGGCGGCCTCCCGGGATGGTGACCACCGGCCGACCGGGCTTCACGCATTTGATCGCCGTCTCGCGCGATTTGCGCTGCACCGGGCCGCTGGCGATCCCCGACATCATTGTCGACCCCGGCCGGCAGCCGTGGGTGCGGGCGATGGGTGTGAAGGCCGCCGCGTATGCGGTGAGGTTTGCGCGCGATCAGGCGGCCGCGCGGGTGATCCTCGATCCCTTTTGCGGCGTTGGCACCGTGTTGGCGGTCGCGAACCGGCTCGGGGTTCCTGCGATCGGGGTGGAGCGTTCGGCCAAACGTTGTGACCGGGCGCGGGAGCTGACGGTGGGTGCGGATGAGGTGTGAGCGGCCGAGTCACTTATGCGGCCTAAGTGTCACGCTACTGCCCACCCCAGGAGGCACCATTCGAGTTGCGGAGAGGGAGACCCGTTGGTTTTTTCTCCCTTCTTCCGCTTAGCGGAAGATTTGGGGTAACATAGAAAGCAATGCCCGCCGTGTAGGGGTACACGGCGGGCTCTTTATTTCCGAGGGCGAAAAAAGGCGGTGGCGATCATTCCGCCAACCGCAGCACGAGGAAATCGGCGTCCCGCAGCAGGAGGAGCGGCGAAACCGCGGGTTGCCTGAGCGTGCGGGCAAATTCGCGGTCGCCTAGCGGCGCGTAAGGAAGGTTTCCGGCGGTTGCGGCGAAACTTGCGAAATAACCCGGGCCTGGGACAGTCGGCGCGGTGAAAACGGTCCACGCCCTGCTCCTCTTCGTCCTCGCGGTCGCCCCGGTCGGGCTGGCCGCGGCCGAGGCGGAGCCCGCGCCGGCGGAGGTCGAGGATCCCGCCGCGCCTCCTTTGCCGCCCGGGGCCAGGCGTGCGACGTGGGGTGAGGTGGCGATCATCAATGACTCGCTCCACAAGGTCGCCGAGAGTCTCAGCCGCTGGGCCTACACGGAGCACCGGGTGGTGCGTGACGGTAAAGGCCGGGTGAAATCGGAGCAGGTCATCCGCTTCGATCCTTCGAAAACGTTTTCCGAGCAGTGGGCCCCGGTGCAGATCAACGGCAAGCCGCCGTCGTCACGCGACGAGGCCAAGTACCGGCGGCGCGGCGAGGAATCCGATCCCGAGCGGCCGGTGACCTCCTCCCGGCGAACCCAGCCCAGCCTCGGCGAGGTGCTGGATGTGGGCCGGTCTTTCATCGCCTCGGAGACGGAGACCCACTGGGTCTTTGAGATCCCCCTGTTGAAGTTCGGCAACGAGCGGTTCCCGCCGGAGAAATTCCAGGTTCAGGCGCGTGTGCGGAAGGAAGGCACCCTGTTGGAAAACCTCTCGGTCCTGCTGCGGGAGTCGTTCCGCGCCAAACTCGTCGTGAAGGTGAAGTCCGGCGACGCTTCCCTCGACTTCGCGCAGATCGACCCTAAGCACCCGCCGACGCTCGTCAGCATCACCGGCGACGCCGACTGGTCCATTCTGTTCATCGGGGGCGGGGGCTCCATGGAATTGAAGCGGACCGATCTCCGGCGGGTGAAGCCCTACGCGGAGCGTTTCGAGGTGAAGATCGGCAACCTGAAGTCGATCGACTTCTGAGGCGGCTCAGGGCGAGGCGTCGTAGATTTCGACCAGAGCGAGCCCGGTCTGCTGGGCGGCCGGGGCGGATGCCGGCGGGCCGACCACGGCGGTGTAGGCGCCGGGTTCGAGGAAGAGCAGCAGGGCGGCATCGAGGCTTTGCGCGCCGAAGCTGAAGGCGCGGGCGCGGGTGGCAGCCTCGCGGATCGCCGGCGACTCGGGATCGCGGAACCAGTCGTCGTTCGCCCTCAGCTGCGTCCCGTCGCGGAAGAGCAGCAGCTGGGGATTGGGCAGAGCCGAGGCGAGGTTGAAAGGCGCGGCTGCTAGGGCCGGACCCGCCGCGCGGAGGAGAACGCGCTGCGGCCCGGGACCATCGATGACAAAACCGGCGATCAGGGGCAGCGCGGGCGCGACGGCGCCGAGCGTCGAGACGTTCACCAAGCGGCGCGAGCCCGGCGTCTCATCAGCCGCGGGCACGCCGTAGATCTCGGCGAGCACGATCCCGGTGCCGCCGGCGGAATGCACCGAGTAGACGCCGGGCTGCAGGCTGCTCAGGAGGGCGGCGTCGGCGCCGCCGGCCGCGAACGGGAACGCCCCGACGCGCCCCGCCGCGGTCGTGAGGGCGGCGGCGCCCGAGGCCGGAGAGCCCCAGTCGTTGTTCTGGCCGATCACGGTGCCCACGCGGTACAGCTGCAGCGACGGATCCGCGAGGGCGCCGGCGAGGTTGAACGGAGTGCGGGCAAGGCTCGGGCCCGCCACGCGGAGTAGTACCTGCTTGGCGGCCGTGCCCCCGATCGCGAAGCCGGTGATCATCGGGGCTTCCGGAGCCGTCGCCCCTCGGACCGACAGGTTGATCAGTTGCTGCCGGCCGGTGAGCACGTCGGTCACGCCCGCCACCAGGGCGGATGTCCCGTTGGCCGGGCGGTAGGTGCCGCGGACGCCCGTCGCGTTGAAGCCGAGTTCAATCGCGGCTCCACCCGCGGTGGTGAACGCCAGCTTGCCCTCGGTACCCAGGGAACCGGTGCCGGAATCGGCCGCGGGACCGTTGAGGAGCAGCGTGAAGGCGCGGCCGTCCGGACCGACGAGCACCTGCAGGGAGGTGCCGCTGCCGATCACCCCGGCGGAATAAAGGCCGGCGCTCGCCGGCGCCGGCGTGGCCGGTTCGACGCGTGCGGCGGTGAAGGTGAGGTTCAGTTCCGGGATCGATCCCGAGGCGGTGCCCGCGACCTCGTCGACCGCCCCGCGCAGCGTGATGTTCCGACTGGTGGCGGCGATGAGCGGCACGGTGGCGGAGAAGTTGCCGTTGAGGTCCACCGCGACCGCCGGGGCGGTGAGCGCGGAGGCGGCGCCGGGCAGGTGCGCGAGAAACGTCGCCGCACCCTGGCGGCGCACGAAGACGGCGATTTCACCCGATCCGGAACCGATTGTGCCTCGGTAGGTGCCCGAGTAATCGCGCAGCACCACCGTCAGCACCGCGGGCGCACTTGTGGAGACGCCGAGGGCGTTGGTCGCCTCGACATCGTAGCTGCCCGCCCCGGCGGCCGTCACGCCGGCGAGTGTGAGCTCCGCGCGCGTGGCGCCCGCGATCGCGCGGCCGTCCTTCCGCCATTGGAACGTGGGCGCAGGCACACCGGTGACTGTCGCGCTCAGGGTCACCGACGAGCCGCCGGCGACCGACTGGGAAGCGGGCGCGGTCACGAAGGCGGGGGCGGCGCGCACGACGAGGTCCGCGGCGGCGGAGGAGACTCCCGCGAGATTGGTGGCGGCGACCGTGTAGCGGCCGGCGTCCGCGAGCGAGACCGCGGACAGGGAGAGCGTGGTTCCCGTGGCTCCGGCGATGGCCGAGCCGTCGCGGGACCATTGCAGGGAAGGCGTCGGGCTGCCGACCGCGGCGGCGCGCAGGGTGACATTCGTTCCGGCGTTCACCGTCTGGCTGGTTGGCGTGGTGGTGAGGAAGGGACTGAGTGCTCCGGAGAGGAATGTGATGGTGCGTTCGACCGGCTCCGCCGCAGCCCAGCTGCCGTCGCCCGCCTGCGTCGCGCGAACAACCACGGGCCCGCCGTTGCCGGTGAGCAGCCGGCCGGCGAGGGAACCTGCGCCGGACACGATGGCGAAGCTGACCGGCAGGCCGGATTCCGCGGTCGCCTCCAAGGTGAGGCTTGATGCCGCGGGTGCGGTGGCGGCCAGGCTGAACCGGACTGTTTGGGGCCGCCGTGTCACGAAAACCGCCGCGGGCAGAGTGGTCACGGTCGCGGTTCCATCGCTGATCTCCAACGTGTACAGCGCGGCGCTGAACGTCGCGGGTGGAGTCAGGGCGGCCGTGACGGTGAGTGAAGGTTGGACCGCGCCGGGAATCACGGCTCCGTCCTTCCGCCACTTGTAGGTGAGCGTAAGGGTGCTGCTCGCGCTGGCCTGCAAGGTCACCGTGTCTCCCGGGTAGGCGGAAACGCCGGCCGGGTGGCTCAGGATCAGGGGCTGCGCCGCGAGCGAGGCGGCGAACGCGCCGGCGAGGAGAAGCGGGGTGAGGAACCGGGGTAACATCGCCGCGATGCAAAAGCGCCGGAAGCGCCGTGTCCATGACACGGTTGCGGGTTTCGCCCCGGGCATGCCCCGCCTATTTCCCCCCGGGGCGGCGCAGGCGCAGCGCCACCCCCACGAGGAGGATGAGCGCGGGAACCTCGATGAGCGGGCCGACGACGGCCGCGAAGGCCACGCCGGATTCCAGGCCGAAAACCCCGATGGCCACGGCGATCGCGAGTTCGAAGTTGTTGCCGGCCGAGGTGAAGGCGATCGCCGTCGTGCGCCCGTGCTCGGCGCCGAGGCGCCGAGCGAGGAAAAAGCTCACGAGGAACATCACCGTGAAGTAGATGACGAGCGGGAGCGCGATGCGCAGGACATCAAGGGGCAGACTCACGATCGTGCGGCCCTTGAACATGAACATCACCGTGATCGTGAAGAGCAGCGCTCCGAGCGTGAGAGGCGACACCCGCGGTAGAAATTTGCCCTCGAACCACTCGCTTCCCTTCCACGGGATCAGGATGACGCGGCTCAGCACGCCCGCGGCGAATGGTATTCCGAGGTAGGTCATGACGCTGCGGAAAATGTCGCCCATCGATATCTCGACCACGCGGCTCTCGAGCCCGAACCACGGCGGCAGCACCGCGAGGAAGATCCAGGCCAGCCCGCTGTAGGTCAGGATCTGCGCCACGCTGTTCAGCGCCACCAGCCCGGCCGCATACTCGCGGTCGCCCCCGGCCAGGTCGTTCCACACGATCACCATCGCGATGCAGCGCGCGATGCCGACGAGGATCAGGCCGGCCATGTAATCGGGGTGGTCGCGCAGCAGCGTCACCGCGAGCAGGAACATCAGCACGGGACCCACGATCCAGTTCTGCACCAGCGAGAGCACCAGCAGTCGCGGCTCCGCGAAAACCTTCGGCAGCTGGCCGTAACGCACCTTCGCGAGGGGAGGGTACATCATCAGCACGAGGCCGATGGCGATGGGGAGGTTCGTGGTGCCGAGCGTCACCGGCGCGAAAAACTTCGCGGGGTCGTCGACCAGATGGCCGAGCGCCACGCCCAGCGCCATCGCGGCGAAGATCCAGACCGTGAGGTACCGGTCGAGAAACGAGAGTCCGGCGGTGAGGCTTTTCTTCATGGCTTGGTCAGCAGCATTGTCCTTCGCCCGCACCGCCCGGCAGGCAGAGTTCCTTCGCGAGGCAGTCGGTGTGCTTCGAACCGAGCTGGAGGACAAAGCGCGCCGGCTCGCGGCGAATCTCCGCCAGCGTAAGTTGCACGACGTTGCAGGTCTCGTACTCGAGCTCCACCGGGAGGTCCTCGTCGCCGAGCACCGGTCCGGCGTGCGCGAACGCCTTCAGGAGTTTTCCCGCCGTGATCCGGTGGTCCGTGTCGGGACCAACCCATGTCTGCAGCAGGCAGGTCACCGTGCGACGCACCGTGCCGCCGCAGTCCACGAAGTCACGCTGCACGCGGCCGACCTCGGTCACATGGAAATGAGCCTCGATCGGCTCGCCATCGGTCCAGATCACCGTGAGCGGGAGGTCGGGCGCAGTGGACAGGGCGGACTTCAGCGCGGAGACGCTCACCCCTCCGGTCGCCGGGGAAGACGGCGCGCAGCCGCAGGCAGGGTCGGTGCAGTTCATGGTGATGACGTTGGATTCAGGGCTTCGGAGCGGCGGGGTACTGGTCGCGGCGGCCATCGGCGTAGGCGGTGAAGACGCGGCGGATCTCGTCGCGCACGCGTCGGAACACCGCCATCTTCTCCTCGTCGCTTCCGGCGGCGTGGGCGGGGTCGTCGAAGGGCCAATGGTGCCGGTTCAGTTGCCCGGGAAACACGGGGCAGACCTGGTCGGCGTTGCCGCAGACCGTGATGACCGTCTCGACCGGCCGCGCGGTGAATTCGTTGAGGTGCTTCGAGGTGTGCGCGGAGATGTCGATGCCGATCTCGCCCAGCGCGCGGATCGCGAGCGGGTGCACGTAGCCGGCAGGTTTCGACCCCGCGCTAGCCACCTCGACGAGGTCCCCCGCGGTCTGGCGCAGGATGCCTTCGGCGAGATGGCTGCGGCAGGAGTTGCCGGTGCAGAGGATGAGGACGAGCGGTTTGCGGTGGCTCATGGAAAAGTGAATTCAGCCCCGGCTTGGCGCGTCGCAGCCGCACGCCTCCACGCCGGCTACCTCCGGCTCGAGCCGCCGCCGGCGCTCCAAGTCGCGCCCGAGCGCGGGCTCTTCCCGCGCGCAGTCCTGCAGGCAGGCGAGGTGGGCCGAGAGCCCCCGGCCGGGTTTTGCCGGCAGCGAGTACACCATCCAGTTGCCCCGGCGCTCCGCGACGACCAGACCGCGCGTCCGAAGATAGGCGAGGTGCTTCGAGACCTTCACCTGCGGCTCCCGCAGCACCGCCTGGAAGTGACCCACGCAGAGCGGCCCCGCCGTCAGCAAATGGATGATCCGGAGCCGCGTGCGGTCGCACAGGCACTCGTGGATCCGGAGCAGCTGCATGCAAACAACATCCGGATGAAATCATATTCCGCAATGGGAATATGGTTAGGACTTCATGCGGAGTGCGGCACGAGGGTGACGATCCGGCGTATTCGCGGCCTGCGGCCTGGGGTAGCCGCGGGTGTTCCCGCGGACTATCCCACTTGGGAAGTTCCGGACCCATCGCCCCGTTTCTTACCCTAGGTGCGAGGGAAAACCCGTTCGAGCCGCCGCCGGAGACCGCCGTTGACTCCTGCGCGCCCGGGACAACCCTCCGCGTGTACGTCGGGGTGTAGCTTAGCCTGGTAGAGCGCCTGGTTTGGGACCAGGAGGTCGCAGGTTCGAATCCTGTCGCCCCGACCATTTTTGGAAACCCCATGGTGTACGTCTACGTGCTTCGTAGCCTCGAACAGGGTACGCGCTATGTCGGGATCACGTCCGAACTGGGTCCCCGGCTGCGAACGCATGCTAGAGGCGCCTCCAAGGG
>CAIUOU010000123.1 GCA_903900845.1 uncultured Opitutia bacterium
CTCAACACCCTTCTCCAGGAAATCAGCGCTGCGCAGCGGCGGGCGGTGGAGCGGATTGAGACGATCCTCGCGGGCACCCGGGAACTGCCGATGCAGGCGAGCTACCGCTTCGAGGCGGAGGGTCTGCGTTTCGTGGTGATCCCCAGCCGTGCGCTCCGCGGCGGCGGCGCGATCCCACCCGCGGTTCTGGAGCGCATCGTCGCCGCAAGAGAACGCATCTCCGAGGTCGGCGCCGAGTACGACCAACGGCTCGCCGCCCTGCTCACGGAGCGGGACGCGATCCGCTCCGAGGCCGCGAGAACCCTGGGGGTCCGCGAAAGCGGCAAGCTCGACCAAGCCATCGGCACCGCGGTGCGCGTCGCCAACGCGCGCGAGACCGAGACCGTTTACCGGGAATACCGCCAGGCGCTCTTCGAACCCGGACTCTCCCCGGAGCAACGCCGCTTGCTTTTCGACGGCGCGATCGAGCGGCTGGATCTGCCGCTGCCCCGCGGGGAAATGCAACCCGTGGTCCGCGCACCTTCCTGGTGACGCGCGATTTCCTCCGACCTAAAAGACGGCACTGACGACCGGACCTTCGACGCGCTTCCAGCCTTCACGCCCCCGCAAGAACGAGGGCGTGAGCCTCGCCGAGTAAGCCGTCCGCCGTGGCATTTCCCCACCTTCGCCCGATTCGCCTCCCGGGGCGCAGACCGGCCGGCGCCGTCCCACGCCCGAAAAATCCTTGGCGCGCGGGCGGGGGTCCCTGACCCTGCGCGCCGAATGTCCCTGCCCGATTTGCTGCCGATCACACCCTTCACGTCGCCCGTGAGCGGGGAGGTCAGGCCGCCGGGCTCCAAGAGCCTAACCAACCGCGCCCTGCTCCTCGCCGCGCTCTGCCCGCGACCTGTGCAACTCTCCGGCGCGCTCTTCAGCGACGACACCCGCCTGATGGCCGCCGCGCTCGGCCGGCTGGGGTTCAAGGTCGAGGCTGACGAATCCGCGGCGACCATCACGGTCTCAGGTCAGGACGCCGCCTTCGGCCCCGCGGAGACCGATCTTTTCGTCGGCCTCGCCGGAACCGCGGCGCGTTTTCTCACCGCCCTCTGCGCCGCCGCGCCGCGTGGCACGCACCGCCTGGACGGCGTCCCGCAGATGCGGCGCCGACCGATGCAGCCGTTGATCGCGGCGTTGCGCCAGCTTGGGGCCGACATCCGTTGCACCGGCGAGGAGGGCTTCCTGCCCGTGGAGATCCATTCGCGCGGGTTGAAGGGCGGCCGCGTGACGCTCGACGCCAGCGAGAGCAGCCAATTGCTCTCGGCACTGCTGATGGTTGCCCCGCTCGCGCGCGGGCCGGTGGAAATCGCGCTGACGGGCACGGTGCGCCGTCCGTTCGTGGATATGACCGCGGCGCTGCTCGGGGAGTTCGGCCAACCGGCCCCGACGTGGGTTTCGCCGGAATTGATCGTGGTAAGTCCGCAGCGGAATTTCACCGTCGCGGCCGACCCCTACCCGATCGAGCCCGACGCCACGGCGGCGAGCTACTTCCTGGCGCTACCGCTGGTGACACGCGGCGCGCTCGAGTTACCCGGCCTGCACGGGCCCGGCTCGGGCCTGCAGGGCGACACCCGCTTCATCGGCGTGCTGCAGGAGGCCGGTCTTGACGTGACGGCAACCGGCGGCGCGGTGCGGGCGGCTTTCAGCGGCGGCCGGAAGCGGGGAGTGCAACGCGACTTCAGCGGCTTTTCCGACACCTTCCTCACCCTCGCGGCGATCGCGCCGCTGCTGGAGGGCAGCACCCGTATCTCGGGCATCGCGCACACCCGGAAGCAGGAGACCGATCGGGTGGCCGGCATGGCGCGCGAGTTGCGCCGCCTCGGGCAGGAAATCGAGGAGACTGAGGATTCGCTCACGATCCACCCGCGTCCGCTCCGCGCCGGAGAGACCGTGGACACCCATGGCGACCACCGATTCGCGATGAGCCTCGGCATTCTGGGTTGCCACAACCTGCACGGAGACGGCCGCCCGTGGCTCACGGTGCGCGACCCGGCTTGCTGCGCGAAGACATTCCCTGACTTCTTCTCGGTGTTGGAAACCCTGCGCACCCGATCATCAGCCCACCGATGAACCCGAAGAACTTCCTCATTGTGGCGATCGACGGCGGCGCCGCTTCCGGAAAATCGTCCACCTCGCGCGCGCTCAGCGCGCGCTTCAACCTGCTCCACGTCGATACGGGCTCCTTCTACCGCGCGCTCACGGCGGAACTGCTGCGCGCCGGCGTGTCTCCGGCGGACCAGGTGGCGGTCGAGGCGGCGCTCGGCCGCATCACGCTCGGCACGCGGCTGGAGGGTCGCTCGGCGCTGATGGAAGTCGGCGGCCGCGTCGTTCCGGAAGCGGAGATCCGCGGACGCGAGGTCAACGCCCACGTTTCCCACTTCGCCGCCGTGCCCGCGGTGCGCGCCTTCCTGCTCGCCTATCAGCGCGGCCAGGCCGGCTTCGCGCGCGACCGCGGCTTCCGCGGGCTCGTGATGGAGGGCCGCGACATCGGCTCGGTGATTTTCCCGCAGGCGGACCACCGCTTCTTCCTCCACGCCGATCCGGAGGAGCGCGCGAGGCGCCGGGCCCGCGAGGGCGGGCAGGACTCCATCGCGGAACGCGACCGGCTCGATTCCTCGCGGCAGGCGGCCCCTCTCGCCTGCCCCCCCGGGGCCGTCGCCGTCGACACCACGTTCAACACCCTCGACGAAGTCGTGGAAACTATCGCGCGCCCGATCACGGCCGCGTTGTCCGCATGAGCCGCGCTTTTCCCCAAGTGGAGATGACGCCGGTCTACGGCGTGTGCCACTACCTGCTGCGCGTGTTCTTCGAGATTTTCTTCCGCGGCCAAGCGATCGGGATGGAAAACCTCCCGGCGAGCGGCGGGTTTCTGGTCGCGGCCAACCATGCCAGTTTCATCGACCCGCCGGCGATCGGCAGTCTGGTCCCCCGCCAGATCGCCTACTTCGCGCGCAAGACGCTCTGGAGACCCGGCCTCGCGTCTTGGTGGCTCGACTCCGTCGGCACAATCCCCGTCGACCGCGACGGCGGACAGGACGTGAGCGCGATCAAACGCGTGCTGCGCGCCCTGAAGGAGGAACGCGGTCTGATCCTTTTCCCGGAAGGCACGCGGACGCCCGACGGCAATCTGCAGCCGGCGAAGCCCGGTGTGGGATTCATCGCGATCAAGACACAAGTGCTGGTCGTGCCCGTGCGCATCTTCGGTTCGTACGAAGCCTACGGGAAGGGCCGAGCCCCGCGGTTCGGAACCCCCGTCAACGTGGTGTTCGGGGCGCCCTTGTCCCCGGCCGACTACGACGATCCCAAGGCCGGCAAGGACCGCTCGCAGATCGCGAGCGAGCGCATCATGGCCGCCATCGCCCTCCTGCAGCTGCCACCCGAGACGATCGTCTAGGGTCTGCCGTTTCGGAACTGTCTTTGGCAGTTGGGGTAGCGGGATGATCCGCGGCTTCAGCCGCGGCTACACCCTGGCGTCACCATCGGAACCCGGGAGTGTTTATCCGTGATTACCTCTCCCCGGCGCCGTTCGGACGCTGCTCACGAACCGCCTCACGCGACCAGTCCGGCGCGCTCGAGGAGCGCGGTGGGGTCGGGGTCGCGGCCCATGAACTCGCGGAAAAGTTCAGCGGCGGGCGCGGAGTTTCCGCGGCTGAGGATCGTCTGGACGAACTCTGCTCCAACCTTGGGGTTGAAGAGCCCCTCGCGCCGGAAACGGCCAAAGGCATCGGCCTCGAGCACCTCCGCCCACTTGTACGAGTAATAGCCGGCGGCGTAACCCACCGGGTCCCCGAAGATGTGCGTGAAGCGGCGCAGGATCGTCGGCACCGGCGGGTTCGTCGGAATCAGGCAATCGGCAATCGCGGCGCGCGCCGCGGCCTCCAGGTCGGGCGCAGCCGAGAAATCGGCAGCGCGCCGGTGCAGCAGCAGATCGAGCTTCGCGAAGGCGACCTGGCGCATGGTCGCGCTGGCCGAGCGAAAATTCCGTGCCGCCCGCATGCGTTGGAACAAGTCCTCCGGGATCGGCGCGCCTGTTTCGTGGTGCCGCGCGAACAGGTCCAGCGCCTCCCGCTCCCACGTCCAATTCTCCATGATCTGCGAAGGCAGCTCGACGAAGTCCCAGGCGACGTTGACGCCGTTGAGCGACTTGAATTCCACCTCGCCCAGCAGGTGGTGCAGCAGGTGTCCGAACTCGTGGAAAATCGTTTCAACCTCGCGATGGTTGAGGAGCGCCGGCCGGCCCGGCGTGAGATTGCCGCACATCAACCCGAGATGCGGCTCGCGGCCCTTCGACCCCGGACCGCCGGTGATGAGATAGTTCATCCATGCGCCACCGCGTTTCGACTCCCGCGGGTGCCAGTCGGTGTAGAACGAACCGAGGTGACGGCCACCCGCATCGTGCAGGTCGTAAAGCGTGACCTCCGGATGCCAGACTTCGGCGGCTCCGGCCGATCGCGCGGTAATGCGCAGACCGAACAGGCGGGAAACCAGCGTGAACATGCCGTCCACCACCCGATCCAGAGGAAAGTACGGCCGCAGCGCCTCCTCGTCGAAATCGTGTCTCTCGCGGCGCAGCTTCTCCGCCCAATAGGCGACGTCCCACGGCGCCAGCAGCGAAGGCGAGCTCCCGGTCCGCTCCGCCCGGAACTGCTCCAGCTCACGGGCGTCCCGCGCGAATCGCGCGGCGCAGCGCCGCTGGAAGTCCTCCACGAACTCCAGCGCGCGGCGGCCGCTGCCCGCCATCCGCCGCTGCAACACCGTTTCAGCGAAGTCCGGCTGGCCGAGCAGCTCCGCCTTCTCCGCCCGCAGGCGCAGGATACGCACCACCAGCGACGCGTTGTCGTGGGCCTCCGCCGAACCCACCGCGGCGCTCGCCTGCCACGCGCGTTGCCGCAGCTCCGCGTCGTCGACATGCGTGAGCAGCGGTTCGAGCGAGGGCTGGTGCAGCGTGAACCGCCAACCCGTCTTCCCCTTGGCTTCGGCCGCCCGCGCCGCCGCCGCCTTCGCATGCGCCGGCAAGCCCGCCAGGCGGCTTTCCTGCTCGGTGGGCACCACCATTTCCCAAGCGTTCGTGGCATCGAGCACGTTCTCGGAATACTTCTGCGTGGTCTCCGCCAATTCACCTTGCAGGGCCTCCAGACGGGTCCGCTTCTCCGGGGAAAGATCCGCGCCGGCTTCGCGGAAATCCCGGCAAGTCTCCTCCATCAGCCGCCGCGCCACTCCGGTGACCTGTGCCGCCGCGGGCGACTCCGCGAACGCCTTCAACCTCCGCCACAGGGGCGCGCTCAGCGGGATACGCGCGTAGAAGCCCGTGACCTTGGGCAAAACCCGATTGTGCGCCTCTCTCAACTCAGGGGAATCGGCCACCGACTGCAGGTGGCTCACTCTGGCCCAGGTGCGGTTCAAGTGATCCGTCGCCACCTCCAGCGTCGCAAAGGTGTTGGCGAAGGTCGGAGCGGTTCCGTCCGAGGTAATCGCGTCCAGCGCCGCCTGCGCGCGCGCCATGGCCTCATCCACCGCCGGCTCCACCTGCGCCGGAGCCATCGCCGACCACCTGATCTCGAACTCCCAGCCCGAAAAAGGATTCTGCATGCGAAGCGGACAAACCCGCGCGGCGTCCGCGTTGTCAAACCGCAACCGGCCCGGCGCGGCTCCGCGGCCAGGGCTAAACGGCACGCAAAGCGAGAGGCCGCGGGGGAGAAAGAGGCGTGACCGTGGATTGATTCCGGAAAGCCATGGGATTTCGGCGGGAAATCCGCACCGCTCCTACCACCGCCGCGCGACGGAGAACGACAGTTGCCGACCGGCCGCCGGGACGGCGGGTACTTCCTGAAAGTCCTCGTCCCAAGCGTTGTCGAGGTGCACGGCCACTTCCACGCCGCGCAACGCCGCCGGACGGAAATATAGCCCCGCGGCCGTGTGCATAGCGCGGTCGCCGCCGGTGACCCGCAGCAGGTTGGGCGCCTGCCAGCGCAGCGAGTTGTCGAGCCGCAGTTCAAGCCGTGGCGTCAGCCGAACCGTGATCGCCGCGGTCAATCGGTGGCGCGCGTGGTTCAACGCGTAGAAACTGGCATCGACGGCCGCTCCGCGGTAGTCGGCGCCCTTCCCGAGCCAGGTGTGGCCGAAGACCACGTCGACCCCCGACCAACTGCGACGGGCGACCCACTCGAGACCGCTGACGCGCACGTCGACCGCGTTGGCCGTGCGCGCCGTCACGCCGCGCCGGAAGGTCCAGTCGACCAAGGCGTCGTCACGCCGCGTGAAGGCAACGGCTTCGACCGACCAACCCGCGATCAAGAGCGCGACGGCAGTCTCGAGGTTGCGGCTGAGCGAGCGACCAAGGCCGGCGTTACCGCGGAAGAGGCCCGACGCCGCACTCGCGTTCAAGGCCGTGTAACTCGGCAGTTGCGAGGTTTCGGCATAGCCAAAGCGCGCCCCGCGGAGCAGACCGGCGGAAAAGTCCCGCCCCGCCTCCGCCACGGGAAGCCAGGCACCGTCATCACGGTTGCTGTCGTCGTGCGCGGCACCGAGCCGCAGCCAACCGCGCCCGCTTTCCGCGGCCCATTCACGCCGCGCCGCCGCCGCGGCCTTGGTGAGGACCCTGGAGCGGTACCGGCCGAAGGTCAGCGATGTGGACGCGATGCGGTCGGCCTGCGCCTCACCGCGCAGAAAAAACGTCCATTCCGCGCGGCGCCAGCGACCCTCGGCCGCGGCCGCGGTAAGCCACGTTGTGTGCTGGAACGGATGCACCGGACCGAGCGGCGCGAAGCGATTGAACGCGTAGTCGTCCTTGTGCCGGCGGTGGACCACCGCGGCCTCCCAACCGTTGTCGCCGCCTAGTTCGACGCGGTGATTCAGCGCCAGGAGGAGCGTCTGCAAGTTCTCCGACTCGGGGGAGCCGAACGGCGTGTAAAGGTTGGGCCAGCCGAAGCGTTTGCCCTGGTAGCCGAGAGCCGCGTCGGTCTGGGATTCGGCGGCGCGGGACTGCAGTCGGAGGCTCGCGCGATTGAAGTCGTGGTCCCCGAAGCGCACGGCACCGTCGGACCTCGAGGAGGCGAGCCCGACGTCGACCCCGAGCCCGCCGGACGAGACCGCGCCGGCGAAGACCTCGGCGCGCCGGAGTGAGAATTGCCCCGCGCCAGCGGAGACGAATCCCCCGGCGGAAACAGGGCGCCAGTCCTGCGCGACCGCGCCGGCGGTCGCGTTGCTGACGCCGAGGGCGGCCTCGGCGCCGGCGAGCACCCGCGGAACCCCGAGCATCGCGGGCGCGAGCGGTAGTTCGGCAAGGTAGTGGCCGGTCTGGGGATCGGCGAGCGAAAGGGCCCCGAGCCGGTAACCGGTGGTCTCAAAGGTTCCGCCCCGCAGGGTGATGTCAGCCTGGGCCTCCGTGAGATTGCGCGCCTGAAGATCGATCCGCGGCTCGTAGCGCAAGGCGGTCACCGGCATCGCGAAGGCGCCGGCGGGCGCGAGATTCGCGACGGAGGGCGCCGTGACGGTGATGCCTGGCAGCGTTGAGACGCGAGGGCCCGGCGCGACGGCGGCTCCGGCCACCGCCGAGAAAAGCAGCGCCGCAGGGAACGAGCATCGACGCGGGACGACCATGTTCATACAGGAGGGAGCTTCAGCTTAACAACTTTGCCCGGGCAAAAAACAGCCCCGGGGGACCGGGGCGATCTTTCCCGCGGGATGCGGGGTCGAATCAGGCGTCGCCGTCGTGGCCGATGGCCTCGACCGGGCAGCCCTCAAGGGCCTCCATGCACTGCGCGACCTCTTCTTCCGTCGTCGGCTGCTTCATCACGTAGCTGTAGCCCCCCTCGTCATAGCGAGAGAACGAACCGGGAGCGGTTTCGCGGCACAGGTCGCAATCGATGCACTGCTGGTCGACGTAGAACTTACCAGGAACATTGACCGGCCACTTGTCGGATTTGTTCGCCATAGTGGGCCGAGGAAGAGCCTACCGGAAAAAGGTGTCAAGCGGGGCGACCGCGCCCCGCCGCGTCAGGGCGCTACCGGGCCGACTCGGATCCGCCGGTACTCCATCTGTCCGCGATCTCCCTCGAGGCCGATCCCACCGGTGGCCGGAACCTTGAGGTTGTCGGTCAGCAGTTCCCCGTTGCACTCGGCGCGCGCCACGCCGCCACGCACGGTGACGACGAGCTCGTTCCAGTCCTGCGGACGGTAGCGCTTCAGGTCCTTGTACGGCCCGGCCAGCGGGAAATCGCGGCACTGCAACTGCGGCTGGCGGATGAACACGCCGCTGTCGGCGTTGGGCGTCGCGCGGAACTCCAGCTTCAGCATGAAATCCTCCGGGAACTCACGCGTGGTCCATAGCTGTTGGATGCGACGGCCTTCGGCGGGCGTCGTGACGACGAGGCGGCCGTTGATCGCCCGGTAGCGGCCGTCGCCGGTCGCCACCTTGCCGTCGAACTTCTCCGCGGCCTTCACCTCGACGAAGACGGGAGCGTCGGCCTTGGCCTTCTTCGCCGCGGGGCGCGGCGCCGTCGCGCGGAAGCCCCAACCGGTCAAGTCGCGGCCGTTGAACAGCAGCGTGAAACCGGGCTCGGGCTGGAAGGTGTCGGGTGCCGTGTCGAGGAACCCGAGGGTTGCGAAAACCGGCCGCAACGCGGCGGCCCAGCGGGCGTAGCCCTCGGGATTGAGGTGCAGCTGGTCCTTGGACCAAGCGGCGTCCATGTCGCTTTCGGCGGTGGCGAACAACGTCCACGTGTCGATCACCGTGAACTGCGGGTCGCCGCGCACCACGCCCTCGAGCACGGCGTTGAGGGCGGCGATCGCCTCGCGGGGCCGTTTCTTGGCAGCGGAGCTGGGCATGACGCGGCAAACAACGACCGGCACGCGCGGGTGGTGGGCTTTGATCGCCGCGGTGATCTTGGCGAAGTTCCGCCCGGCGGCCTCGGGCGCGATGCCCACCTCGAGGTCGTTGGTACCGAGGAGCAGCACGATCGCCGCGGGATTGAGCGCGAGCACGACCTCCTGCAAGCGGATCAGCATCCCGCGCGTGGTGTCCCCGCCGATGCCGCGGTTGGCCAGCTTCATGCCAGCGAAGGCGCCCTTGAAGTCGTTACCCCAACCTTGGGTGATCGAGTCGCCGAGAAAAACCACCGCACCCTGGTCGGTGGCGCCGCGCCCGGCCCATTCCTTCCGGGCGTCGTGCCAACGCCGCACGTAGGCGTCGTAGCGACGGAGCGCGCCTTCGCCGGGCAAGCCGGTTTCGTCGGCGGGCAGCGACCACCGGTCGGCAGGGATCGGCGGCTGCGGCTGGGCCGCGACCAACGTGAGCGGAAGCAGGAGCAGAAACAGGAATCGCATGGGATGGCGGGGTGTGCCTCACCGTGGAATAATCCGACCGCTTGTGGCGACCCGTTTGTTTTACCGGCCTCCGGTGGAAAGGGGCGGAAGGAAGGATGGGCCCTAGACGCGCCAGCTCTGCAGGATCCGGATGTAATTCGCGCGCTCGTGCGCCGCGGGGTCGGGACAGCGGCTCAGGTTGAGGGCGCCCCGCAACTGGCCGACGTCCTCGTACCCCCGCTCCTCCATCCAGCGCCGGAGTCCGCCGAGCAGCGAAGAGATGACGCGCGGACCGTGCCGCAGGACCACCGACACCACCTGCGTGCAATGCGCGCCAGCCAGCAACGCCTTGATGACATCCTCCACCGCATGGATCCCGCCGCTCGCCGCGAGCGAACCGCGCGTCTGGGGCGAGATGATCGCGAGCCACCGCAGGCGCAGCAGAAGCTCGGAGGAATCGGACAACTTCAGCGTCGGTTGCACCTCAAGTTCCTCGAGATTGAAGTCGGGCTGGTAGAAACGATTGAAGAGCACGACGCCGGCCGCACCGGCCCCCTCCAGCCGCGCGACGAAGTTAGCCGGGGCGGCGTGGAACGGCGAGAGTTTCACCGCCACCGGGATCCGCACGGAGCGCACGACGGCCGCCACAGTTTCCCGCATGCGCTCCTCAATCTCCTGCCCCCCCAGGAGGCGATCCGTGGCGAGCTGGTAGAGATTGAGCTCAAGGGCGTCGGCCCCCGCGGATTCGAGTCGTCGCGCGTGCTCCGTCCAGCCGCCGGGTCGGCTGCCATTGAGCGAGGCGATGACGGGGATCGTTAGGTCCGCCTTCAGGCGCCCCAGTTGCCGGGCGTAATTGTCAGGGCTGAGCTGGTACTCAGCGTAATCCGGAAAGTACGAGGTGGCCTCGGCGGAACTCTCCGCGGAAAACTCGACGTGTCGCGCCAGCGCGTGCTGTTCGGCCTCGATCTGCTCCTCGAACAGCGAATGCATCACGAGCGCCGACGCGCCGGCATCCTGCAGCTGGCGAGCCACGGCCGCGTTGTCGCAGAAGGGAGATGCGCCGACGACGATCGGGTTGGCGAGCTGCAGCCCGAGATAAGGGGTGGCGAGGTTCATGGCGGGGTCTGGGGGATCGGGGTGGTGGCCATCGGACCGGCGAGTTTCTCGTAGAGAGCGTAACGGCGCCGCACCTGGTCCTGCGCCTGCACCAACAGGGTCTCGGCCCGCTCCGGCGCGATGTTCCGCAGGATGCCGAACCGCGTCTCGTTGGCCATGAACCTTCCGAGGTCCACCGTGGGCGGGCTGGAGTCGAGGCGCAGGGGACTCTTCCCCTCGCCCGCCTGCCGCGGGTCGTAGCGGAAGAGCGGCCAATAGCCCGATTCGACCGCCAGCTTCTGCTGCTCCACGCCGAGGTGGAGCGGATACCCGTGCGCAATGCAGGGCGAGTACGCGAGGATCAGCGCCGGGCCGTCGTAGGTCTCCGCCTCGCGGAGCGCCGCGAGGGTCTGGCTGTCCTTCGCCCCGAACGCGACGCGCGCGACGTACACGTGGCCGTACTGCATCGCCATCAGCGCGAGGTCCTTCTTGGCGACGCCCTTTCCCCCGGAGGCGAACTTCGCCACGGCGCCTAGCGGGGTCGACTTCGACGACTGCCCGCCCGTGTTGGAATAAACCTCGGTGTCGAGCACGAGGACCTTCACCGCCTCGCCCGAGGCGAGCACGTGATCGAGGCCGCCGTAGCCGATGTCGTAGGCCCAGCCGTCGCCCCCGACGATCCACACGGTGCGGCGGACGAGATCGTCGGCTAGCGCGAGCAGGCGTCGACCCTCCGGCGAACTGTCGCCCAGCAAGCTCTCCTTGAGCCGGGCGACCCGCGCACGTTGGGCCGCGATCCCGGCCTCGTTGGATTGGTTGGCGGCCGCGAGCTCGGCCGCGAGATCCGCCCCGACGCGCGGGCCTATGGCGGCCAGCAACTCCCGCGCGGAAGCGGCGCGCCGCTGGACGGCGAGGTGGATGCCGAGGCCAAACTCGGCGTTGTCCTCGAACAGGGAATTGGCCCACGCCGGGCCGCGGCCGGCGGAGTCGCTGCAATAAGGGGTCGTCGGAAGATTGCCGCCGTAGATCGAGGAGCAGCCGGTGGCGTTGGCGATCAACAGATGGTCGCCGACGAGTTGGGTGAGAAGCTTCAGGTACGGCGTCTCTCCGCAGCCCGCGCACGCACCCGAGAACTCCATCAGGGGCCGCAGGAACTGGGATCCCTTGACGGTGCCGGTATCGAGCGACGCGCGGTCCGGGTCCGGGAGGCGCAGGAAAAAGTCCCACGCCGCGCGGTCGCGCTCGAGGCGTGGCGGCTGCGGCACCATGTCGATCGCCTTGTGGCGTGGGTTGGCGCGGTCCTTGGCGGGGCACACCTGCACGCACAGCGAGCAGCCCGTGCAATCCTCGGGTGCGACCTGCAGCGTATAGCGGCGCCCCAGGCGCTCCGCGGAACGGAACGGGGCCGACAAGAATCCACCGGGAGCACCTGCGAGGTCCTCCGGGGCGAAGAACTTCGCGCGGATCGCCGCGTGCGGGCAGACGAGCACGCACTTGTTGCACTGGATGCACACCGCAGGGTCCCAACCGGGCACCTCTAGCGCGATGTTGCGCTTCTCCACCCGCGAGGTCGCCGTCGGCCAGCAGCCGTCGACCGGCATCGCGCTAACCGGCAGCAGATCGCCCTCCCCGGCCAGGAGGCGGGCGGTGACATTGCGAACGAAGTCGGTCTCAACCGCGTAGCTTGGCAGCGGTGTGACCCAGGCGTCCGCCTCGACCGTCGCCGGCAAGGGGACCTCCTGCAGCCCGGCCAGCGAGGCGTCCACAGCGGCGTGGTTCATCCGCACGATATCCTCACCTTTCCGGCCGTAGGTCTTGGTGATCGCGGCCTTGATCTCCGCGATCGCCTCGTCGCGGGGCAGCACGCCCGAGAGAGCGAAGAAACAGGTTTGGAGGACGGTGTTGGTGCGCCGGCCCATGCCGGACGCGGTCGCGACCTTGGTCGCATCGATCACCATCAGCCGGAGACCTTTCGCGATCATCACCTCCTGCCAGTCGCGGGGCAGCCGGTTCCAGGTTTCCTCGGGAGGGTACGGAGAGTTGAGCAAGATGATCGCACCCGGCGCGGTGTAGCGCAGGACGTCCACGCGTCCGACAAAGCGAAACTGGCTGCACGCCACAAAGCCCGCCTGACGGATCAGGTAAGGCGCGCGGATCGGTCGCGGACCAAACCGCAGGTGCGAAATCGTCATCGAGCCCGACTTCTTCGAGTCGTACACGAAGTAGCCTTGGGCGTGGTTGCCGGTCTGCTCGCCGATGATCTTGATCGAGTTCTTGTTGGCCCCGACCGTGCCGTCCGCACCCAGGCCCACGAACACGCAGCGGCGCACCTCCGCGGGCTCGAGGTCGAATGTCTCGTCGGAGGACAGCGAGGCGCCCGTGACATCATCGATGATGCCAACCGTGAAGCCATGGCGCGGCGACGCCCCCTGGAGATGCTCGAACACTGCCCGAACCATACCCGGCGTAAACTCCTTCGAGCCGAGACCGTAGCGCCCGCCGACCACGCGCGGGCCGTCGCCCAATCCTGGCCTCCCGCGCGCAAGGGCGGCGATGACATTCAGGTACAGCGGCTCTCCCAGGGAACCGGGCTCCTTGGTACGATCCAGCACCGCGATCGAGCGGGCCGTCGCCGGAAGCGCGGCGAGGAGAGCCGCGATGTCGAAGGGTTGGAAAAGCCGCGCCGCGACGACGCCCACCCGCTCACCCCGCTCGCTCAGCCAATCGACCGTGGTGGCAATCGTCTCCACCGCGCTCCCCATGGCGATGATCACGCGCTCGGCCTGCGGGTGACCGTGGTACTCGAAGAGTTGGTAAGACCGGCCGGTCGCGGCGGCGAACCGGTCCATGACCGTCTGCACATGCCCCGGCACGGCGGCGTGGTAACGGTTAACCGCCTCGCGCCCTTGGAAGTAGACGTCGGGGTTCTGCGCGGTGCCGCGGATCGTCGGGGCGTCGGGCGTGAGGGCGCGGGCGCGGAAGTCCGCGAGGTCGGCCTCGTCGATGACGGCGCGGATCACATCGTCGCCCACGCGGGTGATGCGCTGCACCTCGTGCGACGTACGGAAGCCGTCGAAGAAGTGAATGAAGGGCAGGCGCGCCCGATAGGCGGCCGCGTGGGCGATGAGAGCGAGATCCTGGGCCTCCTGCGGGGAATTGCTCGCGAGGAGGGAAACGCCCGTGGCGCGGCAAGCCATGACGTCCTGGTGGTCGCCGAAGATGGAAAGCCCCTGCGCGGCCAAGGCGCGCGCGCTCACGTGGATCGTGAGCGGTAGCATTTCCCCCGCGATCTTGTAGAGGTTGGGGATCATCAGGAGCAGCCCCTGCGAAGCGGTGAACGTCGTGGTGAGCGCTCCGCCGAGCAGGGCGCCGTGCATGGCGCCGGCGGCGCCACCCTCCGACTGCATCTCGATGACGCGCGGCACGGCGCCCCAGAGATTGGGCCGGCCCGCGGCGGCCCATTCGTCGCACGCCTCCGCCATGCTGGACGATGGCGTGATCGGATAGATGGCGATGAGCTCGCTCAGGCGGTACGCGACGGAGGCGACCGCCTCGTTGCCGTCGCAGGTGATGAATTCGGGAGTGGGAGTGGGTCCGACCATGGCGGATGCGCCCGGCGCGCCGGGCGTGGCCGCGTAATGTGCCACTCTCACGCGGCCCCTGCTGTGCAGCTTTTGCCAATCGAATGGCGGTATTTGCGAAGCCATGGTGGCGGCACGCCAAGTCGTTCGGAACCGCCTTCGTCCGTCACGCCCGCGGCGTAGTCCACGGCATCCTGCCGTCGCCCAGGCTTCGGCCGGCTAGCACCACGGGCCGCCAACCCAAGGGGTCAGGGCGTTGATTGTTTGAATCAGACCTACCGCGATCGCCAAAAAACACCCAACGCCCTGACCCCTTTGGGGGCGCCGCGGCTGCACCAAACGCAAGGGCAACAAGCGTCAGAATACTCCGCGTTTCCCGCACCTGCCTGCCGAAACCTCAGCGCGGGAGGGAGTTCCTCGGGCTACGTCTTTTCGGAAATTCATACCTGCTGCGGGTCCGTCACTGCTCCCTTCCTCATTCCCGCTCACCTTCCCTCGCCGCTCTCGACGCAGCGTCGCCGGAGCGGCCTCGGCCCCAAAGGGGTCAGGGCGTTGACTGTTTGAGTCACACCGACCGGGGTCACCGAAAAACAATCAACGCCCTGACCCCTTTTTTGGGGGCTCTTCCGGCCGATCGGCGAAATGCTCCGTAAAACAAACCCCGCCGAGGGGCGTGAACCGCGCAGGGAATCAGCGCACCTGCAGGGTGTCGCCCTCGAACACGAGATCGAGGGACGGCACCACGACCGCCTTGCGGGTACCCTCACGGCGCACCTTGCCCGCTAACCACGCGTCGTAGCCCGTGACGCGCGCCGCTTCCATGACCGCAGGCGCCAACTCCGGAGAAACGTAGGCGGCGAAACCGACGCCCATATTGAACGTAGCGAACGCCTCACGACGGTCGATCGGCCCGGCCTCCATCATGAAACGAAACAGCGCCGGCACCGGCCGCGGCGCGGTGATCTCGTACACGAACGGTTCCTCAAGGCGCATCAGCTTGCGCCAGCCGTGTCCGGTGACGTGCGCGACGTAGTTCAGCTTCAGGCCGCGCCGCTGGCACTCGCGCACGAACGCGACGTAAATCACCGAAGGAGCGAGGAGGGCGTCACCAAAGGTCCGCGGGTCGCCGTGGCCGATCGGCGTCTGGTAACCCTGCGGCAGGCGACCCGCCAGCTTACGGCAGAGCGAAAGCCCGTTCGTCTGCACGCCCGAGCTCGCGAGAAAGATGATCGCATCGCCTTCCCGCACATCACCGGTGATCCGAAGATTTTTGGGCGCGATGCGGCCGATCGCGGAACCGGCGAGCACGATCGCCGCGGGATCGATGATGCCGCCGAGCGTCGGAGTCTCCCCTCCGCCCCAGACCGCACCGGCCTGCCGGCATCCTTCCGCGAAACCTTCCACCAGGGCTTCGCAGCGGGCGCGGTCGGCGAACCAACCCGAGTCGCCCACCGCGGCATGCATCGCGACCGAGATCGGGAGGGCGCCGCAGGTGACGAGGTCGTTCACGATCGTCGCGACTGTGTCGATCGCCACCTCGCGGTACCACGTGCGACCGGTGGCAACCTGTACGGCGTCGGCCACAAGGTTTTTCGTCCCCAAACCCTCCTCGACCTGCGCGAGGTAATGATCGGCGGCCTCGATCAAGTAAGCGCTCTCGCCCCGGGTGGACGCGGGCTCCGCATAACCGTGCGAGCCGAGCAGACCGGCGGTCGTGCGAGCCGCGCGCTGGCAGGCGCGCTTGAAGGCGTCGAGCTGGTCGTAGCGGACACCCGCTTGCTCGTAGGAAAGACTCATTTCGAAGGAGGCGGAGGGCGCAGGTCAGTATGACCGACCTTCGTTCTTCTCGTAATAATTGACGAACGCCTGGTTCACGACGCGGTAGCCGCCCGGAGTCGGGTACTTGCCGGTGAAGTACCAATCCCCGCGGTGGTTCGGCACGGCCGCGTGCAGGCTCTCCACCGTCTGGAAAAGGATCTCCACGTCACCCCGCCACTCCAGCTGCTTGGGCCGGACCAGCTCGACGATGCGACGCGAAATGTCCTCCGGGGAGAATGATTCGTAGATGCGGCGGACATGGTTCTGCGAGCCGCCACGCTTCACCTCGTCGCGGCACAGCTCGTAGACCTCGTCGAGCAGCGCGGTGGCGCCGCGCTCGTGCAGAAGTGAGACCGCGGCCTCAAAGGCGATGAATTTGCCGAGCTCCGACATGTCGATGCCGTAGCAGTCGGGGTAGCGGATTTGCGGTGCCGTGGACGCGATCACGATGCGCTTCGGGTTGAGGCGCGCGAGGATCCGCAGGATGGAACGCCGGAGCGTCGTGCCGCGCACGATCGAGTCGTCGACCACCACGAGGTTGTCGACGCCGGGTCGCACCGAGCCGTAGGTGATGTCGTAGACGTGGCTCGCGAGATGATTTCGCAGCCCTTCCTGGCCGATGAAGGTGCGGATCTTGATGTCCTTGCTGACGACCTTCTCACCGCGCGGCCAATTGCGCAGGATCAATTCATCGAGCAGGCTCTCGGTGAGCTTGCCCTCGGCGCTGGCGCGCAGGATAGCCGCCTTGACCTCGTCGCGGCGCAGAGCGCGCAGGGAAGACATGAGCCCGTAGAAGGCGGTCTCGGAGGTATTGGGGATGAAACTGAAAACCGTGTCGGCCCATTCGTGGCTGATGAGCTTCAGCACCGGCGCCGCCAGCTGCCCGCCGAGCGCCTGACGCTCGCGGTAAATGTCGATGTCGTTGCCGCGCGAAAAGTAGATGCGCTCGAACGAGCAGGATGACCGCGGCATCGGCGCGGTGAAAGCGGCCTCGGAGACGGTGCCGCGCCGCTTGATCACCACCACGTGGCCCGGGCTCACTTCCTTGACCTGCTCCAGGGCCAGATCGAAAACCGTCATGAGCGGCGCGCGCTCGGACGCGAAGGCGACCACCTCGTCGTCCTGGTAATAGAAACAAGGCCGGATGCCCGAGGGATCGCGCGCCACGAAGGCGTCGCCATTGCCGATCAGACCGCAAAGCACGTAACCGCCATCCCAGCGCTGCGCGGCGCGGGTGATCACACGGGCGACGTCGAGATCCTCGCTGATGCGATGGGACAGTTCCTCGCCGCCCAGGTCTCGCTTGCGGAGGAACCGGTAGATGTCCTCGTGCTCCTCATCGAGGAAGAACCCGATTTTCTCGAGGATCGCCTGGGTGTCGGTCGCGAAGATGGGGTGCTGGCCCATCGCGATCAGGGAGTTATTCAGCTCCTCGGTGTTGGTGAGGTTAAAGTTGCCGCAGAGCGCGAGGTTGCGCGTGGGCCACGGGCTGCGCCGGAAAAAGGGGTGGCACGAGGAGAGGCTGTAGCCGCCGCTCGTCCCGTAGCGGAGGTGCCCCATGAGCAGCTCACCGCCGAAGTCGAAGTTGCGCTTCACCGTGTCCGCGAACTCCGGATGAATCACGCCGCCCGCGACGTGGTCGTTGTACTGGCCGAGCAGCGTACGGAAGATCCGATCGAGCGGGTTCGAGTCGATGTTGCGCTCGCGGAACATGAATGGCGCACCCGCCGGGGTATCGAGCTTCACGCAGGCCACGCCCGCGCCATCCTGCCCGCGGTTGTGCTGCTTCTCCATCAGGAGAAAGAGCTTCGTGAAACCCCACAGCGGCGTGCCGTACTTTTCCTGATAGTGCGAAAGCGGCTTCAGCAGCCGCACCATCGCGATGCCACACTCGTGGGTTACCCGGTCAGACATGGGCGAGGAAGCGGGAACGAGCGCCACCCGCGAGGACCCGACACCGCGGAGCGGATCGGGAAATGGCGGCATTGGCGGGAGGCGTCGTCAATCGCCGCCCATCTCGGCAAGCCTCCCGCCGCGGTCAACGGCTTTCTCCAAAACGCGTGAATTCCGCTCTGCGATCGAAGCACGGAGGTCAGGATGGTGATCGTGAAGCGGAACGACACCACGGAGTTCTTTCACCACGGAGACAC
>CAIUOU010000124.1 GCA_903900845.1 uncultured Opitutia bacterium
ACCTTGGTAGAGCTGACCGGTCACTCGGAGAACATACATCGACACGGGTTCGGCCGCCGGCGTGAAGGCCTCGCCGTTGCCGACGATGACCGTGAGATAACCCTGCCCCGGACCGGCGGCGCTGAGGGCGTAGCTGTCCACAGGGGTATTGTTGTTCGTGATCGTGACAAGGTCGCCGATGCCGCGGGTGACCGTAGCCGCGGGATTTACGATGTACTGCCCCGGAATCACGGGGTTTTCGTAAAACGTCTCCACCGCGGCCGTCAGCCTGTCGATTCCGGCGTCCCAAGCAGACTTGCCCGGATCGGTGCCGGGACAAAGCGCCTTGATGGTGGCCAGATCGGAGCCCGTGAGCAGGTTGAGTTGGACGTATTTTTCGCCGGTCAGCTCGTCCTTGAACTCACCCTTGAACACGAGGCTGCCCTGTGCGCCGAGGTTCGGATCGAAGTAGAACCGGTTCGCCAGGTGCGGCGGCAGATTCGGGAAGTAGGTCTTGCCCTGGTAGGCTTGGGCATACACGCCGCCGGGAAGCTGGGCCAAGCCCTCGCTGGCAAGGGCCTTCAGCGCGAAACTCTTCTGGCGGGTCGGATCGTGCAGGGTGACGGCCGGGAAGTTCGCCCGGTTGGTCGCCGCCAGCGCGATGGGCTGCTGGTAAAGCACGAGAGCGCTGCTTTGTCCGCGGATCGCCGGGCGTCCCTTGCTCGCGACAGTGAGGGTTTCACCGAAGGCCAATGCGGGCGTCGCGCCCGGCCAAACCGGACGGTAAGTAATCGGCTGGGCGGGTGCCACGGCGGAATCCCCCCCGCCGGAGTAGGTCCCGCCAGCGAGCGGGCGCAGGTAGGGCACGATCGTTCCGGTCGGCGGCGGGCTCGGATGGTTTGGCCAGGCGAAACCTTCCTGGGTGCGGTAGAAGAACCGCATGGTCAGGGAATTCGTGGTGGTGGCCGTCTCCGCGAGATGCGGCGGCCGGCCCACGAACCCGTTCACCGCCAACGAACCCTGCGGCGACTTGGTGGTGCTGAAGGTGAAACTGACCGTCGCCTGTGAACCATCGCCGTCCGCGATGCTCAGGTCATACGGCCCCGCATTGGTGACTGTCCAGGTGCCGTAAACCGCCAGGCCGTTGGGCAACGTGCCGAAGGTGATGCCCGCCGGCAACGGCGTCTGCGGCGACACCGAGACCACCAGCGAATCCACCCGGCGGGAGGCATGGATGTAGTTCGTCGAAGGCGCGTTGAGGCTGCCGCCGCCCGCCACGGTCGTGGCAAAACCGTTGGTCGTCGCTGAATAGCTGCCCGCGGCAAGCCGCGGCAGTCCAGCGTGTTGGCCCCGCATCACCCAGAAGCCATTCTTCCGGTCACGGTACGTGAAGGCGGTGTAGTTCGCGAAGGACCCGCCAGCTTCGGCGCTGGTCCAACCCGTCGGTAAGTCGCCGGTCGCGGCCGTGATCTCCGCGTTGTAGTTGGTGACGTAGATGTTGGTCGTCGCGGCGGTCAGGTTTGTGATCGTCGCCAGCGGCAGCGGCAACACCGGCAACGGCATCGGCGCCTGGAGCTGTTTCCCAGCCTCCACGACGTAGTCAAACACCTGACCGAGCGACGGATTCTCCCGCACCACCCGGAAGGGCCGGATCGCGGGACGATTGTCGGACTCGGTGTAGTCGAGCAGAACATACGGCTGGGACGAGAAGCCGGCGCCGGAGACGACGTTGAGGTCGTCGCGCAGTGCATAGGCCTGGCCGCCGATCATCAGGGCATGTTCTTCGTTCGGGTTATAGCCCGGCTGGGCCGGATCGTTCTGCGTGTAAATCGTGCCCTTGGCCTGAAGGCTTTCGAGACCGCCGCTGCCGGCGTTGTTGGCCATCACGATCGCGCTCGCGGTCGCGTCGGGCCACGCCAGCGTGTAGCGCCCGATGACGGCCGGCCAATAGATCGGCTCAAAGCCGTTGCCGGGATTCCGCACCGCATTGG
>CAIUOU010000125.1 GCA_903900845.1 uncultured Opitutia bacterium
CCGAGACCGCGGCGCCCGTTAACTCGTTCGCCCGATGCCCCTCCCCGCCCTCGCCGATCGCGTCGTCGTCATCATCGGCGGCAGCACCGGACTCGGCCTGTCGGGCGCCCGCGCGTGTCTCGCCGCCGGGGCCCGCGTGGTGATCACGGGACGCAAGGCCGCATCCCTGGCCGCGGCCGCGCAGGAGCTCGGCTCGGACGTAGCGACGCTCGCCGGTGACGCAACCGATCCCGCCCATGCGCCGGCGGCGATCGCCTTGGCGAAGGAAAGGTTCGGAGGGTTTAACGCACTCTACCACGTGGCCGGCGGCAGCGGACGCCGCCTCGGCGACGGGCCGCTGCACGAGCTCACCGATGAAGGAATCCGCAGCACGCTGGAACTGAACCTGCACTCCGTGATGCTCTCCAACCGCGCGGCGGTGCGCGCGTTTCTCGCGCGCGGAGCAGGAGGCGCGATCCTCAACCTGAGTTCCGTGCTGGCGTGGTCGCCATCCCCCGCGTTCTTCGCGACGCACGCCTACGCGGCCGCCAAGGCCGGCATCATCGGATTCACCACCGCGGCCGCCGCAGCCTACGCACCGCAAGGCATCCGTTGCAACGTCCTCGCCCCCGCGCTCGTCGAAACACCGATGGCGCGCCGCGCGGCCGGTGATGAACGCATCCTCGCGTTCACGCGCTCAAAGCAGCCGCTCGACGGCGGCCGCATCGGCCAACCCGCCGACTGCGACGGCGCCGTCGTCTACCTGCTGTCCGACGCCGCCCGTTTCGTCACCGGCCAGGTTCTCGCCGTCGACGGCGGCTGGAGCGTCACCGAAGGCCAGGTCCCCAAAACCTAACGCATCCTTCCCTTTCCCCCTCACCGTCATCCTCCCTTTCCCTTTCACCGTCCCTTTCCCTCCACCTTCATGTCCGCCGCCACCGACTACTTCGACCAGACCCAGAAACTGCTGGCGCGTCTCCGCGAGACGCAGCTGCCCGCGATCGAACGCGCCGCCGAGTTGTGCGCGGAGCGCATCGCGCGCGGCGGGCTGATCTTTCTCTTCGGCTCCGGCCACTCGCGGATGATGTGCGAGGAAATGACTCCGCGGCAGGGCTGCTTCGTCGGCTTCTACGCCTGGGCCGAGTCGGCGATCTCGCAGCACTGCGCCACGCTCGGCGCGAACGGCCTGCGCGGTCCGCTCTTTCTGGAGAAGGTGGAGGGCTACGCGGAGCAATTGCTCGATGGCTTCAAGTTCGGCCCCGACGACGCGTTCATCCTCATCTCCACTTCCGGCATCCGCCCCCTGATCATCGAGATGGCCTTGGGCGCCAAGGCCCGCGGCCTGCCGGTGATCGGCGTGGTTTCCGTCGACCATTGTTCGCGGACCAAGGCGAACCACTCATCCGGCCGCAAGCTGATCGACGTGGCTGACATCGTCCTCGACAACCAATGCCCGCCGGGCGACTGCGTCGTCGAGCTGCCCGGCCTCGAGTGGCGCACCGGTCCCACCTCGACCGTGACCGGCGCGATGTTGATCAACATGCTGCGGTGCGAAACCGCCGAGCGCCTGCTCCGTCGCGGACACAAACCGGTGATGCTGCCGAGCCACCAGTTCGTCGGCACGCCGGCCGCCGACGCCGCCGAGCGCCAGCTCGAGGCGTACTACGAGGGCTTCCGGCGCAGCCTCGTTCACCTTTACGCATGACCTGGGCCGCGGGGATCGACGTCGGCGGCACACGCATCAAGGCCGTCGCGGCCGCGTCCAACGGAACCGTCCTCCGCCGCGTCACCCACCCCACCGCCGACGGTGCAGCCACGGCGGCCGACTGGACTCGGCTCGCGCGTGAGGCGCTCGAAGGCTTCGCGCGCGAACTAGGCCGGCCTGCGGACTCCGTCGGGGTCTGCGCTCCCGGCCTCGCCGCCCGTGACGGCCGCAGCATCGCCCATCTCCCGGGCAAACTCGCCGGACTCGCGGGGATCGACTGGACGACCGCGCTGGACCGCAGGGAAACCGTGCCCGTGCTCAACGACGCCCATGCCGCGCTGCTTGGCGAAGTCTGGGCCGGGTCGGCACGCGGACGAAATGATGTCGTCATGCTAACGCTCGGCACCGGCGTGGGCGGCGCGGTGCTTGCCGGCGGACGCTTGCTGCGCGGTGCGATCGGCCGCGCCGGCCACATCGGGCACCTGTCCCTTGATCCTGAAGGGACGCCGAGCATCACCGGCATGCCGGGCGCCCTCGAAACCTTGGTCGGCGAATGCACCCTCGCCGCGCGCAGCGGCGGCCGTTTCACCTCAACGGCCGATCTCGTCGCTGCGCACCGCGCGGGGGACGCGCACGCGACGCGCGTGTGGCGGGAATCGGTCCGAGCTCTGGCGTTCGGGCTCGGTTCCTGCATCAATCTTTTCGACCCGGAGTTGGTCGTGATCGGCGGTGGCATCGCGCGCGCCGGAGAGGACCTTTTCCTGCCACTGGCCTCGGAGCTCGCGCGGATCGAGTGGCGACCGGGTGGTCACAGCGTTCCGATCGTGCCGGCCGATCTCGGTGAATGGGCCGGGGCACTCGGTGCCGCCGCACAGGCCTTGCGTCCCGCCTGAACCGCGCGTTCCGCTCATCCGCATGTCCCCCGCCGCCATCTACCTCCAGCGCTCCCGTGCGCTGATCGACGCCGTCTCCGCCCAGCTGCCCGCCGTCGGCACCGCCGCCGACTGGTTCGCCGCGACGATCCTCGCCGGCCGCATGGTGCATGTCTTCGGCTCGGGCCACTCCCGCATCATGGTCGAGGAAATGTGGCCGCGCTACGGCTCGTTTCCGGGCTTCAATCCGATCGTCGAGCTCTCGCTCTCGTTTCATAATCTCGTCGTCGGCGCCAACGGCCAGCGTCAGGCGATGTTCCTCGAGAACGTGCCGGGGCTCGCCGAACGCATTCTGCGCAACTACGCGTTCGACACGCGCGACACCGCCTTCGTGGTCTCCTCGAGCGGCTGCAACCTCGTGCCGATCGAGATGGCGGAGGGGTTTCGTCAGCGCGGCATCCGCGTCGTCGCCCTCGTGAGCGCGGCGCACGCCGCGGCTTCGTCGTCGCGCCGCGCCGACGGCCGCAAGCTCATGGATTTCGCGGACCTCGTCCTCGACACCGGCGCGCCGGTCGGCGACGCGATGGTGCGGATTGAGGGACTCGACACTCCGGTGGCGCCTGGCTCCACGGTCGGCGGCTGCCTTGTCGTGAACGCGATCAAGGCCGAGCTCGCCGCGCGGCTCACCGCCGCCGGCCACCCGCCGAAGGTGCTTTCCGCCGGAGCGGTCGTCGGCGCGAAGCGCGCCACCGAACTCTTCGAGGCCGCCTACGACGAGCACGCGCATCGCCTGGCCGGCCTCTACGCCACCGTCGGCGCCCGCTGACTTTTCAGACTCCCTCGCACTTTCACCCTCACGCACCCTTTTCCCTCGTCATGCACTCCCGCCCCCTGCGCACCTCGGTGATCGGCAGCTACCCGTTTCCGAGTTGGCTCGAGTTCGCCAGCCGCCATCTCGCGGAGTTCGGCCGCGCCGACATCGCCGAGCTTCAGGACGACGCAGTCATCGCCGCGGTGCATGACCAGGTCGAGGCCGGTCTCGACGTCATCACCGACGGCGAGCAGACGCGGCTCGACTTCAACCTCTCCTTCTACGGCTTCATCGAGGGCATCGCCCTCGAGGCCGAGTCGCCGCGGCGCTTCGGCCCGCCCGCGCACGACCAGCGAGGCAAACACGCCATCACCGGGGAATTGCGCGCGCCGCGGGGCCTCGGCGCGGTGGAGGAGTTCAAGCGTCTACGGCGCCTCGCGCCGGCCGGCCCCGAGCTGAAGGCCAGCGTGCCCGGCCCCTACACGCTGAGCGGCCGCCTTCTCCCCGACGGCCGCTACCCCGACCGCTGGGCCGTGACCGAAGCCCTGCTCCCGATGGTGCGCGCGGAGCTCGAGGCGCTCGTCGCCGCCGGCTGCCGGGAGATCAGCGTCGATGAGCCCTCGATGAGTTGCTACGCGCACCGCGAGGACCCGCGACGCTTTGTCGACATCTTCAACCGCACCGTCGAGTCGGTCGCCGGCCGAGTCCGCCTCTGCACCCACCTGTGCTTCGGCAACTACAAGGCGCGCGCCATCGGACCGCGGCGCCTCGCGCCGATGTTCCCCGCGTTCCTCGACTTCAAGGCCGACGAGATGCACGTGGAGATGGCCAGCCGCGAGTTCGCTGAGATCGAGGTCATCGCGGAGATCGCCCGCCGCATGGACGTGGCGGTCGGTGTGGTCGACGTGAAGAGCTACCACGTCGAAACTCCCGCGGAGATCGCCGACCGGGTGAGGCTCTGCCTTCGTCACGCGCCGGCCGACCGCTTGGTGTTCGCTCCGGATTGCGGCCTCAGCCAGACCGCGCGCTGGGCCGCGCAGCCGAAGCTGCGGAACATGGTGGCGGGAGTCCGCCAGGTGCGCGGGGAACTCGGCCTGTGATCCAGCCGGCACTGCAGGACGAAGCCTTTCTGGCCGACGTGGCGGCGGCCCGCTCAGAGGCGCGGGCCGACCGACTCCATGTCTGGTGGCTTGGCCAGAGCGGTTTCCTACTCTGCCACGCCGGGGAATGCGTCGTTCTCGATCCTTATTTGAGCGACTCGCTCACGCGGAAGTACGCGGGCACCGACAAGCCGCATGTGCGTCTCACCGCCCGCGTCGTCGACCCGGCGCGCATTTTCGGGATCGGCGCCGCCAGCTCCTCCCACAATCACACCGACCACCTCGACGCGGAGACCCTCCACGCGTTGTTCGCCGCCAACCTCGGCGCGCGCCTCGTGCTGGCCGCGGCCAACGTGGAATTCGCCACGCAGCGTCTCGGCGCGGAGCACCGCGGACGATTCGCGCCGCTGGCGGATGGCGCCAGCGTGCGGATCGGCGGATTCAGCTTCACCGCCGTGCCGGCAGCCCACGAGGAACTCTCGCCGGAGTACGCGGGATTCGTGGTTAGCGTCGGCCCGTTCCGCGTATACCACAGCGGAGACACCGTGCTTTTCCCAGGCATGGCCGCGCGCCTGCGTCCGTTCGCGTGCGACGTTGCGTTGCTGCCGATCAACGGCCGCGCGCCGGTGCGTCGCGTCGCTGGCAACCTCGACGGCCCCGAGGCCGCCCGCCTCGCGCACGCGATCGGAGCCGGTTGGGTCGTACCCTGCCACCACGAGATGTTCGCGTTCAACACCGCCTCGCCGGAAGCTTTCGTCGCGGAGTGCGCGCGTCTCGGCCAGCCGTGCCGCGTCGCCCGCGCCGGGGAACGGCTCACTTTCCAACCCCGCCCGTCATGAGGAAACTCCGCGTCGTCGGCCTCAATTTCGACCACATGCACATGGGCGACCTGCTGCGCCTGTGCCACGAGCACCCCGGCGTCGAAATCGCCGGGGTCTGCGACGGGGATCCCGCTCGCATGCAGGCCGCCGTCCGCAATTTCGGCCTCGGTCCCGACCGGGTCTACACCGACGCACGCCACTGTCTCGAGCACACCGCGCCGGACTTCGTCATCCTCTGCCCCGCCACCGCCCGCCACGCCGACTACGTGGAGTTGGCCGCGCCGTTCGGCGCGCATCTGCTCGTGGAGAAACCTTTCGCGTCCACGCTGGCGGAGGCCGACCGCATGATCGCCGCGGCCCGCAAGGCGCGGCGTCTGCTCGCCATCAACTGGCCGCTCCGCTGGGTGCCTAGCCACGTCACGGCGCACCGCCTCGTGCGCGAGGGCCGCATCGGCGAGCTGCAAGAGGTGCACTATTATGACGGCAATCGGGGGCCGCTCTGGCACGCGGCCGACAAGCTCGAGACCACGCCAACGCCCGCAATGAAACGCGGCAGCTGGTTCTACAAACGCGCCCGCGGCGGTGGCTCGCTTCTCGACTACCTTGGCTACGGAACGACGCTCGGCACGTGGTTCCACGACGGCGCGAAACCGATCGAGGTGACCGCGGTCGTCGACCGGCCGCGCGGGCTCGAGGTCGACGAGCACAGCATCACCATAGCCCGGTACGCGCGCGGCCTTTCGAAATTCGAGACGCGCTGGGGCACCTTCACCGATCCGTGGATCACGCAGCCGCAGCCCAAGTGCGGCTTCGTGCTCAAGGGAGAGGACGGCACGATCAGCTCCTACGACTATGAGCCGACGATCCGTCTCCAGACGCGCGCGCAGCCTTGCGGCGAGGACATCGCGGTCGACCGACTCGAGGCGCCTTTCCAAAACCCCATCCAATACTTCGTGCACTGCATCAACCAGGGCCTTCCCCTCGCGGGACCGCTCAGCCCCCGCCTCGCGCGCATCGGCCAGCAGATCGTGGACTCCGCCCTGCTCAGTGCGCGGCTCGGTCGCACCGTGAAGCTGGTGACCTGAGTCGAACGCAGACGGGATCGAATCATGAGCGAGGAGAAGAACGGATCAGGTTACGGGCTCGCGCAGGCCGGCGGTTCCGCGAGCGCGGCCGCCCCTGAATTGCCGTACCTGCCTCCGATGCCGCGAACCTACCGTCCACGCATCGGGCTCGTTGGCTGCGGCGGTATCTCTGAGTATCACCTTCGCGCCTACCGGGCGATGGGCCTCGAGGTCTCGGCGCTGTGCGACGTCGACCCCGCGCGCGCCGAGCGAAGACGCGCGGAATTTTTTCCGGGAGCCGAAATATTCACCGACCACCGCGAACTGCTCCGGCGCAGCGACGTGGAGGTCGTCGACCTGGCGCTGCATCCGCAAGAGCGCGTCCGCGCGATCGAGGACAGCCTGCGCGCACGTCGCCACGTGCTCAGCCAGAAGCCGTTCGTGCTGGATCTCGACACCGGGGCGCGGCTCGCCGACCTCGCCGACGCGATGGACGTGCGTCTGGCCGTCAACCAGAACGGCCGCTGGGCGCCGCACTTCGCCTGGATGACCTCCGCCGTCCGCGCCGGACTGCTGGGCCGCGTGGCCTCCGTGGATTTCACGCTGCAGTGGGACCACACGTGGACTGCCGGCACGCCCTTCGAGGAGATCCGGCACCTGGTGCTTTTCGACTTTGGCATCCACTGGTTCGACCTCACCGCGCGACTGCTGCGCGGTCGCGCCGTCCGCCGAGTCACAGCCTCCGCCACCCGCACCGCTTTCCAACAGATGCGTCCGCCCATGCTCGCCGCGGTTAACGTGGAGTGTGACGACGCCCAGGTCCGGATGGCATTCAACGGCCATGTCCTCCACGGGCAGGAGGATCGCACGGTGATCTGCGGCGAAAAGGGCACCCTGCGAAGCGTGGGGCCCAGCCTCTCCGACCAGCGGGTGACGCTGTCCAATGCCAAGGGCGCGGCCGAACCCCGGCTCGGGGGAACCTGGTTCACCAGCGGATTCCAGGGCGCCATGGGCGAACTTCTGTGCTCAATCGAGGAGCAGCGCGCGCCGGATCACGATGCGCGCGGCAATCTCGATGGCCTCGCCCTGAGCTTCGCCGCAATGGCGAGCGCCGACACCGGCCGGCCCGTGGCCCCGGGCGCCGCGCGTCACGCGCCCGGGCACTGAGCCCGAATGCGTTGGTAGGGCGATTGGCCCGCGCGGGAACGCCGGCAGTGGGAGCAGAGCTCAGTCTTACGATCGAAGGGAAGACATCTGGATTTCGGTCGTAACGCGAAGCGACATCACCGAGCGGTTTCACCACCGAGACACGGAGGCACGGAGGAAAGCACAAAGCTGGAAATCAGGACGCAGGACCAAGGGCGTCATGCCCTGTCGTACCGGCGGATCATTTGGAGAATCGTGCGATGTAGCCGCGGCAGCAGCCGCGGCGACACCGGCCTAATCCCACGATGAATTGTCCTCCGCTCCGTGCTCTCCGTGTCCTAGGATCAAGGGCTTTCGGGAATAGGAATCGCACCCGCCCTTCAGCGTGGCGCGGGGAGCCCGACGAAGTGCGCGGCGAAGGCCAGTTTGTCGGCGGCCTCCTCGATCACCTTGGAGGTCGGCTTGCCGGCGCCATGGCCGGCCCGCGTCTCGATCCGGATCATAACCGGGCTGGCTCCGGCGTCGTTGGCCGCGCCCGCCTGCATCGCGGCGGTATACTTGAAGGAATGCCCAGGGTGAACGCGGTCGTCGTGGTCCGCGGTCGTGACCAGCACGGCGGGATAGCGCGCGCCCGCCCGCACCGTGTGCAACGGCGAGTAAGCGAGGAGGTAGCGGAAGCCCGCGGGGTCCTCGCTGGAGCCGAAATCGCTCCGCCACGCGTGCCCGATCGTGAAGGTGTGGAACCGCAGCATGTCCATGACACCCACAGCCGGCCACGCCACGCGGCAGAGATCGGGCCGCTGGTTGACGACCGCGCCCACGAGCAGGCCGCCGTTCGAGCCGCCGCTCAGCACGAGCCGACGCGGCGACGTGTAATGGTTCGCGAAAAGCCATTCGGCCGCGGCGATGTAGTCGTCGAATACGTTTTGTTTGCGCTCCTTGGTACCCGCCTGGTGCCAGTCGCGGCCGTACTCGCCACCGCCCCGCAAGTTCGGCAACGCGTAAACGCCGCCCGCCTCCATCCAGACGAGGTTGGCGACCGAGAACGACGGCGTCAGCGAGACGTTGAATCCGCCGTACGCGTAGAGGAGCGCCGGGGTGTCAGGGCCCGTCTTCAACCCTTTGCGGTGCGTGATGAACATCGGGACCCGCGTGCCATCTTTGGAGGTGTAAAACACCTGCCGCGTCTCGAAGTCGCCCGGATTAAAGGCCACCACCGGCGGATCGAAGGCCGCACCGCGGTTGGTGGCCACGTTGTGGCGGAAGTTCGTCACCGGTGTCGCGAACGAGGTGAAGCTGTAGAAGAACTCCTCCTCATCCTCGCGGCCGTTCACCGCTCCCACGGTGCCGATCCCCGGTAGCGCGACTTCGCCCAACGCGCGGCCGTCCTTGGCGTAAATCGCGAGCCGGCTGCTGGCGTCGCGCATCGAGCGCACCACGAAACGGCCGCCGATGATCTCGACGCCGTCGATCACGTCCTTCCCTTCCGGCACGATCACGCGCCAGTGCTCCGGCTGCGGCCGGCTCAGATCAATGGCAACCAGCCGTCGGCGCGGCGCCCCATCCGTGGTGAGCACATACCACACCGCGCCGTCATTGCCGACCGGCTCGTGCTCGGCGGTCCACTCCGAGATCAGCGGGACGACCGGCGCGTCGAGCCGAGGTGCGGCCGGGTCGCCAAGGTCGATGTAGCGGAGCAGATTCTCGGACGCCGAGCCGCGGTTCACCCGGATGACGACGTAACGGCCGTCCTCGGTCGTCGTCGCGCGCAGCAGCCACTTGGGCTCCTCGCGAACGGCATGAATTAAAAGATCCTGCTCCTGCGGGGTGCCGAGCCGGTGGTAATGGATGCGGTGGTTCTCGAGCCGGCTGAACGTCTTCCCGGTGCCGGCGTCGACCTCGGGCGCAGGGTAGCGCGAGTAGAAGAAGCCTTTGCCGTCCCGGGTCCAACCCAGCGTCGAGAACTTCACCCACTTCACGAGGTCCTGGGCGTCGCGACCGTCGTCGACCGAGCGCACTCGGATCTCATTCCAATCCGACCCCGCGGCCGCCGTGCCGTAAGCCAGCCGCCGGCCGTCGCGCGAGACGTTCACGCTGGTGAGCGCGACGGTGCCGTCGGCCGCCAGCGTGTTGGGATCGATGAGCACGCGCGGCGCCGAGCCGGGACGATCCTGCACGAGGAGAACCGACTGGTTCTGCAGACCGGAATTGCGCGTGAAGAAGGTTCGTCCGCCTTCACGGAATGGCACCCCGGCCCGCGGGTAGTTCCAGAGTTTCGTGAGCCGCTCGCGAAAGGCGTTCACGCCCGGCAACGAGCCGAGGAAGCCCTGCGTGAGTCGATTCTGGGCGGCGACCCATTCCGCCGTTTCCGGAGAGTCCAGTTCCTCCAGCCAGCGGTAGGGATCCGCGACGCGGGACCCGTGATAAACATCGACCACCGAGTCCGCCTTCGATGGCGGATACGCCCAGGGGCCGACGGGGGCGGCAGAAACGGCAACGGCGGAGGAGCAGAGTGACATGAGGAGCAATGCTTGGGAGGCTCGCATCCGCCGACAGTGGAGACGTGGCCGGGGGCTTTGCAACCGGCGGAATCGCGCATTGCCCCGCGTCGGCGGAACGCTCTGTCTCGCGCGTCGATCATGCAAAGCCCGCCGCGACTTCTTTTTATCCTCTCGCTCTCCCTCGTGACGGCGCTCAGTGCGGCGCCGGAGAAATGGAAGGCGTCGATCGACAAGTTCACCGCCGCCGACGCCGCGAATCCGCCGCCGAAGGGAGCGGTCCTGTTCGCCGGCAGCTCGTCGATCGTCCGGTGGACGACCCTCAAGGCCGACTTCCCCGGAAAGGTCATCCTCAACCGCGGCTTCGGCGGCTCGGAGCTTTCGGACCTGCTGCACTACGCCGACCGCATCGTGATCCCCTACGCGCCCAGCCGCATCGTGATTTACAGCGGGGAAAACGACCTGCAGCAGGGCCAGACCGCGGCGGCCGTCCATGGCACCTTCCGCGCCCTGTGCGAGCAGGTGCACGCCGCGCTGCCCGCGACCCGCGTTGCGTTCATCTCCATCAAGCCGAGCCCCTCTCGCATGAAGATCATGCCGGCGGTGCTCGAGGCCAACCGGCTGATCGCGGCGGAATGCGCGCGGGATCCGCGCCGCGTGTTCATCGACGTTTATCCCGCGATGCTCGGCGCGGACGGGCAGCCGAAGCGCGAGCTGTTTGTAACGGACATGCTCCATCTCAGCGACGCGGGTTACGCGGTGTGGCGGCCGCGCGTGGCGCCCTTCCTCGAATGAGCGCCGGCACCGGCGCGACCGCCGACACCCCAGCGGCCAGGCTGCGCCGCCAGATCGAGTTCATCGTCGAGTGCGACCGCCTGAAGGAAATTTTCCGGCAGACGATCAACACCGCGAGCCGCCGCGCGGAAAACGACGCCGAGCATTCGTGGGCGCTCTGCCTCTGCGCGATCGTGCTCGCGGAGCACGCGAACCATCCCGCGCTCGACCTGCTCCGGGTCCTCAAAATGGTGATCATCCACGACCTGGTGGAGATCGACGCCGGCGACACGTTTGCGTACGACACCGCCCGGATGGCGGATCAGCACGAAAGGGAAGCGCTGGCCGCCGACCGCATCTTCGGTCTTTTACCGCCGGAGCAGGGCCGGGATTTCCGCGCGCTTTGGGACGAGTTCGAGGCGCGCGAGACACCCGAGGCGAGGTTCGCCGCGGCGGTGGACCGTTTCCAGCCGATGCTGCTGAATTGCCGCACCGAAGGAGCCGCGTGGAAACGGCACGGCGTGACGCATGACCGCGTGGTGGCGCGCAACCGGCACATCGCGGACGGTTGCGAGGAACTGTGGCGCTACGCTGATTCCATGCTGGCGGACCTTGTCGCGCAGGGCGGACTGCTCAAGCCCGCTCCTTGACAGTGCGCGCGAGGCGCGTCGGTTGTTCCCTTTCCCCCGCCAAGACGTCTTACCCGCCGTGCGAAACCAACTCTCCACCCTAGCCCGTCGCACCCTCGCGGCGACGGCCTTCGTCCCCGTCTGCGCGCTCGCGGCCACCGCTCCGCTAAGCCCGCCCTCCGCGGAGACCGTGGTCCTGAGCCCGTTCGAGGTGCGGACCGCGCAGGACATCGGATATCGAGTGGGCGCGGCGATCACCGGAACCGGCACCGCCGGACTGATCAAGGATACTCCGCTCAACATCAGCATCCTCTCGCAGGAGTTCATCGCCGACCAGAACGGCAACCAGCTGGTCGACGTTTTGCGGAACGCGAGCGGGGCTTCGGCGCAGGTGAAGGATGAGTTCATGATCCTGATCCGCGGCTACATCGGGCCCCAGTTCGTCGACGGCCTGCCCGCCGGTCAGGGCTTGGCGCTTTATGACGTGGACCGGGTTGAAGTCGTGAAGGGTCCCAACGCGGTTTTCGCCGGCATCTCCAACCCGGGCGGAACCCTGAACCTGATCAAGACCAAGCCGAGTTTCACGCCGCGCCACTCGCTGGACCTGAGTTTCGGTTCTTTCGAACACAAGCGGGCGGTTCTGCGGTCCAGCGCGCCGCTGATCGGCAAGAGCCTCGCCTACTCGTTCGTCTACGGCGCGACGGACGAGAAGAGCAACATCGAGGGGATGTTCACGCGCGACCAATATTACAGCGGAGGCCTGCTGTGGCGCCCCACGAAGACGCTGAGTTTCAGCGGACGCTACGGCTTCCTCGATCGCGAGGCGGGACGGCGTCCTCACACGGTGGTCAGCCATCCTCTCTTTCAGCAGAGGGACCGCGAGGCCATCGAGCAATTCGACCGCCTCGGCCTGCCCCGTCCCGCGGCCTATCCACAGTTGGAAAACGGCGCGGTACGCACCCCCGCGGGCGTGCCGATCACGACCGGCCGGGCCGCGCCGGAAACCGTCGATTCGTTCATCGCCCGCAACTTCGGCGCCAACGTGCCTCCCTACCCCGGCGTGTTCTCGCGTGATTTCTTCCCGAGCGATTCCTTCAACTACAATGGCGACGAGGGGCGGGACAGCTACCAGAACAAGACCACCGCGCTTGAGGCCGAATGGGTGCCATCGCGTGAGTTCGCGGTGCACGGGCTCTTCCAGCAGGTGGACAGCCACCGCATGCGCCGTGAATTCAACGGCCTGCGTCCGATCGCTGGCCAGCGACTCCGCAGCACGATTTCCGATTTCAAGCCAGGCGGGCTGACGTTCTCGTCGAAGCTTGAGGGCGTCTACAAACTGGATGCCGGTCGCGTGGGCAAACACGACATCCTCGCCGGCTTCCAGCACGACGGCGGCAAGGACGTCATCAGCCCCATCACGATCGCCACCTCGCGGGTGATCACGTACAACCCGAAAACCGACCCACGCCCGCCGCTGCTCCAATTACTCCGCGACCAGTACGGGGCCGGCTACATTGAACCCGGAGTGCGACGCAAGGGCGGCGGCCACTCGAACGCTTGGTACGGAATCGTCCAATCTTCCTTCGCCGGAGACCGCCTGCGTCTGCTCGCGGGCGGACGCCACATTACGAACAACCGCCCGATCGACGACAACCGCGACGGTCGTGATGAGAACTTCAAGATCGCCAAGGCGATGCCGCATTTCGCCGCTCTGGTTCGCGTGGCGCCGCAGGTGAGCGTCTACGGAAGCTTCAGCCGGTCCTTCCAGCCCCAGCGCCAGCAGACCGCAGATCTCGATGCCATCCGCGCCTCCCAAGGTGACCCCACCTCCCCGAATTACCGCCCACCCGCCTCGATTCCCTTCCGGTTTCTCGCCGCCGACCTTCTAGGAAAAGGGCGTGAGATAGGCGCGAAGGTCGACCTTAAGAACGGATGGCTCGTGGGAACCACCAGTTACTTCGTGAACGAGGAGGCCAACCGCCTCGACGTGGATACCGCCAACCAGGTGCTCTTCCAACTCCCGGGTGCCACCGTGCGGGTCGCCGCGGGCCGCACGCAGACTCGCGGCGTTGAA
>CAIUOU010000126.1 GCA_903900845.1 uncultured Opitutia bacterium
GCCGGGGCTGATTTCGCGCGGGCGGTGGGGCTTTCGCCGGCGGATCCCGTGATGTGGTACCGCTACGGGGCGCACCTCGCGCGACGGCCGGCCGGACGCGAATCGGCGGAAGCCGCGCTGCGTTTCTGTTTGCGCCTTGACCCATGGTTTTCCGGGGCGCTTCGTCTGCTTGAGCGGCTGCAACGGCCGACGCGCCCGTGAAAAATTGGATTTCCCGCTTTCTTCTGCCGCTGCTGGTGTGCTCATTCGCGGGCGGGGCGAAGGCTTGGGCGCAGGCTCCGGCGTCAGGCGGAATGCCTCCGGGCGTGGTGCTGGTGGCCAAGGTCGAAGGCCGGGCCGAGATGACGGTGAATGGCCAGACCAGCGCGCTCGCGGTCGATCAGCAGATCCCGCAGGCGGCGAAGGTCGTGACCTACACTGACGCCTCGGTGGTGCTGGTCTTCTCGAACGGCGCGACAACCCGGCTGGGGGCTGACACCGAGTTGATCCTCGAGGAGTTCCTGCAGGATCCTTTCGGCGCGACCGTGAAGGTTTCGGAATTGCAGGATGAGCCTTCCGCCTCGGTCACGAGCCTTCGTCTGAATCGCGGTGAATTGGTGGGCGAGGTGAAGAAGCTGAAGTACGGGCAGGGGTCATCCTTCACCGTCAACACGCCGGTCGGAGCCGCCGGCATCCGCGGCACCACCTTCCGGATTGTTTTCCGGCCCTCGGGCACCGGGCAGGCCTTCTTCTCGCTCACGACGGCCACCGGCAACGTCGTATTCCAGCAGGGGCAGCAGGGCCAGACCGGAGCCGCGCCGACCCCGGGAGCGGGGCAAACCCAGGGCCAGACCACGAACCAGGACGCGGGCACCTCGCAGCAACCGCAGCAGGGGCAGCAACAATCACCGGGGCAGCAACAAGACCAGACTCAGTCGACCTCCGGAACGACGGCCTCTGCCCAGGGCGGAATTGGTGGCCCGACGCCGGCGCCGTCCGCGACCGCCTCGGGAACGGTGGGTGGACTCGCGGTACCGCAGGGCCAGGAAATCGTGATCACGGTTTCGGTGAGCCAGTCGCCCACCGGGCAGGTGGTGGTGACGGCTGCGCCGGCCCTGCCGACTTCCACGCAGGCCGTGTCCTCGGCGACGCTGCAGGCGGTCACAAACGTTTCCCGGGAGATCGCGGTGGCCGTGCAACAGGCGGTCTTCTCTTCGCCCGCGCCGGCTCCCGCGCCGGCCCCGGCCGGTGGAACGAGTTCCTCAGCCACCGGCTCGGGAGGCTCCACCTCCTCGTCCTCCGGCGGGGGCACGGGCGGTTCATCGACCGCGGGCAGTACCGGCGGTTCCACGGGATCTACCAGCGGTGGCCCGACCGGCGGGACCACAGGTTCCGCCACGGGTGGCGGCACGACGCCCACGACCGGAGGCACCACCGGCTCAACGACGGGTTCCACCACCGGCTCCACCACGGGTTCCATCACCGGTTCGACGACCGGATCCACGACGGGGAGCACCACGGGATCCACGACGGGGAGCACCACGGGATCCACGACGGGATCAACCACCGGCTCCACCAGCGGTGCGACCGGGACCGCAGCGCGCAGCGGCACGACCGGAACAACGCAGGGCACCACCGGCTCGACCTCGAATGTGAGCAGCGGCACCACCAACACGACCAAGACGACGGCGATCGGTGGGCAGACCACCGCCGGGCAGAGTTTCACCGGATCGGCGACGGTCTCGACTCCGACGCCCACGCCGCCGACCCCGCCGCGCATCATTCCCACCAACCCCGGCGGGGGGTGAGCTACTCGCGGACCGGCGGTTCCTCCTGATGCTTTCCGCGCCGCATTTTTCGCCGGGCCTTCGCCCCAGCTGACATGGCGTTCCGCGGTTCACGGGTGTCCCGCTGGCGCTGGCTGGCGCTGCTGCCGCTGCCCCTGCTGTGGGGTTTCCTCGCCCAACAAGGGCACCTGCAGTTCCTGGAGAACAAGCTGCTCGATCTGCGGTTCCGCTTCCGGGGAGAGCTGGCCGCCCCGGTGAACCTGGTCTACGTCGATGTCGACACGCCCGCCATCGAGCTGATCGGCGAGCGGCCCTTCAACCGCGCGATCTACGCCAACGTCGCCGAGGCGCTCCTCACCGCGGGCGGCGCGCGCCTCGTGGCGTTCGATTTCGTCTTCTCGCGCATCAGCACGTCGGGACTGGTCGACCAGAATCGCGCCCGCGCCGGAAATTCCGAACTGCGCAAGGTCATCCTCGCGCATCCGAACCGGATCGTCCTCGCGGCGCAGTACACCACCGGCGGGGCGGTCGTGTTGGAGGGCGACCAATCGCGCGCGATCCCGCTTCTGCGGAAAGGCCGGACCGACCGGGAGCGGAATGACGTGCCGGAGATGCCGGAGCAGGGTTTCATCGTGGGGCCCGGCGCGAAACCGATCGGCCGGGTCGGCCTGATCGATGTCGATGTGGGCTACAGCGGCGATGAGGTGCCGCGCTGGATACCGCTTTTCGGGCATACCAAGTTCCAGACCATCCATCATTTTTCCCTGCAGGTGGTGCTGGAGCGGATGGGGCTGGGGGAGGATGCGGTGCGGATCGGCGCGGATCAGCTCGAGGCGGTGCGTCCCGACGGCTCCGTGGCGCTGCGGGTCCCGCTGGCGGAGGGGCAGCTGCTGGAGGCGAATTGGTTCTCCCGTTGGGAAAGCCCGCACAATCCGCGGGAGAGCCTCGCGCGCGTGATCCAGGCGATCCGCGCGTCCTCCTCCCGCGAGGAGGAGAATCGCCGCTTCGCCGCCGATTTCTTCGCCCGTTTCAAGGACGCCATCGTGCTGATCGGTCCGGTCGATCCGCTGCTGCAGGATCTCGCGCCGACGCCGTTTGATTCCCACCCCGTGCCCAAGGTGGGCCTGCACGGTAACCTGGTGAAGACGATGCTGACGGGAAAATACCTGCGGCGTCCGGCGGCCTGGGTGCCGTGGGCCGCGGTGCTGGGCCTCACAGCCGTCGTCTGTTTTCTCGCGGTGGTCGGAGGCGCCAAAGGGCGTCGGGCGAAACTGGCCGCGGTGGCCGCGCTGGCCGGTTACGCGGCGGCGTGTCTGTTCGCGTTCAACCACCTGCATCTCGTGCTGCCGATGGCGGCGCCGCTGGGTTCGGCCTTCACCACCAGTTTTCTCGCGGTGCTGTGGCAGCTGCTGGCCGAGGAGCGCCAGAAGGGGCGCATCAAGGGGATGTTCGGAGCGTACGTTTCGCCCCAGCTGGTGGACCGGATGGTGGAGTCCGGCGACGATCCTCAGTTGGGCGGCCACGACGCCGAGATCACCGCGTATTTCTCCGACATCCAGAGTTTCTCGAGCTTCTCCGAGAAGCTCGGTTCGGGCCCGCTCGTCGAGCTGATGAACGAGTACCTCACGGCCTGCACCGACATCGTGCAGTCGCAGGGCGGGACGCTCGACAAGTACATCGGAGACGCGGTCGTGGCGATGTACGGGGCGCCGATCCCGTTGCCCGACCATGCCTACCGGGCGTGCGTGGCGACGCAGCTGGTGCACGCGAAGCTCGCCGAGTTGCGGGCGAAGTGGCGCGCCGAGGGTGACCGCTGGCCGGAGATCGTGTGGAACATGCAGTCGCGCGTCGGTCTCAACACCGGCGTCTGCATGATCGGCAACATGGGCAGCCGCACGCGGTTCAACTACACGATGATGGGCGACAACGTGAACCTCGCCGCCCGCATGGAGTCGGGCGCGAAGAGCTGGGGCGCCTACACGATGGTGACCGGTGCGACGCGCGATGCCTGCCTCGTCCACGGGGGTGATCGCGTCGTGTTCCGTCCCCTCGGCCGTATTGTCGTGATGGGGCGGTCCCAGCCGGTGCCGATCTTCGAGGTGGTCGGACTCAAGGAAACGCTGGCCGCCTCCGCCCGTGAGTGCATCGGGGTTTTCGAGCAGGGGCTCGGGCGGTACCTGGAACGAGACTGGGATGCCGCGGAGAAGTTGTTCCGCGCCAGCGCGGCGCTGGAGCCGAACCAGCCGGGCGTGACTCCGGGCGTGAAGAAAAACCCCTCGCTGGTCTACCTCGAGATCGTGGGGGAATACCGGGTCGCGCCGCCGGCCGCCGATTGGAACGGGGTGTACGTGATGACCGAGAAGTGACGGCGCGGGATCGGCGCCCGGAAAAAACAAACGCCGCCCGGACGGGGCGGCGGTCGGATGAAAGGGGAGGCGGAAAGGCGCCGCTTATTTCAGCAGCATGTCCTTCACCGTCTTGCCGGCCGGGATCATCGGCAGCACGTGCTCGGTGTAGGGCACGATGACGTCGAGGACGTACGGGCCGTCGTGGTCGAGCATCTCCTTGATGGCGGCCCGCAGCTCGGATCTTTTGATCACGCGGCGGCCCTTCACGCCGAAGCCCTCGGCGATCTTCACGAAATCGGGGTAGAGTGCCGCGGGATTGTCCGGGCTGCCCACGTTGGATTCATCGCCGAGGACGGTGTTGCCGCGGACGCTGCCGTAGAAACGGTCCTCCCACTGCACGACCATGCCGAGGTGCTGGTTGTTCAGGATCATCGCCTTGGCCGCGATCTTCTCGATCTTGCAGGTGGCGAGCTCCTGCACGTTCATCACGAACGACCCGTCGCCGTCGATGTCGATCACCTGCTTGTCGGGACAGGCGACCTTGGCGCCCATCGCGGCGGGGTAACCGAAGCCCATCGCCCCGAGACCGAGGGAGCTGATGTAGCGGCGCGGCTCGTTGAAGCGGTAGAACTGGGCGGCCCACATCTGGTGCTGGCCCACGCCGGTGGTGATGATGGCATCACCCTTCGTCAGCTCGTAAAGCATGCGCACGGCCTCCTGCGGCACGATGTGCTTGCTCTCCGGGCAATGGAACGGGTGCTCCCGCTTCCACGTCGCGATCTGCGTGTGCCACGCCTTGGTGTCGGGCGGGGAGAACTTCAGCACGGCCGCGAGCTCGTTCAGGCGGCCGAGGGCCTGCTTCACGTCGGCGGTCACGGGCAGCTGCACGCGCTTGTTCTTGTTGTGCTCCGACGCATCGATGTCGATATGGACGATCTTCGCGTGCGTCGCGAAATGCCGGGTGTCGCCCGTGATGCGGTCGTCGAACCGGGCGCCGATGCACAGCAGCAGGTCGCATTGGTCGACCGCCCAGTTGCCGTAAGCGGAACCGTGCATGCCGAACCACTGCATCGAGAGCGCGTGGGTCTCGGGGAAGCCGCCCACGCCCATGAGCGTCGTGGCCACCGGGATGTTCACCTTCTCCGCGAACGACTTCAGGTCGCGGTGCGCGCCGGCGGAGATGACGCCGCCACCCGCGTAGATCACGGGGCGCTTCGCCTCGGCGATGAGCCCGAGGATCTGCTTCAACTCCTCGTCGGAGGCGTGGAAGGTCGCGTTGGCGTAGGCGCTGCGGAATTCGGCGACCGGCGGGAACACCGGCTGGAATTTCGCCTGCTGCACATCCTTCGGGATGTCGATGATGACGGGGCCGGGGCGGCCGGTGCGGGCGAGGTGGAAGGCCTCCTTGAAGATGCGCGGCAGGTCGTGTGCGCTCATCGCAAGGTAAGAGTGCTTCACGATCGGCAGCGTCATGCCGTAGAAGTCCGTCTCCTGGAACGCCATCTTGCCGATATACTTCGAGTACACCTGGCCGGTGATCGCCACCATCGGGACCGAGTCCATGAACGCGTCGGCGATCGCGGAAACCAGATTCGTCGCGCCCGGGCCGCTCGTCGCCATGCACACGCCCACCTTGCCGGTGGCGCGGGCGTAACCTTCCGCCGCGAACGACCCGCCCTGCTCGTGGCGCGGCAGGATCACCCGGATCTTGTCGGTGCGCGCCAGCGACTGGTGCAGTTCCTGCGAGGCGCCGCCGGGGTAGGCGAAGACGACATCGACGCCCTCGCGGATCAGGCACTCGACGACGCAGTCGGAGCCCTTCATTTCGCGGCCGATGTCGGCCTTGGGAAACGCGGCGGGGGAGGTGGCTTTCTTCTTCATGGCGGTGAGGCCCGTGGGGCCAGCTGGAGAGGAAAAACGGCCGGCCGCGGCCGAGGCAAGCCCCGCCTTCGCTCCGGCCTCGCGCCGGGCTGGGGGACGCCGCGGCGCGTGAGGTGGCGGAACCGGTGTTCCCGCCGCGTGGCGACGGTCGCCGCCGGCGGCCGGGTACCCGGCTTGACTAGAGGAGGGATCAAACCTGCCATCCGGAGTCAGCGCTCTGCCGGCACCGCCTTTCCGGGCCGTTCCGTCCGGGCGCGCGCGTTTTCCCTGCCCCGACTCCGGTTCGCTTCCCCTCCGGTCATCCCTTCTCCGACATGAGCCGTCCCTCGTACCTTCTGCCTCGCTGCGTCGTCGTCGCCTTCCTGATCCTGGCCCCGGGCCGCGCGGCCGATGCAACCCTGCCGCGCCTCGCGCACCACAACCCCGGGGCGCTCGCCGACCTCGGCGTCGGCCTTTGGGCTTGGCCGCTCCCGCTCGACTACAACCGCGACGGCCTGATGGACCTCGTGGTGGTGTGCACAGACAAGCCCTACAATGGCACGTGGTTTTTCGAGAACAGCGGCGCCTTTGATCCGCAGTTGCGGCTGCCGGTCTTCAAGCCGGCCGTGCTCATCGGGAAGTCGGCTCCCTCGGCCGGCATCTCCTACGCCACCGGTGAACCTGTCATCACGGCCACCGCCTCGGTGAAGCAGGGGGAGACCTACCGGTTCCGCGGCCACGTTTTCCCCGACTTCCGGAAGTCGCAGTTCAGCGCGCCGGTGAACCTCGGTGCGCCGGAGAAAATCCACCCCGAGCCCGGCAACATCCGCCAGAACCAGTGGAAGTTGGTGGACTACGATGGCGACGGCGCGGTTGACCTCACGATCGGCATCGATTTCTGGGGCGACTACGGCTGGGACGCGGCGTTCAACGCCCGCGGTGAGTGGACCCGTGGTCCCCTGCACGGCTACGTCTACCTGATGCGCAACACCGGCACGACGGCTAAGCCCGTCTACGCCGCGCCCGAGAAGGTCATGGCGGGCGGCCGGCCCGTGGATCCCTTCGGCATGCCGTCCCCGATGTGGGGCGACTTCGACGGTGACGGCGACCTCGACCTGCTGTGCGGCGAGTTCCGCGACGGTTTCACGTACTACCAGAACACTGGCACCCGCACCAAACCGGTTTACGCCGCGGGCCGCGTTCTCGGCGGCGCGGGCGTGCCGGTGCGCATGGAGCTCTGCATGATCACCCCCACCGCCGTAGATTTCGACGGGGATGGCGACCTCGATATCGTGTGCGGGGACGAGGACGGCCGCGTCGCCTTCATCGAGCACACCGGGGCGGTGGCCGACGGGATGCCGCAATTCCTCCCGCCGCGCTATTTCCGGCAATACGCCGCCGACGTGAAGTTCGGCGCGCTCGCGACACCCTACGCCGTCGACTGGGACGGCGACGGCGACGAGGACCTGGTCAGCGGCAACACCGCGGGCTACATCGGTTTCATCGAGAACCTGGGAGGCTCGCCCGTCCGCTGGGCTCCCCCCGTCTACCTCACCGCCGCCGGGGCGCTCATCCGCGAGCAGGCCGGCCCCAACGGCTCCATCCAGGGGCCTGCTGAGGCGAAGTGGGGATATTCCATCCTCAGCGTGGCCGACTGGGATGGCGACGGGCTCCCCGACATCATGACGAACGGCATCTGGGGAAAGGTCGTCTGGTACCGCAACATCGGCACCCGCACGGCGCCGCGCCTCGCCGCCGCGCAACCCGTCGAGGTCGCGCCCGGCACCGTTTCGCCCAAGCCTGCGTGGAACTGGTGGGATCCGCGCGGCCGGGAGTTCGTCACGCAATGGCGCACCACGCCGCAAATGATCGACTGGAACGGCGACGGCCTGATGGACCTTGTGATGTCCGACCACGAGGGCTACCTCGCGCTTTTCGAGCGGAAGCGCGTGGCGGAAGGCACCCTCACGCTTTCCTCCGCGCAGCGCGTCTTCTGGAGCGAGGGCGCCAGCGTCTTCACGAGCAATGGACTGCCGCAGAACAAGGAGTCCGGTCTCCTCCGCATCAACGACGGCGTCAACGGCCGCAGCGGCCGGCGCACGTTCTGCATCACCGATTGGGACGGCGACGGCCGGCCCGATCTCATGATGAACAGCGCGCCCAACGTTAATTTCCTGCGCGGCCTCGGCCGCGATGATCAGGGCCGCTGGCGCTTCCGAGACGAGGGGCCGGTCAGCAAACACGTGCTCGCCGGCCACGCCACGAAACCCACCGCGTTGCAACGCGGTGCGGGCGCCCCGCCCGACCTCCTGATTGGCGCGGAGGACGGTTTTTTCTACACGGTGACGAACCCGCGTTCGCGCCGCTAACCCCCGCTTTTCCTCCGTCGATCGTCTTCCCGTCCCATGCCCACCCCCGCCAACGCCGCGCGCTACGCGTGGTACGTCATCGCGCTGCTCTTCCCCGTCGCGCTCCTCAACTACCTCGACCGCCAGATGCTCGCCACCATGAAGGCCTCGATGGTCGGCGACATCCCGTCGATCGCGAACAAGGCCGACTGGGGCTTCGTCCTCGGCTGCTTCAAATGGACCTACGCCGCGCTCAGCCCGTTCGGGGGCTACATCGCCGACCGCTTCAGCAAACGCTACGTGATCGCGGGCAGCCTCTTCGTGTGGTCCGGCGTCACGTGGTGGACGGGGCACGTCACCACGTTCAACGAGCTGGTCGCGGCGCGGGCCCTGATGGGCATCAGCGAGGCGTTTTACATCCCCTGCGCGCTCGCGCTGATCTCGGAGTACCACTTTGGATCGACACGCTCGCGGGCGGTGGGCGCGCACCAGACCGGCATTTACATCGGGCAGATCCTCGGCGGGTTCGCGGGGTACGTCGCGGACTCGCCCGACCACGGCTGGCGCTGGGCCTTTTCCACCTGCGGCATGATCGGTGTGATCTACGCGCTGCCGCTGCTCGCCGCGTTGCGTGAGCCTCCCCGCGAAGTCGCCGCCACGGCCGACGCCGCGCGTGAGCCGGCTTCCGGGGTGTTTCGCGGCCTGCTGGGCAACCGCAACTTCATCCTGCTGGTGCTCTATTTCACGCTGCCGGCCATCGCGGGCTGGGTCGTGCGCGACTGGATGCCCGAGATTCTCCGCGAGAAATTCAGTCTCGGCCAGGGCAAGGCCGGCGTGAGCGCGATCCTTTTTGTGCAGATCGCCTCGATCATCGGCGTGCTCATCGGCGGCGCGCTCGCCGACAAGTGGATGCAGAAAACCTCGCGCGGCCGCATCTACACCAGTGCCATCGGCATGCTGCTCTTCCTCCCGGCGCTCTTCAGCGTTGGCAACGCCGGCACGCTCACGATGGCGATCGTCGGCCTCACCATCTTCGGCCTCGGCTGGGGTTTCTTCGACTGCAACAACATGCCCATCCTGTGCCAGATCACGCGCCCCGAGTGGCGCGCCACCGGCTACGGGATCATGAACCTCGTCAGCATCAGCTGCGGCGGCTTCGGCGACTGGGCGTTCGGCTGGCTGCGCGACCACGGCGTGGCGCTGAACCTCATCTTCGGCGCCTTCGGTGGCATCGCGCTCCTTTCCGGCGCGCTGGTGCTGCTCATCCGGCCGTCGGCGGATCAGGCTAAAACCTGAAGAGCCCGCGTATCCGCTCATGAGCCTGTCGGGGCGCGTTTTTTCCCGCGCGGGTTTCCGCGTGGCCGCGCGGATCACCGCCGTGATACTCGCCGCGGCCTGCCTCCGGTCGGCCGCGCCGGTGCCGCCCAACGTGCTGTTCATCCTCGCCGATGACCTCGGCTGGCGGGATCTCCGCTGCTGCGGCAATCCCTGGCACGACACCCCGCACCTCGACCGTCTCGCGAGCGCGGGCACGCGTTTCACCCAGGCTTACGCGGCCGCGCCGATCTGTTCCGCCTCCCGGGCCGCGCTGCTCACCGGCCGTTCCCCGGCGCGCCTCGGCTTCGAGTTCGTGATCAAGCCCCACACGGCGAAGCGGCCCGCGGGCCTTCCGCTCCTCGGGCCGCCGTACCCTCTCAGTCTGCCACTCTCCGAGGTGACGGTGGGCGAAACGCTCGGCGCCGCCGGCTATGCGACCGGCTATTTCGGCAAGTGGCACCTCGGCGAACACCACGGCGGGTACCTCGGCTGGTCGCCGACGCATGGCCCGCGCCAGCAAGGCTACGCCGAGGGAGAGCAGGAGTTCGGTCTCCACCCGTACGCCTACACGGCCGACCCGGGGCTTAAGACACGCCTGTTGCCGCCGGGGGATTTCGGCACGGATGCGCTCACGGACAAAGCCATCGCCTTCCTGCGCGCGCGGGCGGGGCGGCCGTTTCACCTGCAGCTGTCCCATTACTTTGTGCACGACCCGATCCACAGTCGGGCCGCATGGCTGGTGGAGAAATACCGCGC
>CAIUOU010000127.1 GCA_903900845.1 uncultured Opitutia bacterium
CTTTTAGCTGCTTCGTTGCCCGTTGTTGCTTCATCCGCTCCATTCATGGCGATCGGCGACGGGGCCGAATTGTTCTTGACCGGATCCTTGGGCATCAGGTCCGACGACAACATTTTCTTGGCCGCTAATGCTGAGAGCGACTTGATCTTCGATATCGCTCCAGGGCTCGCGTTGGAGTTTGGCAAGAACGCCCAGCTCAAGGGAGCGCTCACGCTGAGCGACTCGTTTTCCAATTATTCCGATAACAGCAAATTGAACACCCAGCTGTTTTCGGGGGCGTTTCGTTCAAATTACGACGATGGGAAGTTGAAGTTGGGTTTCAATCTTTCCTACACTGAGCTCAATCAAAATTCAGTCGATATTCGCGGCCTCACTCGCCGGGATGTGTTCAATGTCGGCGGTAACACTGAAGTCGAGTTGAGCCAGTTAACGAAGGTCGGTGCCGGTATAACGTTTAACCACGAGAACTATAAGCGGCGCAATTATACCGACTCCGACAGTCTGGATATCCCCTTGAACGTGTTTTACAAATGGACTGAAAAGACCGATTTGAGTGTCGGTTACCGTTATCGGGATTACAAGGTCGACCTAGGTTCTGACTCAACCGACCATTTCTTTAACGTCGGCGCTCGCGGTGAGTTTTCCCCGAAGCTCAAAGGGCGTTTCGCCGTGGGCTTAAACACGCGTAATCTTGAACGCGGTGGAGACGATACCCTTCTGGGCGTGGATTCTGGCTTCTCTTACGAAATCTCCCCGAAGACTTCTTTTGATTTCAGCCTAACGAATGATTTTGGAACCAGCCCCCAAGGGCAGCAGCAAAAGAATTTTTCTCTCGGCGGTTCTCTGTCATCGCAGATCTCCCAGGAATGGAGCGTAAATGGCGGCTTGAATTACCGCGCCACCGACTACGGCACCCGCACGGACGACTACGTCGAGTTGACCGCAGGCGCCGCCTACACGGTTAATTCGAATGTGCGGATCATCGGTGGCTATACCTATCGCGACTACTCCTCCGATATTTCTGCCAGCGAGTTCAAGAACAACGTCTTCAGCGTTGCTGCCAACTTCCGCTACTGAGTGGGCTTCGCGGACACAAGCCGTCTCGTCTAACCCTCCGGGCGGAAGAAGATTCGTGTCTTCTTCCGCTTTTTTCTTGTGCCGATATGATATGCTTCCGGTATAGGTTGACTGTTTTGCTCGCATTGATGGCCGTTACTATCAGTGGGGTTGCCCGGTCTATCGCTGCGCAGCAAATCACGGAGGGCAGCGGTGTTCAGTCGCCCGCATCTGAGCGTCGTTCGGACTATGTTCTGCAACCTCAGGACTCCCTGAGGGTCTTCATCTTTCAGCATGAGGATCTAAACAAGCAGATGGATTCGGTTCAGGTCTCTCCCGAGCACACCGTGAGTCTTCCCTTAGTCGGTACGATCAGTGTGCGCGGTCTGACTGCCCGTCAGGCGGAAAGTGCGATCCGGGAGGCTTTCGACCGTGATTTCATAGTCAACCCGCAGGTCAGTGTGGTGGTAGTCAAATACGCCGAGCGGAGCGTCAACGTTCTCGGGCAAGTCGGGAAGCCCGATCGTGTTCCCTTTCCCCAGGAAAAGGGACTTACCATCATCGAGGCAATCACTCTGGCCGGCGGGCCCACGCGACTGGCTGACCTTCGACGCGTGAAGCTTACCCGGAAACAGACCGACGGAGAAACGGTGGTGGAGGAAATTGATGTTTCGGCGATGATGAACAAGGGCGGCAAGGACGCCGTGCAACTGAAGACGGGAGACGTCGTGTACGTGCCGGAACGGGTAATTTAGAAACTCGCGCAAATGTCGAACGAGCAATCGCCAGGTGCGAAACGGCCTTCTGAGTCTGGGCGTGGCTACGGTTATAATTACGGAGGCTATGACTCCTACGGATACGGATATGGTTACGGCGGTGATACTGCGGCGGGAACGGTTCAGCGTTCTTTGAGTGATTATATATTGATCCTCCGCGAGCGTATTTGGTATATCGTCGTTGTATTCTTGGTCGTTTTTTCCAGTTCGCTAGTCTATACTCTCGGAGAGACGCGAATTTACCAATCCAGCGCTACGGTGCAAATTCTGCGGAGGGACCTCACCCCCATGCCGGGAGTGCAGCAGGTGTCTGAGAGTGAAATACGATCGGCGGAGGATCTCAACACTCAGATTAAGATCATCGAGAGCTCAACCTTGATCCGCAGGGTAGCGGATCGATTGAAGGGGAGTGACCTGAAGGCATTCCTCGCGCCGTTCGAAAGGGCTGGAATACCCGAATCAGAAGCGGCCTTTGTCCAAAATACCATCGCCCGCAACAGGAAGGTTGTTCCTCAAAGGCTAACCTTAGTGGTCATCGTATCCTACCAGCATCCCGACCCGGCCGTAGCCGCTAAGGTCGCAAATCTCTTCGTCGAGGAGTATATGAAGTACAATAAGGGAGTCCGAGATGCGGACCTCTCCAAGGCGGTCGATGACCTGCAGTCGACGGTCGAGGAACAGCGGAGAAAAGTAGACCAGCTGGCTCACAAGCTCCAAGCCTACAAGGAACGTAACAAGACCGTTTCGTTAGATCAGCGTAAGGATATTGTGAGCGAGTCGCTTAAGGTGGCCAATCTCGAGGCTCAGAAGGCTGGAATTTCCCTACAAGCGGCGGAGTCGCGTCTCAATCAGATTCGTGAGTACCGAGCCAAGTCCCAGGATCTCACCGGTCTCGCTTTCATTTCGGAGTCCAAGCTTGTGCAAGACTTGCAGCAACAATTAGCTGCCAGAACAATCGAAATATCAAAACTGAAGGAACGCTACCGGGATGGGCATCCTGATATGAAGCAGGCTCGGAAATCCTTTGACCAAACTCGACTAGAGTTGGAACGGGCTATAGCTTCGATAAGCGAGCAGGTTCAATCGGAATATAATTCCTCTCTAGCAAATCTAAAGGCAAGGCAGGAGGAGTTGGGGAATCAGAAAACCGAGTCCCTCCAACTAGAGTCCCTCGCCGTCGAGTACACTCAGATTGAGCGTGAATACCTCACGCAAAATCAAATTCTCCAGGGTATCGTCGCTCGAAAGACGGAAACGACGATGACGAGCACTTTTGCCACCCAGAATGCGCGTCTGGTGGATCAGGCGGTGCCGTCTCCTGAAAACAAGCCTATCTCGCCGAACGTTCCGCTTAATCTTGGCCTGGGTGTGGTCGGAGGTCTCGGACTCGGTCTGGCTTTGGCTTTCTTTGTCGCCTTTATTGATGATCGGGTTAAGAGCGCCTATGATATCGAAGGAGTACTAGGACTCCCTTTGATCGGCATCGTTCCCGAAGTGAAACGCCTCGATGCGAACGAAAGGGCCACGGTGGTGTCCTCCAACGCCGATCGACAAGTAGCGGAGGCGTTCCGGACTCTCCACTCCAGTTTGCGTCTGAAGGACGAGAGCAAGAACGCCAAGGCATTCCTGACGACAAGTACGGTACCCGGTGAAGGCAAGTCCTTCTTGACGACGAATCTAGCGATGACCTTTGCGGCCCATGGGGAGAAGGTTGTGATTGTTGATTGCGACTTGCGGAAGCCCAACGTTCATAAATCGCTTGGTCTGGAGAACTCAAGGGGTGTCATCGATATTGTCTCCGGAAGATACAGTTTAGACGAGGTAACCGTGAAAAATTTCCAGCCTAACCTCGATGTAGTCGTCGCTGGAGGACGGGCGAAAAACCCAACCCAAATATTGAATAGCAAGGGCTTTGAACAATTGATCGCTGAGCTAAGGAAGCGTTACGATCGGGTATTTATTGATACTCCACCGCTCGCGGCGGTAAGTGATGCGTTGATCATATTACCTTTGGTTGACGGATCTCTCTTCACGATATTCTTCAACAAAGTCAGGCGCAAGGCGGCTCAATTTAGCGCCAAGAGTCTGCTTGAGGCGAATGTGCCTAACTTCGGAGCGATTCTGAACGGATTGAACCTCGCGGTGTCCGGTTACTACTACGCCCAGTACTACGATAAGTCCTACAAGGACTATTACGTTTCTATGTCCAAGGGCGACGCTTCGGACGGGGATCAGAAGTAACCCTCCGAGAGCTACTCCGACTGCCCCATCGTTGGTGGCCGTCGGACCTTAAATGCCGGTTGACACCCTTGGACCGATAGCATGTTTTCACGCCTCCTCATGAGCACTTCCGAGCAAAATCAACAGACCCCCACTCCGGCTGAAATTCCTTTCACGAATCCTCAGGCGATGGTTCGTTATGTCACCGACACAGGAAAGATCCTTCCCCGGAAGTACACCGGACTTTCGGCCAAGCACCAGCGTTCTGTCACCAGAACCCTGAAGCAATCGCGTAACATGCTTTTGGCCCAGTAAGGTCAGGTTTCGATCGCGAAACCGCTGGAAACCGGCCTCTTGGCCGGTTTTTTCGTTGGTCGAATAAGAATTAGTGCCTTGTTTAAAAACTTGCACCCAATGAATCGGGAGTCTGTCTTGGCGAAAATTCGGTCGGAGCGCGTCGTGGCCCTTATCCGAGCTGAGTCGTCGGCGGGATTATTGGATTGCGCGCGGGCTTTGGCCGATGGCGGCTTGACCAGCATTGAGCTGACGATGACGACTCCGGGGGCCATCCCGATGCTGGAGAAGGCAACTTCGGAATTGCCGGGATTCCTCTTCGGATTAGGTACGGTTCTTGATGCCGAAACTGCCCGGACGGGGATTCTTTCGGGAGCCCGGTTTATCGTGACTCCGGCGGTACGTCCCGAGGTTATCGGCATCTGCCGGCGTTACGGTATCCCGGTCTTTTGCGGTGCGTTCACACCGACGGAGATTTTACAGGCCTGGGAAGCAGGTGCGGACGTGGTCAAAATTTTCCCCGCTGAGGCGCTGGGCGCCGGCTACATCAAGTCGGTGAGGGCTCCTTTTCCTCAGATCGATATGATGCCGACGGGCGGGGTTAATGAGCTTAACGTTGGCGAGTTTCTGAAGGCCGGTGCCTTTGCGGTGGCGGCGGGGAGTTCGCTGATCGACGGTAAGGCGCTGAAAGAGGGGGATTGGAACGGTATTTCGGCCAAGGCCCGGGTGTTTGCTACCGCAGTAGCGGCAGCGAGCCGCGGCTGATTTTCGGCCGCGGGGTCGGTTCAATCAAAGACGACCGTCTTGTTGCCGTAGGCGAGTACGCGGCCGTTCAGGTGCCAGCGAACCGCTTGGGCGAGCACGAGGCGCTCAAGGTCTCGGCCTAATCGCACGAGATCGTCCACGTCGTGCCGGTGGGTTACCCGCACCACGTCCTGATGGATGATGGGTCCCTCATCCAAATCGCGAGTGGCGTAATGCGCTGTCGCGCCGATGAGCTTAACTCCCCGGAGGTAGGCCTGATGGTAAGGCCGGCCACCGGCGAACGCAGGCAGGAAGGAGTGGTGAATGTTGATCACAGGTTTCCCGAACTGATCGAGAAAGCCGGGTGTCAGAACCTGCATGTAGCGCGCCAGCACCACCAACTCAGCGGCGTGGTCGCGGAGAATCGCCAACTGGCGCATCTCCGACTGAGACTTGGATTCTGCGGTCACCGGAATGTGGTGGAAAGGGATACCGTAGCCCTGGGCCGCCTCGGCGAGGTCCGGATGGTTGCTGATCACGGCCACGATGTCCGCGGCTAGGTCCCCAGCCTTCCATCGTAGGATCAAATCGTGAAAACAGTGGTCCGCTTTCGAGACGAAAAGCGCGATACGTTTCCGCTGGGCGGAAGAGAGCACGCGCGCCTGCATCCCAAGCGAAACGGCGAAGCGCGCGAACTCCTCCGCGGCGCCGGCGAGCGGCATGGGGCTTTTGTCCGCCGGCACCCACTCAACTCGTTGAAAAAAAATTCCCGCCTCCATATCGCGGTGTTGATCGGCATGGAGGATGTTTCCTCCTTTCTCGAAAATCCAGCCGGACACCCTCGCTACCAGACCCGGCTGGTCGGCGCCGTGGAGCAATGCGATCAGGGTGGGGGAGTGATGCGTCATCCGGTGGGCGCCTTACTCACGCTTTCGGCGGCGGTCCTCGTCGCTGCGCGGCTCGACGGCCAACTCGCCGACCGCCCGTGCGATGGTTCGTAGTTCCTCCCGAAGTTGCGCCGTGGTGGCCTCGGCTTGCGTACGGAGACCCTTTTCCTCCGATAGGAGTTCCCCCAGGCGGTCGACGGTTTCCCTCAGTTTGCGCATCTCTTCTCCGGCGGCCTTGAGCTCGGTGAGGGTCTTTTCGCGGGCACGCCGCGCTTCCTCAGACTCAGCGGCCGTCTGGGCTGACTTCTCGGCACGGGCCTTTTCCACCCTCAGACGCGCATTAGCCGCCCTCAGGGAGGCAAGCTCCCGACCTGCTTCCCTCAGTTGTTCCACCAGGCGGGAAATATCGGCGGTGCCGCCCGAAGTTGCGACGGCAAGAGCGCTCCTAGCCGCCGCACGCTCGGTGTTGGTGGGTGTTTCCGAACGGCCTTCCTGGGCTGGCGTCCGCGTGGTCCGTTCGCGCGAGGATTGGCGGAGGGGGTCCTCTTCCGCCGCGGACTTCGATTCCGTTGACCGGAACGATTCCGAGGAAGCGGTGGCTTCCGTTTCGGGGCGGGCGCTTTCGCCGGATTCGGAAGACGAAGTCGTGGTACAGCCGGTCAGCACAGCGATCAAAACGAACGCGACGGGCGGCAAAGCCTTTGAGGGCATGGCAGTAAGTTACCCTTCAGGTTGCTCAGAGCATCTTCACGTTGCCGCGGTATTTCTGAATCGGACATACCCCGACATGCTTGTCTCGTAGAGAGCGGATGCCATCGAGCGCGGCGGCGGCGCCCGTGATGGAAGTCATGATGCAGACGTTGTGGGCCAGGGCGGCCGCGCGAATGGCGTTCTCGTCCCGTCGCGGAATCATCCCCGCCGGTGTGTTGATCACCAATTGGATCTGACCGTTTTTGATGAGATCCACCGCGTTCGGACGACCCTCCTGAATCTTCGCAAGCTTGCGCACCTTGACTCCCGCCTCGGTGAGCTCCTTGGCGGTCCCGCTGGTGGAGCAGATCGTGAAACCCAGTTTCTCCAGTTCGAGGGCAATGCCGATGGCACGCTTCTTGTCCGAGTCTTTTACGGATAGGAAGACATTGCCTTGAGTAGGGAGGCCGGGCTTCGCGGCGGCTTGGGCTTTCGCGAAGGCTACGCCTAGGTCGGCGTCCAACCCCATAACCTCGCCGGTGGAGCGCATCTCCGGTCCGAGGGCGATCGTGGCGCCAGGAAATCGGACGAACGGGAACACGGCCTCCTTCACGCACCAATGCTTCGGCGTCTGCTCGCGGGTAAAGCCCAGGTCGCGGAGCTTTGCCCCGGTCATGACCTTGGCGGCTAGCTTGGCGAGCGGAACACCGATGGCCTTCGCGACGAACGGAACGGTGCGCGAGGCGCGCGGGTTGACCTCGAGGACGTATAGTTGCTGTTCCTTGATCGCGAACTGCACGTTCATTAGCCCGATCACCCGCAGTTCGCGCGCCAGCGCGTGGGTGGCCTTCCGGACATCGTCCAGGACCGCGCTGGAGAGCGTGTGGGGTGGCATGACCATCGCGGCGTCGCCGGAGTGGACGCCCGCGTACTCGATGTGCTCGAGCATTCCACCGATCACGGAGGTTTCCCCGTCGCTGATGCAATCGACGTCGAGCTCGATCGCGTCCTCCAGGAACTTATCGATGAGCACGGGTTTTCCCGGCATCACGTCGAAGACCTGACGAACGACCCCCTTGAGCTCCTCCTCGCTGTAGAGGATGAACATGCCGCGACCGCCGAGAACAAACGACGGGCGGACCAGCACCGGATATCCAAGCTCGCCGGCGCAGGCGATGGCCTCGGCCTCGCTGGTCGCGATACGATTGTCGGGCTGGTGCAGCTGGAGCTTGTGGAGGATGGCGGCGAACAGCTTACGATCCTCGGCAATCTCGATGCTTTCAGGCGATGTACCGATGATGTTCACCCCGTTCGCCTTGAGGGCGCCGGCGAGATTCAGCGGGGTCTGGCCGCCGAATTGCACAATGGCCCCGTCGCACTTTTCCTGATGATAGATCTCCAGCACATCCTCGAGGGTGAGAGGCTCGAAGAAGAGCCGGTCGCTGGTGTCGTAATCGGTGGAGACGGTCTCCGGGTTGGAGTTAACCATCACGCTCTCGTAGCCGATCTCACGCAGGGCGAAGCTGGCGTGGACGCAGCAATAATCGAACTCGATGCCCTGCCCGATGCGGTTGGGGCCGCCGCCGAGGATCATGATCTTCCTCTTCCCGGAGGGCGGGAGGATTTCGTTTTCGTCCCCGTAGCTCGAATAGTAGTACGGTGTGAACGCCTCGAATTCCGCCGCGCAGGTGTCTACCAGCCGGTAGGTGGTGTTGATGCCCCGGCGCTTGCGATCCGCCCGCACGGTGGTGAGGTCGGACTTCAGCAGGTGCGCCAGCTGGGCGTCGGAGAAGCCGAATTGTTTCGCGCGGCGGAGCTCGGTGTCGGGAAGCGCCGCGAGGGTGCGGCCGGCGAGCGAGGTCTCCATCTCCCAGATCTCCCGGAGCTGGTGCAGGAACCACGGGTCTATCTTCGTGAGATCGAAGATGCGTTCGACCGAATACCCGGCGCGAAACGCGTGCCGGATATAGAAGATCCGCTCGGCGTTCGGGGTGCCGAGTTTGGCGTTGATTATCTTTTCCTCCACCGGTTCGTCGCCGCCATACCTTCCGCCACCGAAGCCGCGGGCGCCCGTCTCCAGTGAACGGAGGCACTTCTGGATCGATTCCTTGAAGGTGCGCCCGATGGCCATGGCCTCGCCTACGGACTTCATCGCGGAGGTGAGGGTGGCGTCGGCGTCGGGGAACTTCTCAAAGGTGAACCGCGGGATTTTGGTGACGACGTAGTCGATCGTCGGCTCGAAGCTCGCCGGCGTGAGCCGCGTGATGTCGTTGCGCAGCTCGTCGAGCGCGTAGCCGACCGCCAGCTTGGCGGCGATCTTCGCGATCGGGAAACCGGTCGCCTTCGAGGCCAAGGCCGAGCTGCGGCTCACGCGCGGATTCATCTCGATCACGACCATCCGGCCGGTCTCGGGATCCACGGAGAACTGGATGTTGGAGCCGCCCGTCTCAACGCCGATCTCGCGGATGACGGCGAAGGAGGCGTCGCGCATGACCTGGTACTCCTTGTCGGTCAGCGTCATCGATGGCGCCACGGTGATGGAATCGCCGGTGTGGACGCCCATCGGGTCGAAGTTCTCGATCGAGCAGATGACTACGCACTGGTCCTTGTGGTCGCGCATCACCTCCATCTCGTACTCCTTCCAGCCGAGCAGGCATTCCTCGACCAGCACCTCGTGCACCGGGGAAAGATCCAGTCCGCTGGCCACGATGCGCTCAAATTCCTCGCGGTTGTACGCGATGCCTCCTCCTGCGCCGCCGAGCGTGAACGACGGGCGGATGATGAGGGGGAACATGCCCAGCTCATCCGCCGCCGCGCGGGCCTCCTCCAGGGACTTCACGGTCCGGGAGCGGGCCACGTCGAGGCCGATTCGGAGCATGGCTTTCTTGAACAACTCCCGGTCCTCGCCCTTGGCGATCGCCTCGGGTTTCGCGCCGATCATCTCCACCCCGTACTTCGTAAGGATACCCTTGTGGTGGAGATCCATCGATAGATTCAGGGCCGTCTGGCCGCCGAGAGTGGGTAGGAGCGCCGAGGGACGTTCGGTGGCGATGATTTTCTCCAGGAACTCGATCGTGAGCGGCTCGATGTAGGTTACATCGGCGAACTCCGGATCGGTCATGATGGTGGCCGGATTGGAGTTAACCAGAATGACGCGGTAGCCCTCTTCCTTGAGCGCCTTGCAGGCCTGGGTGCCGGAGTAGTCAAACTCGCATGCCTGGCCGATGACGATGGGGCCGGCGCCGATGATAAGGATCGATTTCAGGTCGGTGCGCTTGGGCATGACGTAGATTTCGACGAGGGTTGTGAGCGGCGGAACCGCCGGCAAGCGGGAAAGCGTTTTCGTCCTCTGTCCAGGCCCGATGGGCCTCTGCGATTCGGTTCCCGGTGGTGAAAGACCTGTCGGGAGCGCCCGACCCTTCCGATCAATTCAATCGCTCCGGCCGAACGGCGAGAACCTTCGCGGCGGCGGCCTTGTCGCCCCTGCAGGCCTGCAGCACCTGATCGGTGTAATGGCGTTCCTGTCCTCGCAGGAATTCCTCCAGGGTCGGCCATGATTTCACCTCGCGCAGCCGCAGCGGCAGTTGCTGCGAGGTGACGACGCGCGTGGTGGTGGCGGCGGCGATCCGGGAGACGACCTGGAACAGCTCGGTCACGTTTCCGGGCCAATGGTATGCGCTCATCACCGCGAAGGCATCGTCGGTGAACTCGATCAGTTTGGTGTCCAGGTGGGGATTCACCGCTTGGGCCGCCCAGTGCCGCACCAGCGCCGGGAGATCCTCGATGCGTTCGCGGAGCGGGGGCGCGGTAAGGGGCAGCGATGCGACCCGATAGAGCAACTCCTCGTTGAACCGACCTTCCTCCACCAACCGCTCAAGGTCCTCACCGCTCGAGCAAATCAGACGGAAATGGTTGGCGTTGTTGCGGAGCACGCTGACCAACTGCTCCTGCAACTCCAAATCGAGACACGGTAGATGCTGCAGAAACAGTGTGCCGCCCTTGGCCTGTTGCACCCAGGAACCGCCCGCGCCTGCCGAACCGAGCAAACCTTCGCGGAGCTTCTCCGGGCTGGCCAAGGCGCAGTCTATACGGACGAAGGTGGAGTCCGGGGCGCCGCTGGCAGCGTGCAGGATCTCGGCAACCGTCGATTTGCCGGTGCCATTCTCGCCCAGCAGCAGCACCGCGGTTCGGGTCGCCGTCAACTTGCGGACTTGTGCTTTGAAGCGGGTGATTTTCTCGCCGCCGCCGATCAACCGGGAGTCTAGGTCGGCTCCCCTTTGGGCGGCGGCGCCGCCCTGCGCCGCCCGTTCAGCCTGCAGGTTTCGAAACTCTATCCCGCGACGCAGCGTGGCGATCAATTCGTCCACGCGAAACGGCTTCTGCAGGTAGTCGAACGCCCCGAACTTCAGGGCCTGCACCGCGCTTTCCGTGGAGGCATAGGCGGTCATGATCACCACGACCACGCCGGGGTCGTAGAGCTTCAGACGTTTGAGCAGGGTGATCCCGTCCATCGGCTTCATGTCGATGTCGGCCAGCACGAGGTCGAACTTCTCGACTTTGTAGAGCGCCAGCGCCTTTTCCCCGTCCGTGGCGAAGGAGGTCGCGAAACCGGTGGGTTGTATGACCGCCTCCAGCATCTCGTGGATCGAGATGAGGTCGTCGACGATCAGGACGGAGGGCATGGTGTCGGGAAAAGGAGCCGAGGGTCTCGTCCGAAAGCCGCGATGTCAAACGACCCTTGCCGGCGGCCGCCAACCAGCTTTGCGCCCCGCGTACTCAGACCCCGCCGGCCACCGCACCCATCTGAAAGATGGGCAGAAACATCGCCATGACGATGCCTCCCACCACCACTCCGAGAAATACAATGAGCATCGGCTCGATGAGCGACGTCAGGGCGGCGACGGTGGCATCGCACTCCGTGTCGTAGAAATCCGCGATCTTGTTCATCATCCCGTCGACGTTGCCGGTCGACTCCCCCGCCTTGACCATGTGCTTCATCATGGGGGGAAAGAATTCATTGGCGGCCATGACCTCGGACACCTGACCGCCTTGGCTGACGTGCTTCGCGATCTCGGCGCAAGCGTCCTCGATCTGAACCTTGCCGCTGGAGGCGGCGACGATCTCCAGGGTCCGCAGGATCGGTACACCTGATCGGATTAGGGTGGCGTAGGTGCGGCAGAAGCGCGAAAGCGCTATCTTGTGGACCAGATTGCCGAAGATCGGCGCGCGCACGAGGAAACGGTCCTTGGCACGCCGGCCGTTCGGTGTGGCCACGAATTTGCCCAGCATCCAATAGGCGCCGTAGCAACCCAGGCCGATGGCCCACCAGTAGGCCTTCATGAAATCGGAGACGTCGATCAGGAACTGGGTAGGCGCCGGCAGCTTCGCCCCGAAATCCGAAAACATTCCGGCGAAGACCGGGATCACAAAGATGAGCAGCACGTTAACCAGCGCCACCGCGAGGCCGATGACGGCGATGGGGTAGGTCATGGCTGACTTCACTTTCTTGGTCAGCTTCACGGTGGATTCGAAGTAACCCGCCACCTTGCCGAGGATCTCCGCCAGGCCGCCGCTCGCCTCGCCCGCCTCCACCATGGAGCAGAACAGGTTGTTGAAGGAGTTCGGGAACTTCCGAACGGCGGAGGAGAACGAGTTGCCTTGCGAGATGTCCACGCGCACGTCGCGGATCACCACCCGGAAATATGGATCCTCCGTTTGATCCTGCAGCGCCTCGAGACACTGAACCAGAGGGAGGCCGGCCGTGAGCAGTGACGCGAGCTGCTGCGTGAAAATGGCGAGCTCGCCGAGAGGCAGCTTGTACGTCTTGGCCTTCTTCTCGATGGCCTTCTGTTTCGCCAATGCCTGCGCCGTCATCGCGCCGGATGAGCCCGAGGACCCGCGGACGGCGGGTTTCCCTGCGGCTGGTTTGGCGGCCGAAATCAAAGCCATCGCATGGAGGACAATTAAACGCCGGCCTGCCAGCAACCCCGATTTCCGCCTTAGCTCAAGCGTAGCGGTCCTCGGTCCAAGGGTCCGCGGTGTTCGAATAACCGCGAACCTCCCAGAACCCCAGCTTGTCCTCGGCAAGAAACGTTATGCCGTTAACAAACTTGGCGCCCTTCCAAGCGTACAGCTTGGGAATGATCACGCGGGCCCGGCCGCCATGTTCCAGCGGAAGCGGGGCACCGTTGAAGCTGGTCGCCACCAGCACGTCGGCATCGAGGCATTTTTCCAGCGCGACGTTGGTGGAGTAACCGTCGTAGCTCGTGAAATAAACGAAGCCAGCGTCCGGCGAGGGCCGAACCAATTCGTAAAGCGTGGTGAAGGCCACACCGCCCCAGCGGCAATCGTACTTGCTCCACGTGGTCACACAGTGGAAGTCGCTCACGTCCTCAACCTGCGGCAGCGCGTTGAAGTCGGACCAGGTAAGTGACACGGGGTTTTCAACGAGGCCGTCGATCCGCAGCCGCCAGTCCTGCTCCGCGATCCGCGGCTGTACGCCGAGGTCCAACACCGGGAATCCGGTGGTTAGTTTCTGCCCAGGTGGCAGGCGGTCCGGAGCCGCTTCCGCCCGGGCGGTTATCCCGCGGGCGCGCTGTTTTTCCGCCCACTGCTGCTTCGCGGCTATGTAGCGCTCTTTCGACATGAGAATCGACCCTACCCCTGGAATCTAACGGTGCAAGCCGGCCTGCTCCGGTCGCGCTTCACGCGTCCGCGGATTCGCCGGGCCCGGCGGGCGCGGGGTCTTCGCGTTGCAGGGCGGCTGCCACCGCGGCGCGACGCCGGACATAGTAAAGGGTCATCCCGCCTTGGTACAGCACGGCGATCACCGAGAGGGTTCCCACAATGATTTGATTCACGCGGCGGAAATACTCCTCGACCGGCATGCCCCACTGCGCGGCGCCCGCCTTCGCGATGTCCGCCATTCCTTCGTTCAGGGGCGGCGGCTCGAAGAAAAGCAGGCGTAAAGCCCCGTAGCACCAGATCACCACCAGCAGCATGGGTTGGCTAGCCACGAGCCAGGTCATCCCGCGCCGCTCGCCCTCGCGCAGCAATCCCACTCCGTGGAGTTCCAGGGCGCCGGCTCCCGCCGCAAGCAGTCCGATCAACGCGAAAGGGACGTCGCGGACGCTGGCGGCCGTGATCGCGAACAAGGAACCAAGAATCACGAGGGTTATTCCGTCGAATCGGGCGAGCCTTTCCACGCGCTCAAGGGTTTCGGCGGGCAGGAGCGGTGGTTGTCGCATCGAAGGTTTGTCATCCCGCGGAGGTTTCGGAAGCTCAAGTCTCTTCGTGCCTTCCGACGCCCAGCCGTCCTTTCCCTTCCGTCTCGAGTTCCCTCCCGAGCTGCCCATCAGCGCCCGGGCCGAGGAGATCACCGCCGCCATCGCGGCGGGGCAGGTATTGATTCTCGCGGGTGAGACGGGTTCGGGAAAGACGACTCAGATCCCGAAGCTTTGCCTCGCCGCCGGGCGCGGCGCGCGGGGGCGGATCGCCTGCACCCAGCCGAGGCGGGTGGCTGCGTTGTCCGTGTCCCGGCGTGTGGCGGAGGAAATGGGTGTCGCCTGGGGACGCGAGGTCGGCTGCAAGGTGCGTTTCGACGACCGCACGTCGTCCGCCACCGTGGTTAAATTTCTCACCGACGGCATGCTGCTCGCCGAGGTGCAGGGGGACCCGCTGCTCCGCGAGTATGACACGGTGATCATCGACGAGGCCCACGAGCGTTCGCTCAACATCGACTTCCTGCTCGGTCACCTGCGCGGCCTTCGCCTCCGGCGGCCCGACCTGAAGATCGTGATCACGTCCGCCACGATCGACACCGCCGCCTTCAGCGCGGCCTTCGACGGTGCCCCCGTCATTCAGGTGGAGGGCCGCATGTTTCCCGTGGAGGTGATTCATGCCCCGCTCGACTCGCTGGGGCGGGACTACGCCGAAGACGATGAGAATGAAGAGCGGCATGACGCCTCCGCGGTCGCCTCCGCCCGCGCCGAGGCGCTCCATTACATCGATGGCGCCGTCGAGTCGGTGGAGCGGATCGTGCGGGAAAGCACCACCGGCGACATTTTGGTTTTTCTGCCTAGCGAGCGCGACATCCGCGAGGCCGGGGACCTGTTGACCGGCCGGCGGCTGCGCGATTGCGAACTGGTCCCGCTCTACGGCCGCCTGTCCAACACCGAGCAGCAGCGCGTCTTCGCGCCGACGACCCGCCGCAAGGTGGTGCTCGCCACCAACATTGCCGAGACTTCGCTCACCATACCCGGCATCCGCTACGTCGTGGATACGGGCCTTGCACGGGTAAGCCGCTACGCGCCGCAGGCCCGCACGCGCCGTTTGCCGATCGAGCCGGTCGCCCAATCCAGCGCCGACCAGCGCCGCGGCCGCGCCGGGCGCGTGGCGGAGGGGGTCTGTATCCGACTGTACTCGGAACAAGACTATCTGGCGCGGCCTCGCTTCGCCCAGCCGGAGATCCAGCGGGCGAACCTCGCGGACGTCGTCCTCCGCCTGAAGGCCTTCGGTCTCGGCGACATCGAGCGCTTTCCGTTCATCAACATGCCCTCGGCCAAGGCCGTGCGGGCAGGGTACGCGCTGCTGGAGGAATTGGGCGCCACCGCGCCCGGCGCCGTCGCCGGAGCAATCGAACTCACGCCGGTGGGGCGCGAATTGGCGCGTCTGCCGGTCGACCCCACGGTGGCGCGCATGATCCTGCAGGCGCGGGAGGAAAAGGCGTTGCGCGAGGTGGTCGTCATCGCTGCCGGTCTCTCCATCCAGGATCCCCGCGAACGCCCGCTCGACCGGCAGGCGCAGGCTGACGCGGCGCACCGGCGTTTCGCCCATCCCGACTCCGACTTCCTGACCCTGCTGGCCATCTGGGACGCCTTTCATGACGAGGTGGAACGGATGACGCAGGCGCGGCTTCGGCGCTTTTGCCGGGATCATTTCCTCAGTTACCCGCGCATGCGCGAGTGGCGCGACATCCACGCGCAACTCATGGACGCGCTTGAGGGGCGCGACGGCTTCCGCGTTTCCTCCGCGTTCTCCGGCATGCAGGAAACCGATCCCCGCTCGACTGGCTTCGGGACGCCGGCGTACCGCGCCATCCACCGCAGCATCCTCGCCGGGCTGCTCGGAAACATCGCGCAACTCGACGAGGAGAGCGGCGCTTACAAGGCCACGCAGGACCGGCGGGTGGGATTGTTTCCCGGCTCCGTGCTTTTTCGCCGGGAGGACCCGCGGGCCAAGCATCGGCCGAAGGATGGCGCGCCGAAAGGCGCCGCCCGCCCCAGTTCCCGCGGCCCACGTTGGATCATGGCGTCAGAGATCGTGGAGACCACGCGCCTCTACGCTCGCACGTGCGCGCGGATCGACCCGCTCTGGGCGCTGGAACTCGGGGCCCATGTGGTGCGTGTGGCGCACAGCGAGCCGTTCTGGAACGCGGAGGGCGGCCGGGTGATGGTACGCCGCCGTTCGCGGCTTTACGGGCTTGAACTCGAGAGCCGGGCCGTCGCCTACGGGCGCATCGATCCCCGGCATGCAACGGAGATCTTCATTCGCGAGGGTCTGGTGAACGACACCGTCACGTTCCCGCTGGATTTCCTGGCCCACAACCGGACGGTGCGGGAAAAAATCGAGGATCTGCTCACGCGGGCGCGGGACAGCTCGTACCTGAATCTCGACGAGGCCGCCTACCGCTTCTACGCGGCGCGGCTGCTGCCGGGAGGGGAAGGCGAGCCGGCGGAGGGCGTGAGCGCGGTCGGCGATTTGGTCGCGCTGGTGCGCGAGCGTCGCGGATCCGAGCCCCGTTTCCTCATGATGGAACCGGCCGATCTGCGTGACCCCGCCACGGTCGAGCACGACGCCACGGCCTTTCCGGCCGCATTGCCGCTCAGCACCCGCGTCTTGCCGCTCAATTACGCCTACCGGCCGGGGCAGGCCGACGACGGCGTTACCCTCGAAGTCGGGGTGGGGGAGGCGGAGGCCTTGACGCCGGCGGCGCTGGACTGGGCGGTCCCCGGACATTTGGAGGCCAAAGTGGAGCATCACCTCCGCGTCCTGCCCAAAGAATTGCGGCGCGCGTTCGTACCCCTCGCGGAGACCGCCCGGTCTCTGGCGGGGAAAGTTGCGTCACGGGACCGGCTGATGGAGCGGCGTGAGTCGCTGGTCCAGGCCTTGGCGGCCGTCATTTCCGAGACGCACGGTATCGCGCTTGATGCCGCCGTTTGGGACGGCAAGCCGCCTCCAGACCATCTTCGCGTTAGGGTGAGGGTGGTCGATGGTGCGGGGCGGGAACTCGCCGCCAGCCGCGATCTGGCCGAGATCCGTTCGGGGCTTCTTTCCCGTTCGCTTGCCGCCAGCGTGACCGTGGCCCGCGAGGAGCCGGCGGCGTGGCGTGCGGCGCGAGCGCGCTGGGAAACGCCCGCCCACACCACTTGGGCTTTTGACGGTCTGCCGGAACGGGTGCTCGTCACGGAGCAGGCGGGAGCGCCGGTTTACGCCTTTCCCGGCCTGCAGGCCGGGCCCGACGGCGTCTCCCGTCGTTTATTCCGCACTCCGGATGAGGCTGCGAAAGCGACGCGGCGCGGGTTGGAGGCGTTGTTCGAAACGCAGCTGGGACGCGAACTGATGTGGACGCAGCGGGACTTGCGGGCCTTGCGTGAACTGGGTCCACTGGTGGCGACGTTGGCGCCGGTCGCTGATTTGGAGTCGCACGCCTTCGATTCGATCCGCGCGTGGGTGACCGGCCGACCGGTCGAGCCCGCCGAAGCGGGGACTTTCGAGGTCGTTCTCGAGCGTGCGCGGGCGGACCTGCGCGGGATCGTGCCGCGGCTGGGCGATCTTTTGCGGGAGATCCTTTCGCTGCGGCTCGAGCTGCAGGTTGCGCCCGACGCGCCGTCCGCCGTGGCGCGGCATCTCGCGTCCTTGCTGCCGGCGGACTTCCTGCGAGCGACTCTCTTCCCGCGGCTGGCGCATTTTCCGCGCTACTTGAAGGCCATGCGTCTCCGCATCGAACGGGCGCGCCGGAATCCGGCGAAGGACGCCGAGCGCGAGAGCCAGGCGGCCACCCTCGAGGACGCGTGGCGAAAGCTACCGCGCGAAGCCGATCCCGCGGAGGTTTCCCGGCTGCGTTGGCAGCTGGAGGAGTTGCGGGTGAGTCTTTTCGCACAGGAACTCGGCACGGCGGAGCCCGTCTCAGCGCTGAAGCTCGAGCGCCGGATCGCTGAGCTGC
>CAIUOU010000128.1 GCA_903900845.1 uncultured Opitutia bacterium
CAGCCCGCTGGTCTTCACGAAAAAGTCGCTCGCCGAGGTCGCCAGCGAGTTCGGCTTCGCCGACCAGAGTCATTTCACGAAGGAGTTCCGCCGCATCATGGACGAGACCCCGAGCGCGTACCGCCGGCGGTTTCAACCGCGAGCGTGAGGCCCCCGGCGCGACTCCGCCGCGCGGGGAGGGACAAGGCAAAGCGAGTGGGAGTGAGGGAAAATCCGCATGACGGAAGAGAGACGCGCCGAAGAATGCGCTTCACCGCGGTGGCGCCAAAGGAACCATCCCGCCTGCGATTCGCCAACCGGCGGAAATCTCTCCAAACTTTTCCCATGAAGCTCCTACCTCCCCTGCTCTGTCTGGCAGCCGCGCTTGGTTTGGGCCACGCCCTCCACGCCGCGCCGGGCGCCAATTGCGGCTGCTCGTGCTGCCAGGACCGCCCCAAGGGCGAGGCGTGCTGCTGCAACGAGCCCGCCAAGGCCGAGCCCGCCGCCGCGGTGAAGCGCTACCCGCTCAAGGGCGTGATCACTTCCGTGCTGCCCGAGCGGTCCGCCCTCATGGTGAAACACGAGGAGATCCCGGGCTTCATGCGCGCCATGACCATGATGTTCAAGGTCGACGCCGCCACACTGAAATCCGCGAAGAAAGGCGACGCTATCACCGGGACGATGTCACGCCGGGGCGACGACTGGATCCTCGAGGACGTGCGCCCGGCGAAGGCGAAATAAGCACGTGCCTCGCGCCCTGCTCCCGCTACTGGCCGCGTTGCTCCTGGCCTCGCCGGCCGCCGGCCGCCCGGCCGAAAGCGCCCGGGTTTCCGTGGCCGCCGCCGCCAACCTCGCCTACGTCATCGACGCGCTCCACGCGGGGTTCGGCCGCTTCGCGCCGGAGGTGAAGGTGACGTCCGCACTCGGCCCGACCGGCGGATTGTTTGCGCAAATTTCCCACGGCGCGCCGTTCGACGTCTTCCTGTCGGCCGACGTGGACACCCCTCGCGCGCTCGTCGGACGCGGGGGCGGCGACGCCGCGAGCCTGCGGGTTTTCGCCACCGGCCGGCTGGTGATGTGGACCACGCGCACCGACGTGGACCTCGCCGATCTCGGTACCGCCGCGCTGCACCCGCGCGTCGCCCGCATCGCGCTCGCCCAACCCGCCACCGCGCCGTACGGCCGGGCCGCGCAGGCGGCGCTCGAGCGCGCGGGTATCGGGGAAAAGGCGCGACCGAGACTCGTGTTCGGCGACAGCCTCACGCAGACGGTGCAATTCGTGGAGACCGGCGCGGCTGATCTCGGTCTTGTCGCCTTGTCCGCCGTGAAATCGCCGCGGCTCGCCGGCCGCGGGGTCTGGCGGGAAATTTCCCCGCGGGAGCATCCGGGCGTCTCGCTCGACCACGCCGTCGTGCTCACCTCGCGCGGGGCGACCAACCCGGCCGCCCGCCGTTACCTCGAGTTTCTCGCCAGCGAGGCGGCCCGCAAAATCCTGCGCGAGGCCGGCTACGCAACGCCGCCCTGAAAAGCGCTCAGCGCGAGCGCGGACGCTGGATCAATTCGACCTCGTAACCCTCGGGCGCGTCGATGAACGCGATCACCGAGCCGCTGCCGGTGGTGGTCGGGCCGTCGGAGAGCGGATAACCCTTGCGCACCAGCTCGGCGGCGAAGGCGGCGAGGTCGTCGACCTCGAACGCGAGGTGCATCAGGTCGGGCTGCACTTGCACCGCAGGGCTATTGGGGAGCTGGCAGATCTCGATCTCCTCCTCGCTGCCCGGCGTGGCGAGAAACGCCACCTGCGCGCCGCGCGGCGAGACGCTGCGTCGCGCCACCGTGAGACCGAGAGCGTGCTCGTAAAACTTCACCGTGCGCTCGAGTTCGTTCACGCGCATCCGCGTGTGGAGGAGTTTCTTGACCATCCGCCGAGTTTGCACCGCGGACTTGGACCGCGCAAGCTGACGGCGATGTCCCTCGACCTCGCCGCCATCCGCGCCGCGCACGTCCGGATCCGCCCGCACATCACGCGCACCCCGGTGCTCACGAACGCGCGGCTCGATGCGGCGTGCGGCGGCCGCCTGTTCTTCAAATGCGAGAACCTGCAGAAGATGGGGGCGTTCAAGGCGCGTGGCGCGGCCAACGCGGTCTTTTCACTCGCCGATGTCGAGGCGTTGCGCGGGGTCGCCACCCACTCCTCGGGCAACCACGCCGCCGCCCTCGCCCGCGCCGCGAAATTGCGCGGCATTCCAGCCCACATCGTGATGCCTTCCAACTCCGCGAAGACGAAGGTCCGCCTCGTCGAGGCCTACGGCGGAAAAATCACCTTCTGTGAGCCCACCCAGGCCGCCCGCGAGGCCGCGTGCGCTGCGGTCCTGGAGCGTACCCTCGCCACGATGGTTCATCCCTACGAGGACGAACGCGTGATGGCGGGCCAGGGCACGGCCGCGGTGGAGCTCATGGAGGACGTGCCGGAACTTGACCTCGTGCTCTGCCCCGTGGGCGGCGGCGGTCTCCTCGCCGGCACCGCCATCGCCGCCAAAGCCCTGCGGCCGTCTGTGCGCGTCGTGGCGGCGGAGCCCGCGGCGGCCGATGACTCCGCGCGTTCGTTCCGCGCCGGCCAACGATTGCCCGTGGTCGCTCCCAAAACCATCGCCGATGGTCTCCGCACCTCGATCGGGGAACCGAATTTCGAGATCACGCGCCGATGGGTCGACGACGTCGTCACCGTCAGCGAGGCCGGCATCATCGCCGCCATGCGGATGATCTGGGATGCGGTGAAGATCGTCGTCGAGCCCTCCGCCGCCGTTCCCTACGCGGCGATCATGGAGGGCCGCGTGGACGTCGCCCATCGCCGCGTCGGCATCATCCTAAGCGGCGGCAACGTCGATCTCGACCAACTCCCCTGGACCGCCCACCCGCCCGTCGCATGAAAAACCTCACCCGCCTTCTTCCGTTACTCGTCCTGCTGGTTCCCGCGCTGCTCGCCGCGCCGAAGGTCTTTCTCGCCGGCGACTCGACGATGTCCGACAAGACCCTCGACCTGCCGGAACGCGGCTGGGGCATGGCGCTCGGCGCGCTGCTGGATCCGGCGGTGAAGGTCGACAACCGCGCGATGAACGGCCGCAGCACCAAGAGTTTCATCGATGAGGGCCGGTGGACGAAGCTCACCGGCGATCTTTCTACGGGCGACTTTGTGATCATCCAGTTCGCGCACAACGACGAGAAGAAGGAGGATCCGAGGCGGTACACCGACCCCGCGACGTCGTTCCGCGACAACCTCCGCCGCTTCATCGCGGAGACGCGCGCCCGCGGCGCCACACCCATCCTCGCGACGCCGGTCTGCCGCCGGAAGTTCGATCGCGAGGGCAAACTCGTCCCCACGCATGGCGCCTACCCGGAGGCCGTGCGCGCGGTGGCACGGGAGGAAAAGACGCCGCTGCTGGAACTCGAGCAGGCGACCGCGCGCTGGCTGCAGGCCGAGGGAGACGAACCGTCGCGCCGTTTCTTCATGTGGATCGCGCCCGGAACGCACCCCAAGATCCCGGACGGCCGGAAGGACGACACGCACTTCGTCGCCGCCGGCGCGGAAGCCGTCGCCGCTCTCGCGGCCGCCGAGATCCGCTCCCAAGCCCCCGCCCTCGCCCGCTGGTTGCGGAAGTAACGCCAAGGTGTCGCTGAAGGGAACCCGGGACTCCGGAAACCCGATGGACGCCCGACGGGCGGGGATCGTTCAGACCAGTCGGGACGCCGCCTCCAGGGCCGAGGAGAAGTCCGCGATGTTTTCCCTCCGGGCGAACGCGCGGAAACGCCGGATTGCTCCGGGCGTCAGCTTCACCGTCTTGCGCAGCTTGCCCGATGGCTTCCGGCCCGCGCCGGGACGCGCCCCGCCGTGCGTGACCACGGCCCTAGAGGGAACAAAATAGTCGAGAACGTCCCGGCCACGGTTGAAGCGGCCTTCAAGGTTGGCCGCCGTGGTCGGTCCCGGTGATTTGGTGGAGGAGGGTTTTTTCATGGATTCGGGAGCGGCGGGCGGAAATCAGCCGGAAGAGGTCGTCCCATGGCGCGTAGACCACCGTCCAAAGCTTTCCGGCGATGAACCCGATGGCGAGATGCCGCATTTCGCCGGGGTTCCTGGAGGGTAGCGTCACGATGGTTCCCCGCCAAAGAACGGTGGCGTCGGCCAGGCTGCTCCCGTGTTTGGCGAGATTGGCGGCGCTCTTTCCCAGGTCCCAAGCGAACTTTGCCCTCTCGATTTCGTACATACGAAATCAAGCTTAGCAACCGTTTTTCGGACTGATCGGACCCCGGATGGGATGGGCGGAGGCGTAAATCATCGCCCGCAGCCAAACCGGAACAGTGCTACCGACGAGTAACCGATCACCCGGAATCACGGGTAATGGGAGCATCCCGGCCGGCTGCGGCGGAGCTCCGGAGACGCCTTTGATCAGAGTCGGATGTCCCGGGAACGGCCTGACTTTGCGCCTGATGCGCCTCGTTGCGGCTATTTCCGGAGTTGGCCGCGAAAAGGCTCAGGGAGCGCAGGCAGGTGTTTCGAACAGGAAGCGTGGAAAGAACGGGAGGATGCCGGAAGACGTTGGAGACGGTAAGACCTCATTCGACCCCGCGGCCTCCGTCACCTCACGTCCCCACCCAGACGGCCAACAGGAGCGAACAGAGGGAACGGAGCGAAGGCTCGAGCACCGCGACCCGAGGCTTCAGCTGGTGGATCGGACTCCGTGAACTCGGGTTGGGCCTCTGTGACCTCTGTGTCCCAACTCAACTCCCCTTCGGTTGCGGCGGAGCCGCGCTGGGATATCCGCGGTCAAAATCGCGAACCGGTCCGGGAAGGCCTCCCTCCTTCGCCGGGCCTATGGAGGACAGGACGGAGGACAAGTCGGCCGTCGCGGTTCCGGCATCGTCCGCGGCTGCCAGCCGCGGCTACAGCAAGCCGTGGCCTTCCTCCTTGGGGGCCGTCGGCGACCATCCGTGGTTACCCACCCGGGTGCCGGAGCGTCGCTCCAGCTCGGGCGCACGCTTCACTTGCCCGGGCTCTTGGCTGTGGCCGGCTTCTCCGGTGCAGCTTCAGGACGGGAAAGGGAAATGGATCGCTCAAGAAAGGACTCGGTTGCGAGGGCGGTTGCGGCCGGAGGAGCACCCTCCATCCCGGCGAGGAGCGTCTGGAAACGGTCGCGGTCGGCTGGTTGGCGGGCAAGCTTCACGCCGCGCTCGGCCATCGCGCGGGCCTCGACGGGAAAGCCGCGCTTCAGCGCAAGCAGCGTGCCTTGGGTGAGCAAAGCCAGGTCGCGCGGGAACCGGTTGATCCCCTCGATCACCACGCCGAGGTGTTCGGCGAGCGGCGGCGCGGCGGAGGCGGCCCAGGTGTCGGCGACCAGCGCGTAGACCTCGGCCAGCGGCGGCGGCTGTTTCATCGCGGTGAACAGCGGGGTGAGCACGGCGGCGACCTGCGCCGAATCAAGTCCGCCGCCCGCCCCGGCCGGCTTGGCGCGGGCGGCTTGGAGGCGCAACCGGGCGAGTTCCAAGTGGGCGCGGGCCCGGACCACCTTCGCCTGCACGGCGGCTTCAAGGAAGCGCTCCGCGCGTTCGGGCCGTCCCGCCTGCAGCTCGTCGAGACCGAGCGCGGCCAGCAACCGGGGATCACGTTCACCGCGAACGTACGGGGCGATGAGCGAGTTGCGCGCGGCCTCGCCGTGACGCCCGAGGCGCAGCACCTCGCCCTTGATGCGGCCGACGTCCGCGTCGGCGGCGTCACGCAGTTCCACCGGCGGCGGCTCGGGGAGACCCACCTGCCCCTTCTTCGCCTCGAAGCGCATCGCGTTGTAGACCGTGAACTGGATGTGGCCGCGGATCTCGAGCGCCATCTGGCGGTAGGTCTTGCCGAAGCATTCCTTGAACAGGCGCTCCGAAGGCCCCTCCTCGCCCACCCGTGTGACGAATTGCAGGAAAGGCCGCTGGTACTTGCGGTTGTTGCCGTAGAGGCAGAGGTGCACAAACGCATAGCATTGCGCCTTCCACTCGCGTGTGCGGGCTCGTGGTCCGGCGGCCGCGAGCATCTCGCCCATCGGCATGATCGCGCGTTTGGCGAGGATCTGGTTGAAGTCGCCGATCTTCTCCGCGCCGAAACCGTCACCGATCTGGGCAAACGTGATCGACTTCGTCGAGAAATCGACGGCGCCGAACAGCTGCACCAAGCCCTCCTCGAACCACGGCGGCGGCGGCGCGTTCAGCTGGCGGCGGATCAGAAACCGGAAGTACTCGATGTAGAACGCGCGGTAAGGATCGGCCTCCTCCACCGTATCGGCGTCGACGCGCAGCTCGGAGAGCGCGAAGTCGATCACGATCGCCGCGCGCTCCGGGTCGCGGAAGAACAGGCTGTTCTTCCCGTAGCGCTCGTCGGCCTCGTCCACCGGCAGAAATTCCTCGAAGCCCTTGCCGCGGCTGCCGCAAAGGATCAGGGCGGTCGGCACCGCCACCTGCCCGCGGGTAAGGCCGGGCATGATCACCTCGATCACCTCCTGCAGCAGCAGGAAGTCGCGCATGAACCGCTTCGTCTCGCGCTCCGAGATCCGCGACAGCACCTCGAAGCCGGGGATCTCGGCGTACTTCCATGGTTCCGGCTGGGGCAGCACGCGGCTGTCCTTCACCTCAAACGCCGGCAACTCCACCACGCCGCCCGCCGGGGGCTTCTCCGCCGCGGAGGCCAGCGCTGCGGCGCAGCACGCGGCAATCAGGATTCGCGGCAACCGAAACATGGGACTTACTTGCGCGCGGGAGCGGGCCGCTTCTCCGGCGCCTCCGGCGGCGCTGGCGGCGCGGGCGGCAACAAGGACTTGAGCGCCTCGAAGCGTTGCCGCGCGGTGCCTGCGGGCGCCCACTTGACACCGTGATCGGCCAGCGCGTGGGCCGACCGGAGGTCGCCGGTGTCGCGCGCCATCACGCTGGCCTGGAAGATCAGCTTGAGCCGGGTGGGAAACAGCTGCGCACCCTCGACCATCATCTTCGCATCGTCCTTGCCGGGATCGGCCGCGCTAAGCGCCCAAGTGTCGCCGGCGAGGTCATAGATCGCCGGCAGGAGGGGCGTCTTCCCGTGCGCGAACGCGAGGGGAGCGATGATGCCGGCGGTCTGGCCGGAGGTCAGGCGACCCTCGGGGCCGGCGTTCGCGAGCGCCTCAGCCGAGCGCAGGCGCGCAAGTTCAAGGCACGCCTCGGGCCGCTTCGCCTTGGCGCTGAACGCGGCCTCGAGAAATTTCCGGGCCTTCGCGGCGTCGCCGTGCTCCCTCTCGTGAAGGCCGATCGCGGCCAGCAGATAGGGATCGCGCTCGCCCCGCGCATACGGCGCGTAGAGTTGTGCGCGGGCCTCGCGCACGTTGCCGGCCAGCACCATGGCCTCGCCCTTGATGCGGCCCACCTCGGCCTCCGTGGCGTCGCGCAGCGCGAGCGGCGGCGGCGTCAGGATGACGTCCTCCTTGGAGCGGTACTCGCGGTGCTGGTAGACGGTGAAGTCGATGTAACCGCGCAGCTCCATGAGCATCTGTTTGTAGGTCCGGTTGAAGACCTGCTTGAACAGCCCCTCGCTCGGCGGCTCCTTCGCCAGCCGCTGGAGGAAGGTGGCGAAAGGCTTCTGGTACTTCCCGTTCAGTCCGTACAGGCACATGTGCACGAACGCGTAGGCCTGCTTTGCCCAGCGGTTGTTGCCGAGCACGTTGGTCGACTCCGGCGAGTCGTGCGCCACGGCGAAAAACTTATCGAACGGCACGAGCGCCTTGCGCTGCAGCGCGGCGTTGAAGTCGCGGTCCTCGGCCGGCGCGCCCGGCAGCGCCATCGCCTCCGCGCCCTCCTCACCGGCGCCCAGCGCGTTGATCTGCGCCACCATCGCCGCCTGCGCCGAGACCGTGTTGGGGTCCTCCAGCTTCGCGAAGGAGATCCAGCGTTTGTCGAACTCCATGCGCATGATGATCTGCGACAGCCCTTCCTCGACCCACGCCGGCAGGCGGGGCTCACTGCGGCTCAGGAGATAGCGCACGTACTCGCGATAGAGCTGCTTGTCGTGGTCGACCGAAACCAGCCCGGAGTCGGTGCCGGTGGCCGCGTCGTTGGCACCATCGACATTCAGGACGTTCAGGGTCGTGGCCTGCAGGTCGATCACGATCGCGGTCCCCTGCCCCTTCTTCAGGAAGACGCTGGCGAAGCCGGCGTCGGGCACATACCGGTCCTTCGGGATGAACGCGTCGAACTTGTTGCGCTTGCCGCACAGGATCAGCGACGTCGTCTGCGGGTGGCGCGCGGGCTGGGGCCAGACGTGGCCCAGCGCCTGCCGGAACATGTCGAAGTCCCGCAGCAGTCGCTGCGTGGCCTTGTCGGACGCGTTGCTCAGGATCTCGAAGCCCGGGATGGTCGCGTGGCGCCATTGTTCCGGCGGCGGCAGTTCCCGGCTGTCGGTCACGACAAACTTGGGCAACTCGACCACGGGATCGGCCGCCGCGGGTTGCGCCCGGGCCTCGCCGGCCAGAAGCACCACGGCCGAAGCGACGGCGAGAAGAGGTTTCATACGTGGAAAGACGATCCCGGGCGGGCGAAGTTGCCGAGCGGAAAACCGGCCGCGCATCAGCGGGGCTCCGCCCACCTCCGCAGCCCGACGAAAAGCAGCACCATCGCGGATCGCCCCGTGGGGATTCGCAGGACCGACAAGACAATGATGAGAATGCCCTGCAGGGCCTCGTTCACCGCGGCCGCCGCCCTGCCCCCTGTGATTCAGCTCGCGGTGGCCCTCGACCGCCGCCCGCTCCACCACCGTCCACTCCGCCTCCGGTTCCACCAGAAGCGCGGACGCGATCTTGTAGGCGGTCACGTTCCCGAAGCCGGGGAACACGCACGCCACGAGGATCTGGAAAGCCGCGTAAAAAACTGAGTCCGCGGCTCGGTGGAATTACCGAAGTTCAGGAAAAACTGATACCCCTTGCCCGGTTTCCGTCCGGCGAGAAACGCTTTGCCAAACCCCCGGCGGCGCGGTCAACCCTGACAGTCAGAACCATGCCCGCCCCAACGCTTCGTTCCCTGGCCCGCGACCTCGGACTGTCGCGCACCACGGTTTCGGACGCGCTACGAGGATCACCGCGCGTGGACCCGCGCACCGCCGAGCGCGTGCGGAAGGCGGCGGAATCGGCCGGATACCGGCGAAACCCGCTCGCGGGGGCGCTGATGTCGGAACTGCGCCGATCACGCGGGGCCGATTTTCGCGGGGTGATCGCCGGCGTGGATTTCGCGGAGCCCGACCGGCCGCGGGAAGGAGCGGCGTACCATCGCGAACTGGCGGCCGGCATCTCCGCGCGGGCGGGCGAACTCGGCTTCAAGCTGGAGCGCTTCAACGTGGGCGAGGGTGAGCTCACCGTGCCGCGGCTCGACTCCATCCTGCTCTCGCGCGGGATCAGCGGCGTGGTCCTGCTGCCGTCGTGGGACGAGCCCGATCTGTCGGCGCTGGATTGGTCGCGCCTGGCCGGCGTGTACACGGACTACATCATCGAGCGGCCGAAGCTGCACACGGTGTGTTCCGACCAGTACCGCTCGCTGCTCGCGGCGCTGCACCGCCTGCGCGCGATGGGATACCGCCGCCCGGGATTGCTGGTGCACCGGCACCAGGACGAGCGGATCCAATACCGGTGGAGCGCGGCCTTCCGCGCCTTCCAGGAGAATCAGCGCGAAGAGCCCATGGTGCCGCCGCTGATCGTGGACCGCTTTGACCGCGCCGCTTTCGCGAAATGGTTCCGCGAACACCGGCCGGACGTGGTGCTCGGGCACAACTGCGAGGCGGTCGCATGGATGGAGTCGTGCGGCGCCAAAGTGCCGGAGACGCACGGCTTCGTTTGCCTGAATATCCACATGAAAACACAGCCCTGCGCCGGGCTGGACCTGCAGCCGCGCATCCTCGGATTGCGCGCGGTCGAGTTGCTCGTCGCCCTATTGCAACGCAACGAGACGGGGGTGCCGGAGTGGCCATCGACCACCACCATCGCCGCCGGCTGGATCGACGGCCCCACCCTGCGCCAACGCGCGTGAGTACGTCGAAAAAAAGACCGCCGGCACGAAGGGGCTCCGCGCGACTTTTCCGGGGCACCCCGGGTAACCTGGATCTCCTCGCGAAGGTCCTCCGCCGGGGCGGGCTGGTGGGAGTTCCCACCGAGACCGTATACGGCTTGGCCGCCGACGCGCTCGACGCCGAGGCCTGCGCCGGCATCTACCGCGCCAAGGGCCGGCCGCCCACCGACCCGCTCATCGTGCACGTGCTGTCCGCGCGGGAGGCGGAAAAGATCGCGCACCTGAATCCGGCCGCCCGCCGTCTCGCCGCGGCGTTCTGGCCGGGTCCGTTGACTCTCGTGCTGGAGAAACGCGTCGGAGTGCCCGACATCGTGACGGCCGGGCTGGGCAGTGTCGCGGTGCGCGTGCCCGCGCATGCCCTCTTCCGCCGGCTCCTTCGCGTGACCGGACGCCCCCTCGCGGCGCCCAGCGCAAACCCGTTCGGTTATGTCAGCCCCACGACGGCCGAGCACGTCCGCGTCGGGCTTGGCGAACGGATCGGCCACATCCTTGACGGAGGCGCCTGCTCGGTGGGACTCGAGTCGACGATCGTCGACGTGCGCGACCCCGCCCGCCCGCGCCTGCTGCGCCCGGGCGCGATCACGCGCGAGCAAGTGGAGCAGGTTCTCCGCCGGAAGGTCGGCTCCGGTCGCACCGCCGGCTCGGCGCGGAAGGCGCAATTGGCTCCCGGCATGTTGAAGCGCCACTACAGCCCGCGGACTCCGGTCACGCTGCACGAACGTCTGTCCGCGAAGGCGGTGACGACCGGTGGAAAGAAGGATGCGTGGGTCTTCGCCGCCCGACCCAAGGGTGTGACCGGAGACAACATCTTCTGGCTCGATCCCCGGGGTGACCTCCGCGGCGCCGCCCGCCGGCTCTTCGCGCTGCTGCGACGGCTCGACAACGCCGGGCACACCCGCATCCACCTCGAAAAAATCCCCGATCACGCCGGCCTCGCCGAAGCCCTGAACGACCGCATGGCCCGCGCCGCCGCCCGCGGTTGAGCGGGAGCCCGCCGCGAGCGGCGGATGGGTTGCTTTTTTCAACACGGCTTCGTTGCTTCGCGCGCCTCCGCCCCGACCCCGCCCGATCACTCGGGGCTTGCGACCCACCATGCAAACCCGCCCCACCCTCTTCGTTTCCTTGCTTCTCGCGCCGCTGCTGGCGGCCCAGACGGTCCCACCCGCAGGCCCGGCAGCCGGTTCCACGGCCCAGCAGGAAGTGCTCGAACTTTCGCCCTTTCAGGTGACCGCGGAGGCCTTCAAGGGCTATTACGCTTCACAAACCCTCGCGGGCTCACGCCTGAAGATGAACGTCGATGAGATCGCGTCATCCGTGCAGATCATCACGCCGGAGTTCATGCAGGACGTCGGCGCGACGAACCTGAACCAACTTTTTCTCTTCACGACCTCGACCGAGGCGAGCGGCATCAACGGCAACTTCAGCGACTTCAACGTCGGCACGACCTCGACGGGCGATCAGTCCTCCCGCGTCAACCCGCAGGGGTCGCAACGCGTGCGCGGCATCGCCGGCGCCGATCTTACGCGAAACTACTTCCTCAGTCTCATTCCGTCCGACCGGTTCAACACCGAGACGACGGAGATCAACCGCGGGGCCAACGCCATCCTCTTCGGCCTCGGGAGCCCCGCCGGCATCGTCAACACGCAGCTCGCCACGGCGAAGTTCAAGGATGCCTACGAGGTGCGCGTCGACGCCGACAGCGAAGGCTCGTTCCGCGCGGAGACGGATCTCAATCGCATCATCATCCCCCGCAGACTCGCGGTGCGCTTCGCCGCGGTGCGCGACGACCGGAGATTTTACCAGGAACCTGCCTTCGACGACGACCACCGGCAGTACGGCGCCGTCACCTATCGCCCGTGGGCGGGCGCGACGGTGCGGGGCTCGGTGGAAAGCGGCGGCCGCCGCGCCAACCGGCCCAACACGATTCCGCCGGCCAGCACCATCGCGAGCTGGCTGACCAACCAGCCCCTGATGGTCCAGCGGATGCGCGCGGTCATCGCCGCCACCCCCGGGGCCAATCTTTCGGTGCCCGACGCCTATCCCCTGATCTACAGCCCGATCGCTCAGTCATGGCGGCCCGCGGGCACCACCAACGCCTACCTGACGACCGCGAGCGTCCCGAACGACATGAAGCTAGCGATCCTGCGCAACGCCGTCGTCTACCACGATAACAGCGCCACGAATCCGCGGGTGCTCTTCCATCCGAACATGTCGCGCCAGATCGCGGCCGTGTATCTGCCGGGCTCGGTCAACCCGGGCGGCGCGGTGGGCGGCGGCGGCGCGATCGAGTCCAACATCACGGCCATCGCCAACCCGCTCCTCGCCATGAATCCCGACGGCGTGGGTGCGGCGCCCGCCTACAACTACCTCGTGCCGGAGCAGCCGTGGCGCACCAACCCGGTGCAGATCCCGGTATCGCTCACCAACCTTGCGATGTTCGATTTCACCCGCCGGATGCTCTCCGGCGACGCGGCCTTCCAGCACGACAAGTGGACCCACCACCATGTCGTGTTCGAGCAGACGATTCTCGACGGCCGCGCGGGCCTCGAGCTTGCCTACGACCATCAAACCTACCGGCGCAGCGCCTACGTCCCGTTCCAGAATTTTTCCGGCATCTTCGTGGATCTGATGCAGGACTATCTCGGCCAGCCGAACCCCAATCTCGGCCGGCCGTTCCTGATGGACCGCGTCGGCATGGGAACCCTGAAGGACGAGCGCGAATCCTTCCGCGCCACGGCCTTCGCCAAGCTCGACCCAAAGCGGCAGTGGTCCGGCTCGCGTGTCGCCGGTTGGCTGGGTCGCCACACGCTCACCGCCATCGGCAGCTCGTACGATCAGCGGCAGGAGTCAGCGAGCTGGGGTCAGTATTACCAGAACACAAACGGGGGCTTTGTTTTCAGCGCCTCCGATCCCCTCGGCTCCAGCCGCCGTAAGGTGAACAACATCGTCTACCTGGGCGAATCGGTGATCGGCGCGAGGTCGGAGAGCGAGGTCCGACTCACACCGCTCACCTCCCAGAAACTATGGGACCCGGGCCGCACCATCGCCCTGCGCACGTTCAACCCGACCACCGCGGCCTACGAGATCCTCAATCTCCAGACCGGCGCGGAAATGGAGGACTCCTCCCGCAACACCCAGAATGTCGGCACCCTCGCGGCGACATGGAACGCGTCGTTTCTGCGCAACCACCTGATCGGACTCTACGGCTGGCGGCAGGATTCCGTTGTCTCGGAGATCCGCCAGGCATTGCCCGGTACGAACCTTCTCGCGGATCGCGCCTCGATCACCACCCCCGCCGCTCTGCTTAACCGCATCGACGACCAGTTCCGCACCACGTCGTGGTCCGTGGTCGGCAAATGGCCCGACCGTTGGGTTCCCCTGCCGCTGGCAGGCAAAGTGAACGCCTACTACGGCGAGTCGGAAAACTTCAGTCTCGGGGCCACCGCCAACGACATCTATGGCGCGCAACTCCCTTCGCCCTCCGGGCGCACGAAGGAGTACGGCCTCACGATCAACCTGCTCGAATCGAAGTTCGTCGTCCGCCTCAACCGCTATGAGTGTGCGGTCGCCAACGGCGGCACGAACACGAAGTACTCCACCCTGGTGAACCAGGGTATCCTCAAGCCGCTTGAGTTTCTCATCGAGGCCCAGCGGCTCGGAGACCAGGGCGCCGCCACTCCCAACTACGCGCTGGCGATGGACGCCCTGGGGCGGCTGAACGCGATCATTCCCCCGCGCACACGGACTTCCGCCAGCCTCGACGCGCCGGCGTCGGGCGGGGACTACGCGCGAACCGACATCCCGAATCTCGGCGATACCCAGGACATCGTGGGCCGCGGCACCGAGGTTGAGCTCACCTGGAATCCAAACGACAACTGGCGCGTCGCCCTGAACGTCGCGAACCAGGAAACCGTCGTCGACAATTACGGACCGCGCCTCGCTGAGCTCTGGTCCAAGGTTCAGCCGATCCTCGGATCGGGCGGCCTCATCGGGCACCTGCGCTATTTCAACGACGCCGCCACGGTTCCGCCGAATTTCATCAGCCACCCGGCGCCGGTACCGGGCGACGGCCAGATGACGGTCGCGCAGTGGATCGAGACCAACGTGCTGTCGTCCTACCGGAACCAGAAGAAACAGGAAGGCCGCGTTTCCACCGAACAGCGCGCCTGGCGGGTCAACCTCGTGACCAATTACAGCTTCACCCGCGGCGCTCTGAAAGGCTTCGGGATGGGCACCGCCGCCCGCTGGCAGGACGGCGCGGTGATCGGCTACCCGACCGAATTGGTGGGCGACACCCTGGTGGCTGACATCAAGCGCCCCCATATCGCCCCGGCGATCACCAACATCGACGCGTGGCTGCGCTACAAGCGCCGCCTGTTCCGCGACCGGATCGATTGGACGCTCGAGCTCCGCGTGCAAAATCTGAACCACACGGCGCAGGACCTCATCCCGGTGCGCTCCGAGCTCACCACCGCTTACCGGGTGGCCCAGTACCGCGTCGGCCCGCCCCGCGTCTGGTCGCTAGGAAATTCGTTCAAGTTCTGACCCGTCGCCGGTCCCAAGGCGGCAGGCTGCGAGAGGAGAGGCCTTTGACGTGGCATCGATGACCGCACACCCGGCATCAACCGGCGCGGGGAGACACCCGTCCGCCACGAAGGGACGCGCCGAAGACGATAACCGGTTTCCGCGAATCTTGCGTCTGAAGGTTGGTCCCGCTCGTCTCGCCTTCTCTCCGCACCCACCCCGCTGGCCGTCTTAGCTCCGGAAATGGCCGCCCCGCGCGGCTGACCTCCTGAACCGCGCGCGTCGCACCAAAATAATGTCGCTTTCCCAGAACGATCCCACTCCCCGAGGAAACCTCTCGGAAGCGGAAGAGCGTTTCGATCGATGGCGCAGGAGGCTGGGCTGGTACCTGGCACCAGCGGTGCTGGCGGTA
>CAIUOU010000129.1 GCA_903900845.1 uncultured Opitutia bacterium
CCTGAGATCATCCTGATCCGTCTCGCTCAACCCGAGGGCTGCGAGCACCACGCGGGTGTGCTCACCCAACCCGGGCGCCGGCGTGCGGACGGCGCCCGGCGTGGTCATCAGCTTTGGCACGATTCCCGGCACCTCGACCTCGAATCCCTGGCGCGTTTGCTGCCGGAGAATCATCTCACGGGCCCGGTAGTGGGCATCCTCGCTGATGTCCTTGGCCGTGTAGATCCGGCCCCCCGGGACGCCCGCGCTCCGCAGGTCGGCGAGCACCTCCTCCACCGTCCGGGGTCCGGTCCACTCCTCGATGGCATGATCGATCTCGACGACCGCCCTCACCCTGCCCTGGTTGTTCGCGAGGTCGGCGCGCCCGCCGAGATCCTCGCGGCTGATCACGTTCATGAGACGCGTGAAGATCGAGTCGCCGTTGCCGGCGATCAGCACGAGACCATCGCGGCAACGGTAGGCGTTGGAGGGCGCGATGCCCGGCAAGGCGCTGCCCGCAGGCGCGCGGACCTCGCCCAGCGCGCTGTATTCGGGCAGCATGCTCTCCATCGTATTGAAGACCGACTCGTGCAGGGCGACGTCGATCACCTGGCCGGCTCCGCCGTTGGCCTCGCGGTGATGCAAGGCGAGCAGCACCCCGATGGTGCCGTGCAAGGCCGCCAAAGTATCCCCGATCGAGATACCGCAACGCACCGGAATCTGCCCGGGCAGACCCGTGAGGTGCCGCAGCCCGCCCATCGCCTCACCGATGGAACCGAAACTGGGCCGGTCACGGTACGGCCCCGTCTGCCCGTACCCGGAAATTCGCAGCATGATCAGGCCGGGGTTGATCTGCTGGAGAGCGTTCCAGCCCAACCCCCAACCTTCCATGGTACCGGGGCGGAAGTTCTCGATCAGCACGTCGCATTCCCCGATGAGCCGGCGCGCGATCTCCTGCCCCTCCGGTGTACGCACATCGAGCGCGACGGACTGTTTGTTGCGCGACTGGACCTGCCACCACAGCGAGGTCCCCTCCTTCAGCAAACGCCACTGCCGGAGCGGATCCCCACCCTCGGGAGATTCGATCTTGATGATCTCGGCGCCGAAATCGCCCAGCGTCTTGCCCGCGAACGGCCCCGCGATCAACTGGCCCATCTCGACCACCCGGACTCCCGCCAGCGCCTGGGCCGAAGGCGCGGGACCGCCGCCGATGGAGGTGGACGCCATCCCCGGACTCACCCGCAGCCCCCCGCCACATCATTGCGGATTCCGGCGGAGCCTGCATACGGAAAGGCGCCCCTGATCGACCCTCCCTGGCGGACCAAGGGCACGCGAACATGGCCTCCAATGGATTGGAGCCGAATTGCCATGGGCAAGCCGATCACGCGGAACACTCCAAGGAGCGAGCGGAGGGGGTTCCGAAGCGCTTGGCGCCAGCATCAAGCGGATCACATAAGGGAAAGATGATCATGGATGGTTGGAATACCGGGGCGGAACGCGGAACCTCGCCGCCACCCGCCGCCTGAAGACGCAGCGTCAACCATTACGGGTTATTCCCGACCAGACCGGCGGAGCGGGAACCCTCCGTGAGGGGCCGCCGGCTGGATGATAGGCGGCCCCTTTTCCAAAGAGCGGCGGCTAGCATGCCAGAAGCCGAGCTCCTCGGGCTAGGCCGACCCCATGGACTCTAGGCCAGCGGGAACGTGCAGAAGAAAAGGGCGCCGGCGCCCTTTTCCGACTCGAACCCGATCTTTCCTCCCATCCGCTCCACCAATTCCTTGCTGATCGCGAGTCCCAGACCGGTTCCGCCCAGCTTCCGCGTGTCGGACGAGTCGGCCTGGGAGAATTTCTGGAAGATGCGATCACGGAACTCCGCCGGAACCCCGGGGCCGCGATCCCGCACCTCGATCCGCAGATCCCCTTCGTGCAACCGCGCCGCCACGTCCACGCGCTCATTGGCGGGCGAAAACTTGATGGCGTTCGAGAGGAAGTTCGAGAGCACCTGGGTCAGACGGCTCGCGTCGATCCGCACCTCGGCTCCGCTGGAATCGTCCAGCAACTTAAACTCGATGCCCCGCTGACCGGCGTTGGGCGTGCTCGCCGCAACCGCCTCCGCCAGCAGCTGGCCGACCGGCTGGGGCTGCAGGTCGAAGCTCATCTTGCCCGCGGCGATCTTCTCCAGATCGAGCAGGTCGTTGATGAGGTTGGAAAGCTGGCCGCTGTTGATGGCGGCGATCTCGATCAGGCGCTGGCCCTTCGGCGGAAGGGTTCCGAGGGCGCCGCTCGCGAGCAGACGCAGCGAGGCTACCACCGACGTCAGGGGCGTGCGCAACTCATGGCTCACCGTGGAGATGAACTCCCGCTTCATCCGGTCAACCCGGTTGCGCTCCGATAGGTCGCGCAACAACCCGACGTAGAGCGGGCGTCCGTCCTTGGAGATCTCACTGACGGACAGCTCGACCGGGAACTCCTCGCCATCCCGTCTACGGCCTGTCGTCTCCCGGCCGATCCCGATCACGTGCGCCTCCTTCGTCCGCTGGTAGCGCGCGAGGTATTCGTCGTGATGGCGCGAAATCTCGCCCGGCATAAGGATGCTCACGTTGACGCCGACCACTTCATCCGCGCGGAAACCGAAGATCTTTTCGGCCGCCTGGTTGAACGATTGAATGCGACCCCGCTCGTCGATGGTGACGATGGCTTCCAGGACGTTGTCGATCACCGCCTGCATGTGGCGCGCGCTGCTGTCGGACTGCTCCATGGACTGCTTCAGCCGCGAGGACATGTGGTTGAAGCTGGCCGCCAGGGTGTCGATCTCCTTGGTCACTTCACCCGGAAGCGGGCTGCTGAAGTCCCCCTCCGCCAGACGTTTGGTCGCGGCATTGAGACGCTGCAGGGGGATGGCGATCCGCGCGACCATCGCCCACGCCAACAAGGCCGCGACCAGCACATTGAGCACCGCCTCCGGCAGGTGGACCCGCAGGGCGGATTTTCGGGCCGTGGCGATCGCGTCCGAAAGATCGAAGCACAAATAAGCCACCCCATAATTCGAACTGCGCAGTTCCCCGGAGTCGGCGGGCATCGCGAATCTCATCAGGGCCACGATGATCTCCTGCCGGTCCTTCGGTCGCGCGATCACCGCGGTCGAGCGTTGGAGAGCGGTGTCGATCGAGGGTTGGAAAAAATCGAGGGCCCGCACGGCCGGTTCGCCCACCGAGGCGAAGCGCGTGGCGTGCAGCACCAAGCCCTGGTCGTCCACAATCGCTCCACCCGCCAGATTGGGCTCGAGCGCGAGGAGGGTGAGTTCCTGACGCAGGAGGCTCGGATCGGAACGGATCAGTCGCTCGGAGGCGCGCGCGAGGGAAGCGACCGCGCCCCGCAGCTCCCTCTCCGCCGCGTCGAGCAGGACCTCGCGCTTATCAGCGACGGCCACGAAGTAGCTGGCCAAGCCAACCACCGAAAACGGCACCACGATCAGGACCGGAAGCAGCCAGCGCAGGGAGACAGTTGGAAACCTCACGGCAGGAAGCGACCGTCAGCCAGCCGCGATACATCAAACGCCTTGGGCAGAAGCTGGGCGGCGAGCATCACCTCCTGTAACGCCACCGCGGACGTCTCCAGAGGGCTCTTTTCACCCGCCAACCAGGACCTGTTCTCCTGCAGGTCCGGCAGCTGCAGCCCCAGGTAGGTGCCCGGAACCTCACTGGGAGCCACCTTCAGCCGGCGGGAGATCATCGCGTGGCTGGCCTGCGGGAATTTGTCGAAGAACTCCCGCGCCCGGAAGTGCCCGGCGACGAGCGAGCGCAAGGCGGCCTGGTTCACGCCGGCAACTTCGGTTCTCACCGCCAGTACATCCAGAATGCGCCCGGGGATCTGCGCCGAATCGAAAAGGCGAACCGCCTTTTGCGCCCTCAATTGGGTGACCGCCGGTTCAAACGTCACCAGAGCATCCACTTTGCCCGACGTATAGGCGAGCACGTGCGCCTCTAACCCTAGGTGGACCAACGAGACGTCCTTGGGGCTCAAACCGCCTTTCCGCAAAGCCGCATCGAGCAGGACGGCACCGACCGCACTTTGCTCGAGTCCGATCCTTTTGCCGCGCAGGTCTCGTCGAGCCCGACCCGCGCGATATCCTCCGTGTCTCGTCGCTCCAGCCCTCGCCGGACCGCGGCCGCCTGCACGGCATGCACCTGATGCCAGTTCAGTTCCAGATACTGCGCCGCCTGCGACTGGCTCCGCGCCAGCA
>CAIUOU010000130.1 GCA_903900845.1 uncultured Opitutia bacterium
ATCGAGGTGATCTGACGGCACCTTTCAGTGGCTCTCTCCCGTCGCCATAGCCTCCGGGTATGCCTCGGTCTTTCGCCTCTGAAAATGTCCTCGCCATCTCACCCCGCTGCTCCGCCTCCAACTGCATGAGTCCGGCTTAGGCTTCCAGCCGTCATTTGAAAAACCGGAACAGCTTCCTCAAGCCATCCCGGTCGGGCTGGGTGCCGTACTCGCAGATCTCGAACGCCTCGGAGTGCTGGACATCGGTGCCTGGGTGCCAGAGAGCCGCTTCCTTCGCGAAGCGCGCGGTGGTGGACTTGAAGCGGCGCGAGAAGTTCTCCCGCACCTGTTGCTGGCGCTGGCGCTGGGTCGCGGGATCCGCGGGATAGAGCGAGGCGTTGCCGTTCGCGCCACCCTCGGCGAACTGCGAGATCATCACGCCGAGCGCATCCAGCTTCCGCTCGGCGACCGGATCGATGTTCACGATGACGTCGGCCCGCGACGGCGCGGGTTTCTGAAAGCGGTCGGTGTAATACATGAACACGGGATTCTTCCGCATCGCCGGCACGTCGGGACAGAAGAACGGCACGGTGACCATGTAGGCGGCGTCCTGCACTAAAACGCCCGTGTAGCGGTGGTCGGGGTGGTAGTCGTTGGTGCGCGGACCGAGGACGAGGTCGGCGTTCCACCAGCGGATGAGTCGGGTGAGGGTGCGGCGGTTCTCGAGCGTCGGTTCCAACTCGCCGTCGTGGTTATCGAGCACCACGCCCTGGATTCCGAGGATACGGTGGGCCTCGTCCACCTCCGCCTTGCGGCGGCGCGCCAACGGTCCGCCTGCCTCGCGCCAGTGGCCGATATCACCATTGGTAACCGAGACGAAGAGGACGTGATGCCCCGCCCGCGCCCAAAGCGCCGCGGAGCCCCCGACCTGAATCTCGCAGTCGTCGGGATGGGCGCCAAAGGCGATGATGCGCAGCTTCCCGTCCTCGGGCGGCATCTTCACGCCGGGGATGGCGGCCGAAAGGGTGGAGGTGAGAACTGCCAGCAGGAGGAGGGGAGTGGGTAGTTTCATGGGGAAGCGGCGGGACGATGGCGACGGCTGCTCGGGGTTGCAGCAGAAAACCGGCTGCCGCGCCCCCGGGACGCGATTGAAATGCCCGGCGCGTCCACTTCCTCTTGCCGGCTCACATGGCCGGAATTCGGGTCCTGAGGAACCGAATCCCGGCAACGCCACGTTCCCCCCCCCCCACTCCTTTCCGTTTTCATCTCTTCCCACCGGCACGCGTCGACAGAACGGCCTTTGGTCCCACTCTGCGTCGCGCTACGAACTCCGCCATGCGCCGCCCGATTCCGCTCCACCGTCTCCCATTGCCCCCGGCGGTGTTGCGCTGGGTGTTGATCCTGAATTTCGCCACCGCGGGGCTTTTGGGCGGTTGGTATCTTTTACAACCGGCTGGCCGGCAGGATGAGGTGCGGCGTCTGGTCGAGGGGGCGTTCGCCCGGGGCAAGAACGTCACATTCCTCGAGATCGCCTGGGATGTCTGGCACCTCTACTACTCCGGGACCGCGCTCGGGAGCGTGGCGCCGGGCGACAAGACTTTCGTCTACGGCGGCGCCCCGAGGCCGGCCGCCGCCGGTGACGAGGAGCCGCGGGTGCTGGTGAACCGCGGCTACGTCGCGGGCTACAGCGAGCGCCTGCGCAATCCCCGCTGGGTGGCGTATCGCGTGCGCGATCTCCCCCGGATGCCGACGCCGAAGGCGCGGCCGGAGAAGTTCGACGTCGACCGGCGCACCGCCTCGCGGGTCGCCTCCGAGTCCTATGCGGGCAGCGGTTATGACCGCGGCCACATGGCACCCAACTACGCGATCGCCACGCGCTACGGCGAGGCCGCGCAGCGCGAGACTTTCCTCATGTCCAACATCACGCCGCAGCGCCACGCGCTCAACGCGGGCCTGTGGCGGGAACTGGAGATGCGCATCGCGACCGGCTACCCCGCCCGGTACGGCGAGGTCTGGGTGATCACCGGCCCCGTGTTCGGCCCGTCACCCCGCACCCTTCGCGGCGGCGTCGCGGTGCCTGCAGCCTTTTTCAAGATCATCATCGACGAGCAGGATGGTAAGCTGCGCACGCTGGCGTTCCTGGTGCCCCAGGACGCTCCGGAAAAAGCGGATCCCGGCCGGTATCTCACGTCCATCGATGAGATCGAGCGCCGCACGGGGCTCGATTTTCTCGCTGAGCTCGACGAGGCGGCGCAGCGTGCGGTCGAGTCCGTGCAGGCCGGCCGGGTGTGGTGAAGCCGGCGGCCGTGGGGGGAAAACTGCAGGCTCGTCAGCCGCCGTCGCGGCTTGTGAACTTTTCCTCCTTCGCATGACCCGCCCCGAGCCCTCCCCCGCCCTCCGCCGCCTGGCCGCGGTCGTGCCGGCCGGGCGGATCCTCGACGGGCCGGCGCAGCTCGCCGCGTACGAGAGCGACGCGTTGACCGCGTTCCAGACCCGGCCGCTCGCGATCGTCGTGCCGGAGACGCAGGAGGAGGTGGTCGCCCTCGTGCGTTTTTGTCATGCCGAGGGACTGCCGTTCGTCGCGCGCGGCAGTGGCACGAGTCTCTCCGGAGGATCGTTGCCGGTGGCCGGCGGCATCGTCATCGCGCTCAACCGCCTCAACCGCATCCGGCGCATCGACCTCGACCAGCGGATCGCGGTGGTTGAACCGGGGGTGGTGAACTCGGCCGTGACGGCGGCGGTGCAGGCGCACGGGCTGCACTACGCGCCCGATCCCTCCAGCCAGCTGATCTGCACGATCGGCGGCAACGTGGCTTTCAACGCGGGCGGGGCGCATTGCCTGAAGTACGGCATGACCTCCAACCATGTGCTCGGGCTCAAGGCCGTGCTGGCGACCGGCGAGGTCGTGGAGTTCGGCGGCGCGAGCCGCGAGCAGGCCGGGCCGGACTGGACGGGATTGTTCGTGGGCAACGAGGGACTTTTCGGTGTGGCGCTGGAGATCACGCTGCAATTGCTGCCGCGCGCCGAATGTTTCCACACGGTGCTCGCCGGCTACGCCACGCTCGAACAGGCGGGTGACGCGGTGGCGGCGATCGTCGCGAGCGGGCTGCTACCCGGCGCGATCGAGATCATGGAGAAACTCGCGCTGGAGGCGGCGACCGCCGCGGTGCATGCGGAGTACCCGCCCGGTTGCGAGGCGGTGTTGATCGTCGAGCTCGAGGGACCGCGGGAAGTCGTCGCGGCCGATCGCGCACGACTCGACGCCCTCCTGGCCGCCAGCCGACCCGTCGAAGTGCGTCCGGCCCGTGACGCCGCCGAGCGGCTGGCGATTTGGAAAGGCCGCAAGAGCGCTTTCAGCGCGGTGGGCCGGCTCTCGCCCGACTTCATCGTGCAGGACGGCGTGGTCCCGCGGCGACGCCTCGGTGAGGCGCTGCGCCTCATCAACGGCTGGTCGCGCGAGATGGGCGTGCGCTGCGCCAACGTTTTCCATGCGGGCGACGGCAATCTTCACCCGCTGATCCTTTATGACGGCCGTGAGCCGGGCGCCCTGCTACGAGCCGAGGAGCTCGCCGGCCGCATCCTCCGCATGTGCGTCGAGATGGGTGGTTCCATCACGGGCGAACACGGCGTCGGCGTGGAGAAACGCGACTATTTGCCCGCCATGTTCGCGGCCGAGGAAATCGCCTGCCTGAAGCGCATCCGTTCCGCGTTTGACCCGAAGGGCATCGCCAATCCCGGGAAGATGTTCCCCGAAAAGGGCGCCCCCGCACTTGTCCACGCCGGGCTCCATCCGCTGGAAAAGGCCGGCGTCATCTCGCGCGAATGAGCGCGGTGCTCCAACCTGCCTCCGTCGAGGAGCTCGCCGCCGCGGTGCGCTCCGCGCCGCGGGTGATCGCCACCGGTGCCGGCTCGAAGCCGCGGCTGTCAATGGTGTGCGCGGACGCCGTCCGCGTTTCCACTTCCCGGCTCTCGGGCATCACGGAATACGAGCCGAGCGAGTTTACCTTCACCGCGCTCGCCGGGACGCCCGTGCGGGAGATCCGGGCGGCGCTGGGTGAACGTGGCCAGTACCTGCCGTTCGACCCGGTGTTGGCGGATGCGGGATCGACACTGGCTGGCGCGGTGGCGGCGGGGATCAACGGTCCCGGACGCTGGCGCTACGGGGGTCTCCGCGACTTCATTCTCGGGGTACGCTTGGTCGACGGCGAGGGACGTTTGCTGCGGTTCGGCGGCAAGGTCGTCAAAAACGCCGCGGGCTTCGACGTCCCGAAACTACTGGTGGGCAGCGCGGGCCGGCTCGGTGTGATCGCGGAAATGACCTTCAAGGTTTTTCCCCGTCCGCTCGCCTGGCGCAGCCTGCGGCTGCCGGCGGTCGACGAGATCGCGAAGGGGCGGCTGCTGGCGGAACTGGGCCGTGGACGCTGGGAGCTGGATGCAGTCGAGAGCGTGGTCGGCGACCCCGTTGTTTTTGTGCGCCTCGGCGCGCCGGAAGCGGCGATCGACGCTCTGGCGAAGGAGATCATGGACCGATTCGGCGGGGAGATTTTGGGCGAGAAGGAAGCTGCGGCGTGGTGGTTCGACGCGGCCGAGTTCCGCTGGACGCATCCGGCCGGAGCGTGGGCGAAGTTTCCCCTCACGCCATCCGACGGGCCGGCGTTTGCGACCTGGGTCGCCACCCATCCGGGCGCGCGGGCGCGGATCGGGGCCGCGGGTAACGTGGGGTATGTCTCCTGGCCGGTAATGGAGGCGGCAGCGGAGTGCCCGTGGCGTGGCGTGCTGCTTCGCGGCAACGGTCCCCTTTGGCCCGGACCGCGGCGCTTGACCGCGGTGGCGGCGGCGGTGAAGGCCGCCCTGGATCCGGTGGGCCGATTCCCAGGACTGGAGGACTGACCATGCTGCACGCGATCAAACCGGATGAGCACGGCGCATTGGGTGAGCCGATGGCGAAGGCGGTGCAGACCTGCGTGCATTGCGGCTTCTGCCTCGCGGCGTGCCCGACCTATCAGGAGCTGGGGCAGGAGATGGATTCACCCCGCGGTCGCATCGTGCTGATGAAGCAGGTGCTGGAGGGGACCTTACCGCTCGAGGAGGCGCAGCCGCACATGGACCGTTGCCTGGGCTGCCTCGCGTGTGAGCCCGCGTGCCCGAGCGGCGTGCCCTACCGCGATCTCATCAGTCCCTTCCGGGCGAGGTTTGACGCGGAGGCGCCGCGCACGACCGCGCAACGGTTCCGGCGCTGGGTGGCGGGGATGACCATCCCGTACCCTGCGCGTTTCCGGGTGGCGTTGCGGGGGGCGGCGGTCGGCCGCGCCCTCGGTCCGCTGGTGCCGCCGATCTTGCGACCGATGCTGGAACTCGCCCCGGCCGCCGTGCCGGCCGCGGTTGCATTGCCGGAAGTTTCCCCGGCGCGCGGTGAACGGCGCGCCCGCGTGGCGCTGCTGGCGGGGTGCGCCCAGCAGGTGCTGGAGCCCGACATCAATGTGGCGACGATCGACGTCCTTACCCGTAATGGCGTCGAGGTGCTGGTACCGCGGGCGCAAGGCTGCTGCGGTGGGCTCGCGTGGCACACGGGGGACCTGACGGCCGCGCAGGCCGCGGCGCGCCGGAACCTCGACGCCTTCCCCGCCGAGGTGGACGCGATCATCACGAACGCGGCCGGCTGCGGATCGGCGATGCATGAGTATGCGCTGATCCTGCGCGGCACGCCGGACGAAGCGCGCGCGAGGGAGTTCTGCGGACGCGTGGTGGATGTGAGCGTTTTTCTCGCGCGACTGGGCTTGCGGGAAAAGCCGACCGGGTGGGCGGAGAAGGTCGCGGTTGCGTACCATGACGCCTGCCATCTTGCGAACGCGCAGGGCGTGCGCAGCGAGCCGCGCGACCTCCTGCGTGCGATTCCGGGGGTGGAGCTGCGTGAAGTCGCCAATGCCCATCTGTGCTGCGGCAGCGCGGGGACCTACAATCTTGATCAGCCCGATATCGCCGCCTCCCTGGGCCGCCAGAAGGCGGAGGCGGTTGCGGCGACCGGCGCGACGGTTGTCGCGTCCGGCAACATCGGCTGCCTCACCCAATTGAAAGCGCACCTGACGCGCCAGGGCCGGGCCATCGCGGTGCGGCACACACTGCAGGTCCTGCGCGACGCCTATGCTTCAGCCCGGTAGCCGGGGGTGGCGCCGCGCTCAGCGTGAGTCCCGTTCCTCGTGCACCGAGAACCGCATGCGGCGCACGATGCGCGCCAGCAGCCAAGGCATGAAGCGCTGCAGATAGATCCCGGCGACCTCCCAGCCGCCCACATGCACCTCTCGGCGGCCACGGGCCACTCCCCGAAGGAGCGCGCGGGCGCAGATCTCCGGGGGGAGGCCGGACAGATGCGTGCCGTCGGTGCGGCCGTGCTGCTCGCCACGCGGTCCGAAAGCGTTCGTTGAGATGGCCGTGCGCACGTAGCCTGGGCAGACGAGCGTGACCTTGATGCCCTCGCGCCAGAGCTCGGCGCGCAGGGAATCGAAATAACCGTGCAGGGCGTGCTTTGCCGCGGCGTAGGTGGATCGGCCCGGCGTGCCGAGATACCCCATGACACTGCTCACCACCACCACCTGTCCGGAGCGCTGGGCGAGCATCGATGGCAGGACCGCCTTCGTGAGCGCGACGGGGCCGAAATAGTCGACCTCCATGATCAACCGTTCCACCGCCTCATCGGCGTCAATCGCCCGCGCCCGCTGGCTCACGCCGCCGTTGTTCACGAGGATGTCGATGCGGCCGGTGCTTTGCAGCGCGCTGGCGACCAGCGCGGGAAACGTCTCCGGACGGGCGAGGTCGAGCGGCAGCGTGAGATGCCGGTCAGGTTCGCGGCAGGCCCGCCGTACCCGCTCCAGTTCACTCGCCCGCCGACTCGACAGAATGACGCGCGCACCCTCGGCGGCGAACGCGTGCGCGCAGGCCTCGCCGATGCCGGACGAGGCCCCCGTGATCCAGACGACCTGATCCTTGAATCGCATCACGCGGGCGCGGCGGGCGCTTTTTCCCGGGGGGTGGCGTTCGGGCGCGCGGGTTTCACTCGCCCTTCTTGCGGCCGGCCTTTGTGGCGGCGTCCCGGTACTCCGGCCGCTTCTGGAGTTCGGCGAGATGGGGCTGGTATTCGGGTGAGGTCGGCCAGGGCCGGGTGGTCTGGTCGCCGGGCAGCAGTCGCCCACCGGGATAGTCCCGTCCGGCCACGCTAGCCTGCACCGATTCGTTCCACGCGAGCAATTCCTGGCTCAGGCGCGCGGCCAGTTCCGGCTGGGAGGTGGAGATGTCTTTCTCCTCCCGTGGATCCGTCTTCAGGTCGTAGACCTCGAACTTGGGCTGGTTGATGTTCGGGGCGATGATCTTGTAACGGTTGCCGATCAGCGCGGCTCGGCGGGTGTGCCGGAAGCCCATGGTTTTCGGGCGTTCCTGGAGGTCGGAGGTGAACAGGGGGCGGATGCTCATGCCGTCGACTGGCGCCAGGAGCACGGTCGACGGCAGTCCGGTGATTTCGGCGATGGTCGGGAAGATGTCGAAGGTTCCAGCGGGATAGGAAGTCACCCGTGGTTTCGTGATCACCGCGGGCCACTCCACAATTCCCGGCACGCGCAACCCTCCCTCGTGGAGGGAGCCCTTGAATCCGCGCAGTTCACCCACCGTGCCGGGCCGGATTTCCGGCAAGCCGCCGTTGTCACTGCAGAACCACAGGAGGGTGTTGTCCGCGATCCCCAGACGGCGGAGGCCCGCGCGGAGGGTGCCGATGCTGCGGTCCATCGCGACCAGTTCCCCGTGGTGGTTTCGCGAGTTACGCTCCATTGACCCGAATCCGCGCATGTCCTCCTCCGCGGCGATCATCGGGCTGTGGGGCGAGCCGTACCAGATGACGGTGAAGGTGGGCCGGCCGGAAGGACGCGCGCGCTCGAGGTGCTTCAGTGCCTCGGTGACGACGATCTCGGAAGAGTCGCCCCGGAATTCCTCCCAAGCTCCCCGGCGACTCAGCACCGGATCACGGTCGAAGAAGTTCGTGGCCGAGAGCCACTCCTCGAAGCCGAACGCGCCCGGACTGTGCGCGTCGGATCCGAGGATCGGCGCGCCGGGACCGCTGTAGCCGTTGAGGTGCCACTTGCCGAAATGCGCGGTGGCGTAGCCGGCGGCGCGGAGGGCCTGCGCGATCGTCTTCTCCTGCCGGCGCAACGCGTAGCCATGGTTCTCGACGCCGCCGCGGTCATTCGTGCGCCCGGTCATCACGGTCGCGCGGGTCGGGGAGCAATTCGGGGCTCCCGCGTAGAACCGGTCAAAGCGCAGTCCCGCCGCGGCCATGGCATCGAGGTGCGGTGTCTTCAGGACGGGGTGACCGCGGTAGCCGGTCTGGCCCCAGCCCATGTCGTCGGCCATCACCAGTACGATGTGCGGCCTTTCGGGGGAGGGGGCGGCCGCGGGCAGGCCGGCGGCCATCGCCGGCAGCAGGAGGGCGAGGAGCGGGAGCGACGTTTTCATGCGGGGAAGCGGTGGGCTCAGAATGTTCCCTTGATGCCGATCGTCCACAGCGCGGCGTAGTCGACCCGTTGACGGAACCGCGCGACGGCGGGCGTGCTGGGGCCGTAGATCTTCACGTCCTCGGTCGCGTCGCCGATGTTCCTAAAATTGTAGAACAGCGCGATGCTGCGCTTGAGCGTGATCTCGCCGACGACGTCGACGTAGAGCCGCTTGGAGTTCCAGTTGAACGTGCCGGGTTCGATACTTGCGCCCGTGACCACGTTGTTTCGGGAGGTGCCGCGGTAGTTCCAGTTCACCCGCACGTTGTACCGCGGCCGCGTGAGGCTTACGCCCCAGTTCATGCTCCGGGGGATGAAGCCCGCGAAGGCGACGGTGTCGTCGCCGGTGACACGCTGGGAGGTGGCGTTGGCGAATACCTGCACGCCGCGCGCCCAGGGCGGGAGGAAGGTGAGGGCCTGCTTGTAGTTGAAATCGACCCCCTCGGTGCGCACGACGCCGGGCACGTTGTATTGGGTGGCCACATCGTAGCCGCCGTACTCGCCCGGATCGATGTCGTAGAGCGCGAGAAACTCCGGGGTGGGGGTGAAGACGGTCGCGCCAAAGAAATTCTCAATGTTGCGGCGGAAGGCGCCGACGGAGAACTGGCCGACGCCCTCCAGATAGCGCTCAAGGCGCACGCTGACGGTACGGGCGCTCCACGCCTTGATGCCGGCGTTGTTCAGCGTGATGCGGTTGCCGGAGGAGGGCGGGTTGCTCGTGTCGGGCAGGGTGAAGCCGCCGGCATACTGGTTGAAATTGGGGCGCCCCACCGAGTGGTAGTAGGCGATGCGCGCGATGAGATTCTCCCGCACGTTGTAGCTGGCGTTGAGGCTGGGAAACAGCCGCAGGTACTCCTTGGTGGTGCGCGCGCCGCGGTCGAGGTAGGTGAGTTGGGAAACGCCCAGCGCGTTGGTCGCGGGCACGATGAGCAGCGGCGCGCCGTTGGCGCCGCGGAGGATCCGGCCCTGGGCGTCTTGCTGGTAGTTGAGGGTGGGGTCGCTCAGCGGTCCCTCGCCCTCGACGTTGGTCTGCTCGGCGCGGATGCCGCCCACCAGCTTCAGTCGGTTCTGTAGCAAGGCGAGGTCCCCGCGCACATAGAGGGAGGAGATGAGTTCCTCGGCACGCTTCGAGGCGGCGACCTGGTTCCGGTAGAACGTGTTCGGGTTGAGGGAGTAATGCCCGGGATTGGCCACCCAGTGCTCGTAGATCTTGCGGTTGCTCGGCGTCTCCAGCCGGGGGAAACCGAACGGCAGCACGCGCTGCGAATAGATCGGGTCGAAGAACGGCACCGGACTGTCGTCACCACCCGCCGGCACGGTGCTGGCCCGGCCGTCCCGGCCGAGGAAGCTGTAGTTGCCGGTGCCGCCGCGCAGATCGCGCATGCTTTGGCGAAGATCGAACCCGGCCTTGACGCTGAAAGGCAGACGCGTCGCGAAAGCCCGCCGGATGCTGCCGTAGGCGGAGCGCTGCCGGTCCACGTTCACGTCGTCTTGTGTGGTCGCGGAGACCATCGCGTAGTTCGAGAGCGCGTAGGGGTCGACCGTCGCGCCGCTTTGGCCGTCGCGCACCGCGACCTCTCCGGGTCGCAGATAGAAGATGCGGTTGAAGTCGATCGTCACGTTGGAGCGCTGCATCGTGACGTTGCGGAAGTATCCCTGCCGCAGGTCGGGATTGCCGTCGTCCTGCAGCGAGTAGCCGAAGCCGAGGTCGCTTCTCCAGACGGGTCCATCGTGGCGCCACACGATCGTCGGCATCCGGGTGCGGTTGAAACGGTTCCGCTCCTGATGGGCCGAGGTGAGGACGCCGGAGCCCGCGGTGCCGCGCACGGCATCAACGCTGAATGCGCCGGGGGCGACCGCGCCCACGTTGAAGGTGACGTTTGACACCAGGTATTGCCCGTCGAACGAGGAATACTGGAAGCCGAGAGTGACGCGGTCGCGCTCGGTGAACTTGTAGTCGACGCTGACGCCGAACGACCGGCGGGTGGTCACCTTCGGGGCGTCCTGGACGAGATATTGGGAAAGGTAGGGATTGCCGGGGGTGGTGTGCGGGAAGGTGGTGCCGTTCGTGGCGGACTGCACCCCGCGCCACGTCATCGTCGAGTTGTCCTGCGGCGAATAGTTGGTCGAGGTGCCGGCCGAAAGCGTGTAGCCGAATCGTTTGTTGACGGGGGCCACGTACGACACGTCGAAACCAGGATGCACGTTCCGCGTCGGGCTGGGCTTGGGTCCGGGGACCTTGTGGAACTCGCGCGCGTTGTCGCGCAGGATGAAGTATACGCTGGTGTTGAGCACGGGCCGGACGCGCTCGAACGCGCTGCGCGGGACCATGTTCACGGAGCCGGCGAGCGCCGAGCCCTGCGATTCGGGGGTGGGGGAGTAGGAGATCTCGATGCGGGATAGATTGTTGACGGAGATCATGTCCGACGCGACGGAGCGGCCCGTGGCGTTGCCGGGTGCCGAGGCGATGCTGAAGCCGTCGAGCGTCACCGGCACGTTGTCAGCGGGCACGCCGTTGATGGAGATGTCGCGCGCGTTGCCGCCGGTGTAATCGATGGTGACGCCGGGCATAAACTTCAGGAACTCCGCGATATTGCCTTCGGATACGTTGCCGAACTCCTCGGTGGAGAGGACGTTCTTGATGTTGGACGAGAAGCGCTGCTCGTTGATCGCGAGGGCCGCGGCGTCCATCTCGCGGCTCGTCTCCACGCGGAAAGCGTCAAGCTTGACCGTCGAGCCGTCGGTGCGTGCCGGCGAGCCGCCAAGTGAGAAATCGCGCATCGCGGTGCCTCCGGCCGTGACCTCCACGCGCAAGGTTTGCGGGGCGGAGCCGGTGTAGAAGACCGTCACGTCGACGGCGCCCGCCGGGACCGGTGTGAGCCGGTACGCGCCGGCCGAGTCGGTCAAGGCCTCGAGGGCGGTGCCCGTGACCGTAAGGCGCGCTCCCTCGAGGTATTCCCCGGTGCGGGGATTGAGTACGCGGCCTTGGATGGTGCCGCTGGCGGTCTGGGCGATGGTGCTCACGGGGACAAGCATCGCGACGAGCGCGAGCAGGAAGTGAGGAACACAGCGGATCAGACGGGGGTTGGCAGGCATGGTTGGATAGGCGCGGGCGGGGGGAGGTTGCGGTCGCGCCGCGAGGAAAACAGCCGCGGCCGCGTCCTCGCTCAAGTAAATTGGCCCACATCTGGCCGCCGCCTTGACCGCCGCCCCGGCGGGCTAGACCCTTCTCCCACGGTGCCGCAGGCCGGCCCCGGTCCCAAACCCCATGAGCATGACCCCCGTACGTTTCGTCCTTTTCACCCTGAGTCTCGCCGTGTCCATGGCCCCCCTCCGGGCCGCGTTCCGCGCCGGCGCGTTCGCGCAGGACATCTCACCCACCGTCTTCCCCGCTCCCGTGAACGGAAGCATGAAGGCGAATTTCGCCAAAGGGGTCAACGACCCGATGCATGCGCGCGTGCTCGCGCTGCACGACGGCAGTCGGGCGCTTGTCTTCTGCGTGATCGACGCGTGCATGGTGCCGCGGGAGGTGGTCGCCGAGGCGAAGCGCCTCGTGCAGGCGGAGGCGGGCGTGCGGCCGGAGGACATCCTGATCTCCGCCACGCACACGCACTCGGCGGCGACGCTCGCGCCCGTTTTCCAGAGCGATGAGGATCCCGCCTATGTGCGCGCGGTCCCCGCGCTCATTGCAAAGGGAGTCCTGCAAGCGCTCCGCAACCTCGAGCCCGCCGAGATCGGCTGGGCCTTCGGCAGCGACCCGTCCCAAGTCTTCAACCGCCGCTGGTGGGTGAAGGCGGGGGCCGACTACGAGAACCCCTTCGGCGGGCGAGCGGACCGTGCGTGGATGAATCCCGGCCAGGCCAACCCGAAGGCCTCGGTGCCGATGGGGCCGGTCGACCCGGACGTGGCGGTGCTTGCCGTGCGGGCCGCGGCGGACAAACGCCCCCTCGGACTCCTCGCCAACTACAGCCTGCATTACGTCGGCGGTAACCCCTCGATCAGCGCCGACTACTTCGGGGAGTTTGCGCGCGAGCTGGCGCGCCGCCTGGAGCCCGCGGGTCCGCTGCCGGGCCGGCCCGCTTTTGTCGGCATCATGTCGAACGGCACCAGCGGTGACATCAACAACGTGAACTTCGCGCTGCCCGGCCGCCTCAACCGCGCGCCCGGCGAGCAGATCCGTCTCGTCGCGCGCAGCGTCGCCGACGCCGCGATGTCCGCTTACGGCGCGATCAAGTGGCAGGCGGGTCTGGCGCTCGACAGCGAGGCGGCGGAGCTGGAGCTCGGGGTGCGCAAGGCCACGGCGGAGGAATTGCGGCAGGCGCGACTCACGCTGGAGAAGACACCGCGGGACAAGGACGGCCAGTTCAGCGATCGCAAAGCCATCTACGCCCGGGAGGCGGTGAAGCTGGCCGATTATCCCGATCGCGTCACGGTCCCGCTGCAGGTGCACCGCGTGGGCGCGCTCAGCATCGCGAGCATCCCCTGCGAGGTGTTCGTGGAGATCGGGCTGCGGCTCAAGCGGACGACCCCGTTCGAGCGTCATTTCACGGTCTCGCTCGGTAACGGCTACAACGGCTACCTCCCGACGGCGGAACATCACGCCGCGGGAGGCTACGAGACGTGGCGCGCCCGCAGCAGTTACCTGGAGGTCGCCGCCGCGGAGAAGATCACGACGCGCCTCGAGCAGATCCTTTCCACCCTCCACGCGCGCGCCGCGAGGAACGGGGGGAAGTAATAGGGAGGGAGGAGGAGGGCGTCGAGAAATCGCCCCCGCCGGAGGTGAACCACGAAGGGACACCAAGGCACACGAATGGCGTAGCTATTCCACGTCTCCCCCGTCTCGGAAGGCGCCGCAGCCTTCCTGCACTTCCCGGACTCCGCTTCAAACCACCCGAGCCGGTTTCAACCACGGATGGTCACCGATGGACACGGATGAGGAGGCCCTGTCTTGATGGAGTCGCGGCTGCTTGCCCGCCGTAGGCTTTGCGAAGGAGGGGCAGCCGCTGACGACGCCGTAACCGCGGCGGCCTTAGCCGGACTCATGCAGTTGATCAGGTCGCATCGAGGTGATCTGACGGCACCTTTCAGTGGCTCTCTCCCGTCGCCATA
>CAIUOU010000131.1 GCA_903900845.1 uncultured Opitutia bacterium
ACGTCTCAGGGAAGCTCCCGGCGATCGCCGCCGCATTCGGGGATTTATGTGATGTAGCCGCGGGTGCCCCCGCGGACCTGTCGGCTTAAATCACGGCGCAGCCTTCTTCTCCCCGTGCCTTTGTGTCTGTGTGGTGAGACATCCTCGGCGCCACGCGTGCTTTGCGTCTGGCATGGCGCGCGGCGCGTACCAACGGTGTGGCGCTTCGCCGCATCGCATGCCGTCTACTCTCCTTTGGTTCCGTCAGGACCTCCGTCTACAGGACAATCCCGCCCTCATGGCCGCGCTCGCGCGCCGCGAGCCGGTCATACCGGTCTACGTTCTCGACGACGCGGGTGACGGCGGCTGGCCGGCCGGTGGGGCCTCGCGCTGGTGGTTGCATCACGCGCTGGCTGCGCTCGACGCCGACCTGCGCGCGCGCGGTTCGCGGTTGATCCTCGCGCACGGCGAGAGCGGCGTGGAGCTCGACCGTCTGCGTCGCGCGACCGGCGCGGGTGCGATTTTCTGGAACCGCCGGTACGAGCCCGCGGTGATCGCACGCGACGCTGCGCTGAAGACCCGGTGGACGGCGGAGGGCGTGGAGGCTAAGAGCTTCAATGCGGCGCTGCTGCACGAGCCCCACACCATCGCCAACAAGCAGGGCAAGCCTTTCCAGGTCTTCACCCCCTTCTGGCGTCATTGCCTGGAGTTGCCCGTGGAGGCGCCCGCCCGCCTCGCGCCCTCGACCACGATACCGGCCGCGGAGCGGTGGCCGGCGACCTTGGACCTTGCCGAACTGACGCTGCTGCCGCGGATCAAGTGGGACGCCGGCTTCCGCGACGCGTGGATTCCCGGTGAGGCCGGTGCGGCGAAACGACTGAAGCGCTTCGTGGCTGAAGCGATGGAGGCGTACTCCGACCGGCGCAATATTCCCGGCGTGGACGGTACCTCGATGCTCTCCCCGTGGCTGCATTTCGGGGAGTTGTCGCCGCGTCAGATCTGGGCCGCGGTGCAAGCGGTGGCGAAGGAGAGTGGGGTGTTTCCGCCCAGCAACGGCGCGCGGGTTTTTCTCAGCGAGGTGGGCTGGCGCGAGTTCGCGCATCACCTGCTGTTCCATTTTCCGCATACCCCGGAGCGGCCGTTGCGTTCGGATTTCGAGTCGTTCCCCTGGGCCGACGATCCCGGCGGGGAGAAACTTCGCGCGTGGCAGCGGGGGCTCACGGGTTACCCGATCGTCGATGCCGGCATGCGCCAGCTTTGGGCCACCGGTTGGATGCACAACCGGGTGCGCATGATCGCGGCTTCCTTCCTGGTGAAGCACCTCCGGCTCTCCTGGGGGCACGGCGCGCGCTGGTTTTGGGATACACTCGTCGACGCCGATCTCGCGAGCAACACCCTCGGTTGGCAGTGGACGGCCGGTTGCGGGGCCGACGCCGCGCCATACTTCCGGGTCTTCGCGCCGGTTTTGCAGGGGCTGAAGTTCGACCCCGAAGGTTCTTATGTGCGCCGCTGGGTTCCCGAGTTGGACAAGCTTCCCGCTGAGAATATCCACGCACCTTGGGAGGCGCCGGCTCCGGTTCTGGCCGCCGCGGGCATCCGTCTCGGCAAAGGCGGAAACTATCCCGCGCCCATCGTCGACCACGCTACGGCCCGCAACGAGGCGCTCGCGGCTTTCCGCCGGATCCGCGGTGGCGAGATCTCCGTCCGCGAATGAGCGCACGTCCCCGCGCCGCGGCGTCCGGCGTGCGTCATCTTGTCGTCGTGCTGGGCGATCAGCTCGACGCCGGTTCCGCGGCGCTCGACGGCTTCGAGCCCGCGCGCGACGCGATCTGGATGGCGGAGGTGGAGGGGGAATCGGAGCACGTCGTCTCTTCGAAGGTCCGCACCGCGCTGTTCCTTTCCGCGATGCGGCATTTTCGCGATGCGCAACGCGCGCTGGGACGTCGCGTGGAGTACGTCGAGCTCGACGCAGCCGGCAATACCCAGACCCTCGCGGGGGAGCTTGCGCGCGCGCTGACCGCGTTGCGGCCCGAGCGCGTCCTCATGGTTGCGGCGGGAGAGTGGCGTCTGGAACCGGAGCTCACCGCGGTGGCGAAGCAGGCCGGGGTTCCTCTGGAGGTGAGGGCCGACCGGCATTTTCTTTGCACGCCCGGGGAATTCCGCGAGCACGCCGAAGGCCGGAAACAACTCCGGATGGAGTTTTTCTACCGGGAGATGCGGCGGCGCCATCGCGTGCTGCTCGACGACGCCGGCGATCCGCTGGGCGGCCAGTGGAACTTCGATCACGACAACCGCGAGAGTTTCGGGCGCGGGGGGCCGCCGCGCCCGCTGCCGGCACCCACGAGGTTCCCGCCCGACGCGACCACGCGCGCCGTGATCGAGCTCGTGGAGCAGCGCTTCCCGCGTCATCCTGGGGATCTCTCCCTCTTCGACTGGCCGGTGACACCGGCCGACGCGCAGCGGGCGCTGGATGACTTCATCACGCACCGTCTGGCGGACTTCGGTCGCTATCAGGACGCGATCTGGTGCGGCGAGCCATGGCTTTATCATTCGCTGATCTCCGCGGCGATGAACCTCAAGCTGCTCGACCCACGCGCGGTGATCGCCGCCGTGGAGCGAGCGGTGCGGGCGGAGCGGGTCCCGCTGGCGGCGGGCGAGGGGTTCATCCGGCAAGTGCTCGGGTGGCGGGAATACGTGCGTGGGGTATATTGGCTCCACATGCCGGACTATCTGGAGCGCAACGCGCTCGGAGCGAAGGAGCCGCTGCCGGGGTTCTACTGGACGGGCGACACCGCGATGACCTGCCTTCGCGACGCGCTCGGCCAGACCCTGCGGCTCGGTTACGCGCACCACATCCAGCGGTTGATGGTCACCGGACTTTACTCCCTTCTGCTGGGCGTCGACCCGAAGCGGATCCACGAGTGGTACCTCGGGGTCTACGTGGACGCGGTCGAGTGGGTGGAGTTGCCGAACACGCTCGGGATGTCCCAGTACGCCGACGGCGGCGTGATGGCGTCAAAACCCTACGTCGCCACGGGAAAATACCTGCAGCGGATGAGCAACGCCTGCGCGTCCTGCCGCTTTGATCCGGCGAAGGCGACGGGTGACGACGCGTGTCCGTTCACGACGCTCTACTGGGATTTCCTGCTGCGCCACGAGACGCTGCTGCGCGGCAACCAGCGCATGGCGCTGCAGGTGAAGAATGTGGTGCGACTTTCCGCCGCCGAACGCGCGGCGATCCGCGCGCGCGCCGCCGCGATCCGCGCCGGCGGAGGCGAGCCTCCGGCCGAGGAGGGCATGCTTCCGTTGGAGGGAAAATCGCGCGCGAAGGCGTCCAAACGCTCCTGATCATGGAAAAATTCACCCTCACCACGCGCATCGAGCGGCCAGCCGCGGAGGTCTTCGCCTGGCACGAACGTCCCGGCGCGCTGGGGCGCTTGTGTCCTCCTTGGGAAAAGGTGGAGGTGGTCTCCGCCACCGGCGGGGTGCGCGACGGCGCGCGCGTGGTGGTGCGCAACCGTCGTGGTCCGTTTTCCATGGAGTGGCAGGTGGAGCACCGGGGCTATGTGTCTGGCCGTGAGTTTCGCGACGTGCAGCTTTCGGGGCCGTTCGCGAGCTGGGAGCACCTCCATCGGGTTACGCCCGACGGCGCTGCTGCGTGCCTGCTGACCGACGATATCTCGTACCGCCTGCCGGGCGGGGCGATTGGTCGGATGTTTGGGGGAGGTCATGTCCGGCGGGAACTCACCCGGTTGTTCGCCTGGCGCCATGCCACCACCAAGGCCGATCTCGAGTTGTCCGCGCGTTATGACACGCGGCGGCGCCGGGTCGTGGTGGCAGGTGCCTCCGGTCTGCTCGGCACCGCGTTGGTCCATTTTCTCCTTACCCAGGGCCACGAGGTCGTGCGGCTCGTGCGGCGCGGGCCGGCGGGACCGGGCGAGGCGCTTTGGGAGCCCGCGCGCGGCGAACTCGCGCCTTCGGTGCTATCCGGGGCTGATGCGGTGGTGAACCTTTCCGGGGAAAACGTCGGCGCGGGACGCTGGTCCCCGGCGCGACGGGGGGCGATTCTGCGCAGCCGCGTCGACGCGACGCGCACGTTGGTCAACGCCATGAAGGCGGCGGAGCGTCCGCCGGAGGTTTTCGTCAGCGCCTCCGCCGTTGGATTCTACGGCGAACGGGGCGACGAGATGTTGACGGAGGGCTCCGCCCCCGGCGCCGGATTTCTTCCTGAGGTTTGCCTTGCTTGGGAAACGCACGCGGACGTCGCCGCGCGCGCCGGCGTTCGCACCGTGTTGCTGCGCTTCGGCGTGGTCCTCACTCCGGCCGGCGGCGCGTTGGCCAAAATGCTGCCGGTCTTCCGGCTCGCGGCCGGCGGCCGCGTCGGCACGGGGCGGCAATGGATGAGCTGGGTCGGACGTGAGGACGCCATCGGGGCCGTCTATCATGCGATGATGACCGCCTGCCGGGGGGCGGTGAACGTCTGCGCTCCCGGTGCGGTCACAAATGCTGGATTCACGCGAGCGCTGGCGGCGGCCGTGGGTCGGCCGGCCCTGTTCCCCGTACCAGCTCCGGTGCTGCGCGCGGTGTTCGGTCAGATGGCCGACGAAACCTTGCTGGCCAGCACGCGGGCGACGCCGGGCGCGCTGCTTGATTCCGGCTACGTGTTTCGTCACGCCGACGTCGGCGCCTGCCTGAGGCACGAACTCGGCGGGGCACCGGGAGCCTGACTTCGGGGCCTTCCAAGGCGCGGAAGTTTCGCCTCGCTTGCGAAGCTCGAGGCGGCGTTCACGGTTTGAGCATGCCCGTCGTCCGCGCGCCGCGCCAAGCACCCCGTCGCTCTTCCCCGCGCCGCCGTCGCGTGCTGGTGGTCGACGATCACCCGCTGACGCGCGCGGGCGTGACGGCGCTGCTCAATCAGCAGCCCGGAGTCCACGTGTGTCGCCAGGTCGGTTCGGTGGCGGAGGCGCTGGCGGCGGTGCGACGGTCGCCTCCGGATCTGGTGCTGACGGACCTGGAGATGGGGCCGAGGAGTGGGATGGAATTGGTCCGGCGTCTGCACGCGGAGCGGCCGCGGCTGCCCGTGATCGTCTTTTCCATGCATTACGACAGCATCTATGCCGAGCGCGCTTTGCGTGCCGGGGCCAGTGGCTACGTGATGAAGAGCGAAGGGCCGGCGCGGCTGCTGGAGGCCGTGCGGCACGCCTTGGCGGACGCCGAGGCCCCGGTGTCGCCGCGGCGTCCAGCCGTTCCTTGCGCGCGGCGGCGGCGGTCCCCAAGCTCCGCCACCTCATGAGTCTCTGGGAGGGAAGCGATGGCGGGGAGGCGCGTCCGGTCACTTGGTGGCGCGGCTATGCCATCTACAGCGCGCACGTGGTGGCCGCGTGCCTGGTGGTCGCGATGATCATCACGAGTCTCGCGCTTTTCGCCGGTGCGAATCGTGCGCTCGGAGCCCTGAACTTCTCGAGCACGGCGGTGCTCCGCGGCGAGTTATGGCGGATCCTCTCCTACGGGCTCGTGAACCCGCCGAGCATCGGCTTCGCCCTGGATGTCGTGATGCTCATCTGGTTCGGGCGCGAGGTGGAGAAAGCGCTCGGCCGGGGGCGTTTCCTCTCGCTGTGCGCCGGCATCTATTTGCTGAAGCCCCTCTTCTTCACGGCGGCGGGCGTCTGGCTCGGCACCGCCTTCTCCGGCGCGGCCCTCGCGTTCCCGTTGTTCGTCGCCTTCGCGACTTTTTTCCCCGGCGTGCCGCTGCTTTTCAACATCCTCGCGAAGTGGGCGGCCTTGGCGCTGGTCGGCATCCAGGCGCTGGTCGCGCTCGCGGGGCGGCGCTGGGATTTACTGGCTGAAATCGCCGTGGGGTGCGGCTTCGCCCATCTGTTTGTGCGACTGCACCGTGCGGGCTTCGAGTGGCCGAAGCTGAGGTGGCCGCGCCGCCGGCCGGTGCGGCGGGCCGTGGTTCCCGTTCGCGCGGCGGCCATCCCGCCGGCGCCGCCGCCGCGCGCGGGCATGGCGGAGGTGGACGCCCTGCTCGACAAGATCGCCCAGTCCGGGATTCACAGCCTGACGCAGGACGAGCGGGCGCGGTTGGAGGCCGCGCGCAGCGACCTGCTGCGACGTGGTTCCGGCGGAAGCTAGGGCTGCGCTTGGCCGGGACGCTGATCTCCGCGTGACTTTGCACGGAGAGGGCGGCATCTCCTCTTCCACCCCGATGAAAGTCACCGCGCCGCTGCTCGTTCTCCTCGGTTTCATTTTCGCCCCGATCGTGGGTGCGCGACCCAATGTGCTTGTCATCATGGTTGATGACCTGGGCTACGCCGACCTCGGCGTGCATGGCGGGCGCGAGGTGCGCACGCCGAACATCGACGCGCTGGCGGCGGGGGGCGTGCGCTGCACGAGCGGCTACGTCACGGCGCCTTACTGCAGCCCTTCGCGGGCGGGTCTGCTCACGGGGCGGTACCAGACCCGCTTCGGTCATGAATTCAACCCGCACGTCGGCGACGAGGCGGTACTCGGCCTGCCGTTGGACGAGCGCACGATCGCCGACCGGCTGAAGTCCGCGGGCTACGCCACCGCGGTGATCGGAAAGTGGCACCAGGGATTCACGAAGGACCGTCATCCTCAGTCCCGCGGTTTCGACGAGTTCTTCGGTTTCCTCGTGGGCGCGCACAATTACCTGTTGCACGCGAAGGCCGCCCCGAAGTTTGGCACTGCGCATTCGCACGACCTGATCTACCGGGGCCGGGAGGTGCAGAAGTTGGAGGGGCACGCGACGGACCTCTTCACCGACGAGGCGATCCGGTTCATGCGTCGCGACCCCGCGAAGCCCTGGTTCCTCTACCTCGCTTACAACGCGGTGCACACGCCGCTGGAAATCGCGGAACGCTGGCGCGAGCGCCTGCCATCCTCGGTCACCGATCCCGCGCGGCGGGGATACCTGGCGCTCCTGTTGGGACTCGATGAGGCGATTGGCCGGGTGACGGCGCATCTGCGCGCGACCGGCCAGGAGAAGGAGACACTCGTGTTCTTTCTGAGCGACAACGGCGGCGCAGGCCGGAAAGGGTTTTTCGCCTACAACACCGGGCTGAACACTCCGCTGCGCGGCGACAAAGGCCAGATGCTCGAGGGCGGAATCCGCGTGCCGTTTTTTGTCTCGTGGCCCGGTCGTTTGCCGGCGGGCGCGACCTTCGGCCATCCGGTGTCCGCCCTGGATGTCCTGCCGACCGCGCTGGCGGCCGCGGGCCGTTCGCGGCCGGAGGAATTGGATGGAGCCGATTTGCTGCCGTTCCTCACCGGTTCGGGCAAGCAGGCGCCGCATGCCGCGCTTTTCTGGCGCTTCGGTCCGCAGCGGGCGGTGCGGCGGGGAAATTGGAAACTGGTGGATTGGCGGGACTTCGAGGCTAAGACCAACAGCGGATGGCAGCTTTTCGATCTGGCCGGGGATATCGGTGAGACCACTGATCTTGCGGGACGCCATCCGGAGATCGTCGCCGCGCTGTCGGCCGAATGGTCGCGCTGGAATGCCTCCAATCGGGAGCCTTTGTGGAGCGGAACTCCCAACGAGGACCCGGTGGGCGAGCGAGCCCGCGCGCCGACTCCCAAGAAGGCCAAGAACCGTTGATCCGCCGCGTCCCTTGGCGGGAGATCAGAACTCCCAGGCTGCGCCGAGGTAGGCGTTGCGACGCGGGGCCGGATCGATGCCATCCGAGCGGATGCGGTTGTAGTAATCCTCGTCGAACACGTTGTTGATCCCGGAGATCAGGCGCACGGGCGCGCCGGGCAGACGCCACTCGGCGGTCAGATCCCAGATCGCGTGGGCGGGGATGCGCCGCGGTTCGGAATTGGAATCGTCGCCGAACGCCGCGGCGGTGAGCGTCCCGGTGAGACCGATCTTCAGCCCGGCGCCGCGATGATAAAGAATCCCGGTGCGCACCAGGTGCGGCGGGGCGGACTGGGGCGTGCGGCCAGCTAGCGCGCCCTCCGTGAAACGGGCATGGAGAAGAAGGGCGTTGGCGTACAAGCCGAGGCTGCCGGCATTCCGGCCCGACCCGTGCAGCGGGATGTCTCGGCGCAGCGAGACCTCGAACCCGCGGTGCACGGCCCGGCCCACGTTGGCGAGCGAGGAGCGACCGTCGGTAAGCGTCACGGCCCCGATCTGGTTGTCGAACGCGAGGTGGAACGCGCTCGCGTCGACCACGAGTCCCGGCGTCAGCTCGCCCCGGAATCCGAACTCCCACTGCAGCGCGCGCGCTTCCGCGAGGTCGCGGTTCACGATCTGGTTCGCCGCTCCTGGAACCGCCTGGGTGAAGACCACCGGCCGAAAGCTTTGGGAAACGTTGCCGTACCACTGCGAGCGGGGGCCGAAATCGCGGGTGGCGGCCAGGCCGAACAGGGGAACGGTGTCGCGGGTGTCGCGCGAGGCGGGGGCGAGTCCGGCGGTGCTGCGGGCCACGTTCACCGTTTCGCGCACGCGCTGACGCAGGTTTTCCAGCCGCAGGCCCGGAGTGAGCGTGTGGCGGCCGAGGCGAAACAGGTTCTCGACGAACACGGGCGCGTAGAGAACGTCGCGACTCGATTTCGCGAGCAGGGCTCCGCTGGTGGCGTCCGGGGCGGCGCCGCGGCTGTCCGTGCGCGGGGAGGTGCTGCGGAAGAGCTGTGCGCCGGCGCTGAAGGCATGACTGCGGGCGGGTCCCCAGTCGCGGCGGAAGCGACCCTCGGTGCCCGATGAGGTGAAGGACTGGCGCTCGATGGTGTTCGTGCGGGCGGCTTCGCCCGCGGGGAGAAATCCGAAGCCACCTCCGGTCTGCCGACGGGAGGCGCGGACGTAACCGATTCCCCAGGTGCGCCAGGTGAGCGTGCCGTTGGGAAGGTCGCGTTCCCAGGTCAGCGAGGCGCCTTTGCGATCGAGGCTGAAGCGGTCGAAGCGGCGCGACGGGGCGCGGCGGTCGACGTGGTAGTTGGCGGCGCCGGGGCCCGTGGCGAAAGTGAGTCCACCCGGCTCGCCGTGCTCCTCCTCGTATGTCTCGAGCGAGAGCAGCCAGCGGGATTCGGTGGTGGCGTCGAACGCGAGGCGACCCAGCCACGCGGTCAGGGTGTAGTCGCTGTTTGCGGAGCGGATGCCGTCGGAACGCCGGTGGTTCAGGTAACCATAGTATCCCATGCGACCGCGGGTGCCATCGATGTGAGAGAAGGTGGAGTAATAGCCGTCGTTGCCGGCGGTGTGGAGAGACGATCCGGAGAAGGGGCGGTCGGTGCGCGGCCGGTGGGTGACGTAGTTCAGCGCGCCGCCGGGTTGAGGTCCGTAAAGCAGGCCCGCCCCCCCGCGCGTGAACTCAACACGGTCGACCGTATCCAACGGCGGGGTATAGTAGGCTTCGGGATAGCCGAAGGGGTCGGCATGGATTGGAATGCCGTCCTTCAGCACCTGAGTGAACTGCGCGCGATGCGGTTCGAGACCGCGGTAACCGATGCTGACGAGCGGCGTGGTTTCCTCGCTCAGGATCAGGCCCGGGGCTTGGGCGAGAGCTTGCCGGTAACTGTTACCGTTGATCCGCGGCTGGCCGTCGAAATCGATGAGGGTGGTCTTCTTTCCTGCGTTGATGCGGGCTCCTTGAACATCGGGAAGGAAGGGCCCTTGGATATAATGATCCGACTCGGATTCCGCTTCCGCCAGAAACGGCGGGAGCAGGACGGGTGATGTCGGGAGAGTGGGTGCCTGTCCCCCTGCTGCTTCGCCTGTCAGGCCGATGCAGACGCCAACGATCACCGTGAACGCTCGGTAGAGGGAGGAAATGGAACGAAAAAAGGACACGCGGACGTTGAGTAGGGAATGGGAATCAGTCTCATCTAACTCAATATGGAAATGAGACCCAGTCGCTATAGATGTTTTAAGCCCTACGAGACAATAGGTTGAGTAGGATAATCTTTTCCGGACCTTGGCGCTAACTCTACAGCCTGTCCCCGCTAAAGGATAAGCCCGCGCCAAACTCGAATAGCCTGTCCCTAGCCTGACATAGCCTGTCCCCACGAAACCTCCGAGGGACAGGTTATCAATCTGAGGAGGCAGGCGCGGGGTTGGAGGGTCCTCGGAGCTTCATGGGCCTTACCAGACTACGCCTCCACCGCGCTCACTGAAATCAGCTTGTCCTCGACCCCTCTGCGGCATGCCTGTTCAAACAACCATGGCCGACACGCTCGCGGTGGCGCTCGGGGAGCGCTCCTACACGATCCACTTTGAGACCGATTCCTCGGCCTCGTTGGCCGCCCGGGTGGCTGACTTGCGTGCAGCCGGGCGACGCGCGGTTGTGGTCACAGACACCTCCCTGCAACGAGCGCAGGCTGGATTTCTGTTCGCCGCTTTTGGCGACACGCCCGTGGTCGCGGTCGAGCCCGGCGAGGAATCAAAGTCCTTGGCCGGTTTTTCGCGCCTGCTCGATTTCCTCGCCGCGAACAAGGTCGACCGCGGCGGCGTGGTCTTCGCCGTCGGTGGCGGCGTGATCGGCGATCTGGCGGGTTTCGCGGCTGCCGCCTGGCTCCGCGGCGTCGATTTCATTCAAGTGCCGACCACCCTTCTCGCGATGGTCGATAGTTCCGTCGGCGGTAAGACCGGAATCAATCATCCCGCGGGCAAAAACCTCGTGGGTGCATTCCACCAGCCGCGTGCTGTCCACATCTCCACCGGCTTGCTGCGCACCCTGCCGGCGCGGGAGTTCTCCGCCGGTGCCGCCGAGGTGATCAAATACGGCCTGCTCGGCGCCGCCGAGCTGTTTGCTCGGCTGGAAAGCGCGGCTTTGCAACCCGGCAGCGCCGATCTGGCCGACGTCATCCGTCGCTGCTGCGCCATCAAGGCGGGGATCGTCGAGGCCGATGAGCGCGAGACGGCGACCGAGGGCGGCCGGGCCTTGCTGAATCTAGGCCACACGTTCGGCCACGCGATCGAGAACGCCGCCGGGTACGGGGACTACCTGCATGGCGAGGCCGTCGCCATCGGGCTTTGCGCCGCTGCGCGTCTTTCGCACCGGCTCGGGTTCATCGGCGCCGCCGAGATCGGCCGCATCGAGCGGGTTTTGATCGCGCACGGGCTTCCGGTCCGTTTGCGGTCCCCGTTGCCGCTCCCGGTGCTCGAGTCGGCCATGGGGCGCGATAAAAAGGTCCGCGCCGGCGGGATCCGCTTCATCGTGCTGAGCGCCATTGGCGCCGCCCGCACGTTGGCTGGAGTCGATCCCGCGCTGGCCGCTGCGTCCTTCCGCGAGGTCGGCGCCTCCTCTTGATGCCACACAAACGGAATTGCGCCGCGCCGCCGTCGCCGCGACGGTAGCCGACAGCCCTCATGTCCGCCATCGACGAAGGCATTGTCCGCGAGTACTTCGAGCAGAACGGCTTCCTCGTTCGGCAGGCACGCAAGTACCAGGTGCAGGCGCGAAGGAAGGTGGCGGAGGAGGAGATCGACCTGCTCGTCTTCAACCCGTCCTGGCAGCGGGATTCCCGGAAGCCGGACTTTTTCCTTTTCTCCTCCGAGCTGCCCTATGTGCACCGCGCGATCGTGGCGGTGAAGGCGTGGCACACGGGGGTATTCACACCGACGATGCTGCGCAGCAGCCCCGAGATTTTTGGCTTTCTGCAGCAGAGCGTGCAGAAGGAGGCATCACGGTTGTTCCCCGCTGACGCGACGGAAGGTGCGGGCGGTCCTTTGCTCAAGATCCTTGTCCTCCCGAGCCTGCCCACGGCGGAGCCGTTCCGGAGTCAGAGCCTGGAGCTCCTTAAGGGCGCCGGCGTCGACGCCATCGTATCGTTCCGAGCGATGCTCATCGACCTGCTCGACAAGATCGAGGTGAACCAGAACTACTCCAAGAGCGACACGCTGCAGGTCATGCGCATCCTGAAAAACTACGACCTGTTGCGCGAAACCCAGCTCGATCTCCTGCCGGAACGCGCCAGTTCACGGCGCCGGCCGGCCGCGCCCTGAGCCATGGCGACCGTCATTCATCCGACTGCCATCGTCGAGCCGGGCGCGCAGCTCGGTCTCGACTGCGAGATCATGGCGCACGCGATTGTCACCCGTCACTGCACCGTGGGTGACCGGGTGATCGTACACCCGTTCGCCGTCCTCGGCGGCGACCCGCAGTACCTCAAGTTCGACCGCGCGACCCCGACCGGCGTTCGCATCGGCTCAGGCAGCGTCATCCGGGAACACGTCACCATCAACCGGTCCATCCATGCCGGGCAGGCTACCGTCCTGGGCGACAATTGCTTCTTCATGGCGGCGAGCCACGCGGGACACGATTGCGAGGTCGGTTCCGGCGTCGTGCTGGCCAACGGCACGCTGCTCGCGGGGCACGTCAGCGTGGGCGACAACACCTTCATGGGCGGCGGGTCCGCGGTGCATCAGTTCTGCCGGATCGGTGAGGGCGTGATGGTGGCGGGGCATGCGTCGATCACCCGCGACATCGCCCCGTTCTTAATGGTCGCGGAGCGCGACGAGGTGATCGGGCTGAACGCGGTCGGCCTGCGCCGGCGAGGGGTGTCGCGGGCTGCGATCGCGGAGCTGAAGCGGGCGTTTCAAGCCGTGTTTTTCGCCCCCGGCAACATTCGCGAGCTCGCCGCTGCCGAGCTTGCCGCAGGTCGCTGCACGGCGGAGGAGACGAAGCGCTTCCTTGGGTTCTTCGCCGGGGGTAAGCGCAGCTTCGCCCGGGCGCGTCGGGTGGCGGCGGAGGGAGAGGAGACGGAGTGAGTCGCCGCGAAGTGAAGCGGGGATCGCCGCTGGCGTTCACCTGCGGGGATCCAGCCGGAGTGGGCCCGGAAATCATTGCCGACTGGCTACGGTGCAACCGCCGCGACGCGCGTGACGTGGCGGTGATCGGCCCTCGTCGCTGGCTCGAGACCCTCGACACCTCCGCCGTGAAAATCGCCGTAGGACCTAGCGGGGTCTTCCCTAGGCCTGGTCGCCCGGGCGCGGCGGGCGCGCGCCTCGCGTGGGCCGCGATGGAGCGGGCCGCCGAAGGTTGCAAAACCGGTGAGTTCAGCGGCGTCGTCACGGGCCCCGTCAGCAAGGCCGAACTCGCCCGCGTCGGCTACGAGTTCCCCGGGCAGACGGAGTTCTTCGCGGCGCGCTGGGGCGGCGAACCGGTGATGGCGTTCTGCGGCGGCAAACTCCGGGTGGCGCTGGCGACCTGGCACGTGCCACTCGTCGCCGTCCCGCGTCTGCTCAGGGCGCCTTTGCTCCGGCGTACGATCGCCGCGGCCGACCTGCTCGCGCGGTCCGAGGGCGTGGCGCAGCCGCGGATCGGCGTTTGCGGACTCAATCCGCACGCGGGCGAGGAGGGGTTGCTCGGCACCGATGAGCGCGACCGGCTCAACCCCATGCTCGACCGACTGCGCCGCGAGTTTCCCGGAATCTCGCGCTGCGAACCCGGGGACACGCTTTTCGCGAGGATGCTGCGCGGTGAGTTCGACGCGATCGTCGCGCTTTACCACGACCAGGGCCTCGCGCCGCTCAAGGTGATTGATTTCGACGATGCGGTGAACGTCACCCTTGGACTGCCGCACGTGCGGACGAGTCCGGACCACGGCACCGCGTTCGGAATCGCCGGTCGCGGTGTCGCCCGCGGCACGAGCTTCGCCAACGCGGTGAAGGTCGCGCGCCGCCTGATCGCATTGCGCGCGTAGTTCACCGCTTGCGGGGAACGGGCGCTTCAAGAGTGATCTTCGAGGCCGATCAAGAGGTTGGCCGCAAAGGGGCGCAGGAATCATGGAATCGGCAGACGGCGTTGTCAGCGGTGTTGCCTAGGCCGTCGCCTCGGACCAGGCCGCAAGCCTTTCCGAATTCTCCTCGTCGTGTTCAACGCCCAACCTGTCGTGAGCGGCGTCCGAATGGCTCTGCGGGCGGCGGCCACGGATCGACCCGGACTACACGAACTTCGTGTTCGCTCCCTCCTTGCGCCTTCTGCGCCTCTTGGCAGCCAACTCCGAAGCTGGCCGCACGAGCGCGCGGATGCCGCACTACCTGCGGGCGGGACGGTCCGCGGGTTGCTTAGTAGTTCTTCGTGTAGGTGACGCCGGCGGGGTCGACGAAGGTGATCCTGCCTGGATCGACCGACTGCAGGCGAAGGCCCAGCGTGCGGTCCACGATGTCATTGATGCGGTAAACACGCTCGCCGATGAGCACGCGGGCTTCCGGACCGGGTGAACGGACGCCGAGGATCCGCAGCCGATCGAGATGTTCCGAGATCCGTTCGTCGGCGCGCGGCGTGGCGCTGGCAGGAGGAGCGGTGACCGCTGGCGTGGTCGGAGGCGGCGCCGCGGCGGGGGCGGCGGGTGGTAAAGCGGCCGTTGCGGGAAGCGGGCGGGATGTGTCGCTGGCGGCGCCAGAGGTCGGGACAACCCTGGGAGTGGCGGCGTTGGGCGTGGCCGAGCCAGGCGACGACGCTGCGCTCGACCTAGCCTCCGTAGCCGGAGTGACTGCCGGGGTTGGATGCGGATGCGGGCTACTGGCGGGCGCTGCCGTCGCGGGCGTGGGGGCGTGGGCCGTCGCGGGTGAGGAGGCGACGGCAGGGGCCGGGGCCGATTCGCCCGGGGGGGAATCCCGTCCGGTGGTCGTCTTGGATTTCGCGACGGTTTCAGAACGGGGTTCCGCAGACGGTTCGGCGCCGGTTCTCCAAAATAACGAAAGCGCGCCTGTGACGATGAGGAGAATCACCATGGCCCCGAGCAGCACGAGCGTGCGCGTGCCGATCGTGCGGCCACGTTTGGTGATCACGGGCGCGGCCGGTGCGGCAGGGGATTCGCCGAGACCGCCGGCGCGCGCCTGTTCGGCCTTTTTCAGGGCTTCGTTGATGAGGCTCATGGCGGGGCGTGGATCACGGGGCGAGGTTGGCTAGGTCGCGCCGCGCGCGACGCACATCCCAGTAGGATACCTCGTGAGATTCGCGTACGAACGCCGAGAGGAGCGCGCGATCGCAGAGGGTGTTGACGATCCGGGGCACCCCGCCGCTCTGCCGGTGGATCGCGCGGAGCGCCCAGCGCGTGAAGGTCGGCCGTCCATTCGCGCCGGCGAGGGTGAGACGGTGCTGGATGTAGTGGCTCGTGTCCTCCTCGGATAGCGCCTGGAGTTCGCAGTACACCAGAATCCGCTGCCGCAACTGGCGGAGCTCCTGGCGGGATAGGATCTCCTTCAGCTCCGGCTGGCCCAGCAGGACGATCTGCAGGAGCTTCTGCCGGTCGGTCTCGAGGTTGGAGAGCAGGCGCACCTGCTCGAGCACCTCCACCTCGAGGTTCTGGGCCTCGTCGATGATGAGCACGATGTCGCGCCCCTGGCTGATCCGCTCGAGCAGCGCCCGGTTCACCTGGGCGACCAGGTCAGCCTGGTTGCGCGCAAGCTTCCGCTCGCCGAGTTCGGTGAGGATGGCCCGGAGCATCTGCGTCTCGGTGACGCGCGGATTCAGGATGAGGGCGGTGTCAAAGCGCGCCGGTTCGAGCTCGTTGAGGAATTGCCGGCAAAGGGTCGTCTTGCCGCAGCCGACCTCGCCGACGAGGACGATGAAGCCTTTCTTCTCGGCGACGCCATACCGCAGGTGTCGCAGCGCCTCCTGATGGGTGGGGCTGAGGTAGAGGAAGCGCGGGTCGGGGGTGATGTTGAACGGCAACTCCCGGAGCCCGAAGAAACCCTGATACATGATCGGCCCGGTAAACGTGGTCCGCGGCCCCGGTGAAAGCACGCCAAAAGACCGGTGTGGGCGCCGCGGTTCTGCGGCCGCGGGGTTTGTCCTTTACTCGCGTTCGGGCGCTCCGTTGATCTGCCTCCTCGCGTGACCTCCCGCCGGGTGATGATCGTGCTCTATGCCGTGCTGCTGGTGCTGTTCGGCGCCGGGGGCGGAATGCTGTTCCTCGAGGCCCGGGCGGAGCTGGCCGCGTTGCGCGACCGCCAGGCGGTGCTGCAACGGGAGCTCGACGCGGCGAAGGCGCGTCTCGCGGAACAGGATCGTTTCCTGCAGCGGCTCCGCAGCGATCCGTCCATGGCCGAGAAGGTGATCCGCGAGCGTCTGGGCTACGGCAAGCCGGGCGAGGTGATCTTCCGTTTCGACAACAACCCCTGAGGCATCGCGCGCCCTGGGTTGCGGCCGCCGCTCCGCGGGCAACACTTTGACCATGTCCCAGCATCCGCTGATCGAGAAATTCACCCGCGCCGGCCAAGGGCAGGTTTTCGCGCATTGGTCGACCGCGACGGAGCATGAGCGCGCGGGCCTGCTCGTCGAAGCCGCGGAGATCGACCTGCAGGAGGTGGAGCGTCTGACGCGCGCGTTGTTGCGGCCCTCTGCGGCGGCCGGGGTCGATCTCGACGGGCTGGCGCCGGCGCCCTACGAGCGGCATCCGGCCAACGGCGGCGAGCGCGCGGCGTGGCACGCCGCCAAGGCGGCGGGTGAAGCGGCGCTGCGGGCGGGCCGGGTGGCGGCGTTCACGGTCGCGGGGGGACAGGGGACCCGGCTCGGTTACGACGGGCCGAAGGGGACTTTCCCGGTGACCCCGTTGAGGAGGAAGTCGCTCTTCCAGGTCTTCGCCGAAAAGATCCGGGCGGCCGGAGCGAGGTTCGGGCGGCCGCTGCACTGGTTCGTGATGACGAGCCATGCCAATCATGCCGCCACGGAGGCTTTTTTCGCGGAGCACCGCTGGTTCGGGCTGGACCGGCACCGGGTGCACTTTTTCCGCCAGGGGCGGATGCCCGCGGTCGATTTCGAGGGGCGCATCCTGTTGGAGGGCCGCGGGTCAATCGCGCTCTCGCCGGACGGCCACGGAGGTTCGCTGCGGGCGTTGGCGCGGAGCGGCGCGCTGGACGTGATGGCGGGCGAGGGGGTGGACATACTGAGCTACTTCCAGGTCGACAACCCCTTGGTGCGTTGCGTCGATCCGGCCTTCATCGGCTGGCACGTCCTGGGCGGTTCGGAGATGTCGAGCAAGATGGTCACGAAGGCCCACGCCGCGGAGAAGGTCGGTCATTTCTGCGCGCAACGCGGCCGCACGGTCGTCATCGAGTACTCGGATCTGCCGGCCGCGGTGCAGCAGGAGAAGGGGCCGGACGGCGAGTTGCGCTACCGCGCGGGTAGCATCGCGATCCATACGCTGGACCGCGCCTTCGTCAGCCGTATGGCGGAGCCGGGCGGCGGGACGTCGCTCCCGTTCCACCGCGCCGAGAAGAAGATCCCGACGGTGGATGCGGCGGGTAATCCGGTGAAGCCGGAGCGGCCGAACGGGGTAAAGTTCGAGCTCTTCGTCTTCGATGCGCTGCCCTTCGCGCGGAACCCGGTGGTGATCGAGACCCTGCGGGCGGACGATTTCTCGCCCGTCAAGAACGCGGAGGGCGCGGATTCACCGGAGACCTGCCGGCGCGACCAACTGCGGCAATACGGCCGCTGGCTGCACTCGGTGGGGGCGCTGCGCGCCGACGAGACGGGACACCCCGGAATCGACCTCGAGGTGTCGCCACTCTTCGGTTACGACGATGATTCCTTCGCGGCGTCGTGGGCGCGCCGGACCCCGGCGCCGCGCGTGGAGCACGGGGTCTATCTGGAGTAGGCGGCCCGCTCAGCCGCCGCCCTTTTTTCGTTTCCCCGCGAGTGCGGCGTCGTGGCGCGGATTGAGCGCGGGCATCTGCGCGCCGGTGGCGGCGCGAAACGACGCGAGCCGGGCCAGCAGCTCGCGCGCGCGGCCCGGGTCCGCGGCCGCGAGGTTGTTCGACTCGGCGGGATCGTCCCTCAGGTTGAAAAGCTCGGGCGCGCGGCCGGTTCTCGCGACGGTGTGCTCGTGGTACTCGACGAGCTTCCAGGCTCCGGCGCGGATCGCGCTGGCGGGGCCGCCGTCGCCGGCGTTGTGGTAATGAGGATAGTGCCAGAAGATCGCCTCGCGGTCCGGCGCGGGACCTCCCATCAGATGGCCGGCCAGGCTCACGCCGTCGACCACCCGGTCCGCCGGCAACGGCCGGCCGGTGAATTCCAGCAAGGTCGGCAGGAAATCGACACTGATCACCGGGGCCGGGCTGACGCGACCGGCCGGAATCCGCCCCGGCCAGCGAACGATCAACGGCACCCGGATGCCCCCCTCGTGCAGCTGGGCCTTCCCGCCGCGCAGCGGAAACTGGGAGGAGTCGGAAAGCAGACCGCCGTTATCGGAGGTGAAGATGAACACCGTGTGCTCGCGTAATCCCGGGGTGTCCAGGCGCTCGAGCAGGCGTCCCACGCTGGCATCGAGCGTCTCCATCATCGCCGCTATCACGGGGCTGTTCTCGGGTCGGTCGCTGCCGGGCCTCGCGCGGTGCTTCGCGATCCTAGCTGCCTGTTCCATGATCGGCGCGTGGATGGAGTTATGCGGAAGGTAGAGAAAAAAAGGCCGCTCGCGGTGACGGTCGATAAAGTCGAGCGCACGTTCCGTGAGCACAGCGACTCCGTGCGGGTCCTGGTCGGGATCGTGGGACCGCCCGGGCTTGTGGGTGATGAAGGTTTCCTGAAAGCCCTGGCGGTCGGGACCCTCCGTGACGCTTTCGGGGCCGCTGTAAGCGCGGGCGAGATGCCATTTACCCAGCAGCGCGGTGGCGTAGCCCCGAGCCCGGAGATCCTCGGCCAAGGTGGTGGCGGAAAGCGGCAGATGCCTCGTCCAGTCGGGTTGCGCCAAGCGCTCGTGGGGGAAGTCTCCGCCGGGGATGAAATCGGTGACGCGGGTGCGCGCCGGGTATTGCCCGGTCATGATCGCGGCGCGGGTTGGCGAGCAAACCGGGCAGGCGGAGTAAGCGGCGTCGAACCGCGTGCCCTCGCGGGAGAGGCGGTCGAGATGGGGCGTCTGGTAGTAGCGGTTGCCGTAGGCCGCCACGGGGGCGGTGCCGAGGTCATCGGCGAGCACGAGCACGATGTTGGGCGGCCGGCTCTCCGCGGCCGCGAGTGCCGGCGCGAGGAGCAGCGGTAGGAGGACGAGGGGTGACATGGGGAAGAGGCTCAGCTGGCGTCGAAGCCGTAGGCGGCGCGGTGGGTTCCCTCGGCGAGCGCACGGGCGCGGGCTAGGATCGCACGGTCGGCGCCGGCGACGGCGGAGATCGCCCCGGAGGCGGGGTCGAGGTCGATCCAGGGGCCGAGCGTTAAGCGCGCGCGGTCGGCCGCGATTTGGTTGGCGGCGAGATGACGGGAAAGCTGGTCGACCACCTCGGCGGCGCCGGGGTGGTTGCGCACCGCCTCCCGGCAGGCGGCGAGGTTTTCCGCACGGCCGAGTCGCCAGGACAAGTTACCGAGGTGGCAGATGGTCGAGGAGTAATGCCCCTGGAGCACGGGCGCGTTGAGGTCGTCGGCGCGGCGCGAGCGCACGGCGTCCAGGAAATTGGCCATGTGCCGGCCACCGCCTTCACCGGGAAACTGCTTCAACCGCTTGCCGTCGCGGTCGTAAATGACGCCACCGCCCTTGAGGCCGACGAACGCGCCGCCCTCGCAGTCGAGGGCGAAGCCCTCGCGGATGCCGCGGAACGCGTCCATGGCCTTCTGACCGGGTTTGGCCGGCAGGTTGCGGTTCTCGACGAGCATCGGCAGACCGGGGTAATCCAGCACTGTGAGCTGGGTGTTGGGCGTTTCGGCTGAATCGTCTACGCCGAAGCGTCCGCCGAGGCAGAGTGCGCGGCGCGGCAGGCCCTCCAGGCCGGCCATGTAGCGACAGGCATCGATCGGGTGCACGCCGCTGTTGCCGAGGTCGCCGTCGCCCGTCGACCAGAACCAATGCCAGTCGTAGTGGAGCTTGGGGCGCGTGAGGGGGTCGGCCGCGGCGGGGCCGCAGTAAAGGTCGTAATCGAGCCCGGCTGGCCGGTGCGGTGCCACGCGGCCGATGCTCGGACGGTACTCGTACCATGCGATGTGGGCGGAGCGCGGCCGGCCGATGTGTCCCTCGCGGATCCAGGCGGTGGCGGCGCGGATGCCCTCGTCGGAACGGTACTGTGTGCCCGATTGCACGATCCGCCCGTGTTGGCGTGCGGCCTCGACCATGCGCGGACCTTCGGCTATGCTGTGCGAGACGGGTTTTTCCACGTACACGTCCTTGCCGGCACGGCAGGCCCAAACGGTGAGAACGGCGTGCCAGTGGTTCGGCGTGGCGATGACGACCGCGTCGACATCCTTCCGCTCCAGGATCCGTCGCGGATCTGTGACGCCGGCGACGGTGATCCCGGCCTCCTTGGCCGCGGCAACCTGTTCCGCGAGCCGTTGCGGATCCACGTCGCAGAGCGCGGTGAGGCGCGCGCCGGGAAATTTGAGCAACGACTTCACATGTCCACGGCCCTTGCCGCCGAGCCCGATGACGGCGACGCGGATGTCTTCGTTGGCGCCGGCCGCGCCAAGGCGGAGGGAGGGAAAGGTGAGGGCGGCGCCGACGGCGGCGCGGTGAAGGAAGTCGCGGCGATTGATGGGGTTCATGGGGTTTTCGTTTTTTTCGGAGTGACGGGCCAGTGTTCGCTTTCGGTGCGGGCGGTGACGAAAAGTTCCCGGGCGCGGGCGACGAATCCCGGCTGGGTGGGGGCGAGGTCCCGTGTTTCCGCGGGGTCGGCCACGACGTCGTAGACGGCGATCGGCCCGTCCGCGTTCTCGCGGATCGCCTTCAGTCGTCCCTCGCGGACGGCTTGGGAAAAGGACTTCTGGTGGTGCTCCCAATAGAAGTAGTCCGACCGTGGAGTCTCCTTTCCGAGCAGGGCGGGAAGAACGTTGATTCCGTCGACCCCCGGTATCGGCCGAGGGGTACCGGCAAGGGCGAGCGCCGTCGGGAGGAAATCCCAGCCGCCCCATGGGTAGCTGCTGCGGCGGCCGGCGGGCACCTCCCCGGGCCAGCTGACGATCATCGGGGCGCGGATGCCGCCCTCGTAAAGCGTGCCCTTGTGGCCGCGAAAACCGGCGGTGCTGCGGAAGAAATCGGAGACGCCCGGGCGGGCGGGCGCGCCGTTGTCGGAGCAGAAGAAGACGACGGTGCGCTTCTCGATCTGCAGCTGCTTGATCCGGTCGAGGATACGTCCGACATCCCGGTCAAGCCGGGTGATCATCGCGGCGACGGTGGCGCGAGGATAGGGCACATCGTTCTTGCCGCCGGTTTCCGCGGAAGGCGGCTCGGGGAACTTCCCACGATACTCGGCGAGCGAGTCTTCCGGGACCTCGAGCCGCGAATGCGGGATAGTGTAGGCGACGTAGAGAAAGAACGGGCGTTTGTGCCGCGCGTCGATGAACGCGAGCGCCTCGTCGGTCATGAGGTCGTGGGAGTACTGGCCCCGTTGGCCGCCGGCGTTCCCGGGGAGGCTGATTTCCTGCTCGTTGCGCCAGATCTTCTCGGGGTAGTAGAACTCGGCGAGGTTGTTGTTGAGGTACCCGAACCAATGGTCGAATCCCTGGCGGTTGGGGGTGCCCTCGTTGCCGGGTTCTCCCAGGCCCCATTTGCCGACGATGCCCGTGGTGTACCCGTGGTGCTTCAGGCTTTCGGCGACGGTGACATCCTGCGCTCGCAGGGGAACCCGTTCAACCCCGGCCCGCCCGTGGTTACCCCGCACCCGGGTGTGTCCGGTGTGCTGCCCCGTCATCAGTACGCTACGTGTCGGCGAGCAAACGGACGCCCCCGCGTAGTAGTGCGTGAAGCTGGTGCCTTCGGCGGCGAGACGGTCGAGGTTGGGCGTGCGGATGAGCTTCTGGCCGAACGGACCGATGTCCCCGTAGCCGAGGTCGTCCGCCATGATGAAGATGATGTTCTTCCGCGGATCGCGCGCCGCCTCCGCGACCGGGACGGTGACCAGCAGGAGTAGTAAAAGCGCCCTTCTCACTGAAGGTCCTTTCCGGCCGCGTACGCGCGGTGCTCCTCGGCGATGCGCGCGGCCTTCTCGTCGCCGCGGTGAAAGACCAGCCGGTAACGAAGCAGCAGTTCTCCCCCGGCGGGGATTACGTGGTCGCCCGCCTTGGGCTGATCCTTGAGTTTCTCGAAATCGTGACGCCCGAAGGGATTAGCGGAGAGCAATCCGTAGTCGCGCGCGTGCCACCAGGTGGGATGACGAAAATTCCCCGGATGTTCCAGGAGGGCGACGCCGATCACGCGGCCGTCGGGCAACGGGCCGCTGTAGGACGCCCAGGCGGCGCGTTTGCCCCAAGCGGGGATGCCGGAATCGCCATTGGCGTTCACGAGGTGTCCGGTACCGGCCCGCTTCGTCGCGCCTTTGCCGTGGGTCACGCGTATCGTCTCGTTGACGCGTACGGCCATCGTTCCCTCCTCGGTGTCGCCGAGAGTGACCGCGCCGTGGGTCGCCAGCAACCGGACTTCGTGGTCGAGGCGCGTCACGGTTCCGGAGCGGGAGATTCGGAGCGTGGTCTCGTCGGTGAGCAGCGGCTTCCCGTCGGCCGTCTCCCACACACTGCGGACGCGGAGGAGGCCGGTCGGGCCGTCGCGGGTCTCGACGATCCGCTCCAGGCGGATGCGGCCCGTCTTCTTCTCGGGAATCTCGCGCCAGAGGTCGTGGCCGTTGACGGCTCCGTGGGCGAACCAGACCCCGCGGTGCCAGTCGTGGTCGGGTACCTCGGAGGGATTCTGCTTGAACGGGAAATCGCGGGTGTAGGACGTGCCGTCGGAGTCGAGGATCGGGTAGAGGCAAGGCTTCGGCCAGCCGGCATGGAGGTAGTCCGAGAAATGACGTCCGCCGATTTCGATGCGCACGCGGTCGGCCTGGCGGGTGAACGTGACGGTGTCGGCGGCGGTGATGGCCGGCGCGGCGGAAAGCGCCGCAAGCGGCGCCAGCAGGCGGAGGAGGCTTTTCATTTGGCGAGGGATTGGCGCTTGGTCTCTGGTGCGAGCCAGATGACGAGGATGCCGATAGCGTAGATGAAGGAGGCGGCCGCGCCGACGCGGGCGTAGCTGCCGCCGAGGGAGGTGAACACGGCGCCGGCGGCAAGCACGCCGACCGCGGTCGCGAAGCGCCCGACATTGTAGGAGACCCCGCTCCCGGTCGCACGCACGGCGGTGGGAAAAAGCTCCGGCAGGTAAAGGGGCAGCCAGCCGAAGAACAGCGTGGCGACCAGGCCCTGCGCGAAAACGATCGGCAGGAACGTCGACTGCAGCGGGGCGGTGAGCTGGAACATGGACCACGTGAGGCCGAACGACCCGACGCTGATCAGGAAGTAGGAAGCCCTCCGGCCGAGCAGGGCGGCGATCTGGGCGCCGATCAGGCTGCCGAGGATCGCGCCGGCGGCCCACCAGCCCTGGGTGACCGCCTTGTAATCGGAGCGCACGACACGGCCGATCTCATCCGCCCACGGGATCATCCACTTGCTCGCCGCCCATGCGCCGACGAGCGGGATAGAGCCGAGCATGATTCCGACGAGGGTGATGCGCAGCAGGGGTGGGCGGAATAGCTCGCGGAGCGGCGCGGGCGGTTTCGGGTCGCCAGCCTTGCCGCGAGAGGCCAACCAGGTGGGCGACTCGGGCAGGAAGAGGAGTACCCCGACGCCCAGCACAGCGGGCGCTCCCGCGATGTAGAAAAGCCACCGCCACGAGTCCGGCGTCACCGGATACAGCTGGGCGATCTGGGAGAGCAGCAGGATCCCGGAGTTGATCGCGGCGCCCATCAGCCCGGCGACCACGGGACGGGATCTGTCGGGCCACGACTCGGCCACGAGCGCGACGGCGTTGGGCCAGACCCCGCCGACGCCCAGACCCACGACAAACCGCAGCGCGAGCATCTGTTCCTGGGTGGTGACCCACGCGCCGAGCCCGGCGAAGATGGAATAAAACAGGATGCTCACGCCCATCGCGCGCGCGCGACCGATGCGATCCCCGAGTGAGCCCAGCACGATCCCTCCGACGGCCGCTCCCGCCATCAGCGCGGCGGTGAACCGGGCGAACCAGTCCCCGCCCAGCATGGGCGTGTAGGCTGCGCCCAGGAGCGACTTCGAGACCGACAGCGAGACCAGCGGCATCAGACCGAGCTCGAGTCCGTCGAACAACAGCGCGCCGAAGGCGGCGGCGAGGACCGCGTAGCGGGCCCTCGGGCTGAGCGGGGTGGAACTCATGGCTCTCGGGGTGATCCCGTGCGGGCGGCGAGGACGCGGATGATAGCGCTGTTATCGAGGGCGCCGAGACCGGCGGTTTCCGCGGCCTCGAGGATCGAGCGATGGGCGCGGCTGAGCGGCATCGGCAGTCCCGCGGCGTCGCCCTGGTCGAGGATCAGTCGCACGTCCTTGAGGTGCTGGGAAAGACGGGCCTCGGGGGTGAAGTTGCCGGAGAGCATGCGTTCGCCCTTTCGGTCCATGATGCGCGAATAGGCTGGACCGCTCTGCATCACGGAGAGGGCCTGCCGGGCGTCGAGCCCGAGCCCTTGCGCAAGGGCGAGTCCCTCGGCGAGGGCGGCACGGTTCAGCCCGAGGACCACATTGGTGACGAGCTTCATGCGCGCCCCCGCGCCGGGACCGCCGCAATGGAAGGTCTCGCGGCCCAGCGGCCCGAGGATGTCACGGCAGGATGCAAACGCGGCGGCGTCCCCGCCCACCATCAACACGGCCGATCCCTCGCGGAGTTGGGAACTGCTGCCGGACACGGTGGCGTCAAGGTACGCCACACCGCGGGTGGCGAGCAGAGCGGCGAGCTCCACGGTGGCATCCGGGTCGCCGGTGGTCGTGTCGATGATCACGTGGCCCGGCTGGATCTCCGCTCCCGCGGCGGCGAGCACCGCGTTGACCTCGACGTGGGTGGGCAGACTTAGAAAAACGCGACGGCAACGGCGGAATACCTCCGCGGCGTTCTCCGCGAGCTCGCCTCCCGCTCGGGCGAAGCCCTCGCATCGGGTGGCGTCAATGTCGTGACCGACCACGTGGAAGGCGCCGCCCAGCAGGCGGTCCGCGAGGGCGCTGCCGAGCAGGCCAAGGCCGACGAGACCGATGCAAGGGGAGGAGGGTGAGGGCGAAACCATGAGCGCGAGGATGAGGCAGCCGCGGATCCGGGGTATTTCAGCGGCCAGCGTTCTGGCGGGAGGGCGAATCGCCAGCGAGCTCGGAAAGGAGGATCTCGAGCGCTGTGTGGACCGGGTGGAGACGGAGACTGTTGCGATCGGCGGGGTCCCGAGGGTTCAGACCGCGGGCGTTCTCCCATTCGTCCGGCATGCCGTCCCCGTCGGTGTCACGCGGAGCGGGTGCCGACTTGAGGTCCGGCCAGCCGCCGACCTGTGCTGGGGAGTCGATGATGCCGTTGCCGACTGTGGCGCCTCCGCGCCGCACCTCCGCGACGACGCGGGTGTCGACGGCGTCGCGCCGGGGGCGCGTGGCGCCGGCGCCATCCAGCACCCGTTCATAAGCCTCGGATGCGGAATGCGTCGTCACGGGTGCGACCGGGAAAGGATCGTGGCGGCGGTTGGCCGTGGCGGACGTCGCGCCCTCGAAATCAACGCCGCCCGCCCAATTGTCGGCGGTGATCGCAGGGAATCCCTCCACGACGTTGCCCGCGATGTGCCAGACCGAGTCGTAGCCGTAGGCCGCGCGGGTGTCGTCGATGCGGGCGATGCGCCGGCGCACGGCCGGCGACGTGGCGGGTCCCGGTTTGTAGTAGTTGTTCACGAGGTTGATGCTGACCGGCTTTCCATCGCACGAGCGGTGCTCCCAGTTGTAGATCACGGAATTCCGGTGATCCATCCGCACGGTCCGCTCGCGGGCCTGACCGGCGATGCTCGGGGTGCGCGCGGAGGCGTGGGCGAAAAGGTTATGGTGGTAAGACACGTTTTCCCCGCCCCAGGAAGCGCCGTAACCATGGGCGCCCTTGGGGTGGACGCTGCGGTTAAGCGGCTCCGCGATCACGCACCACTGTACCGTGAGGTCCCGGGCGCCGTGCCAGGTGTTCATGGCCTCGTCGACCGTCCAGCTCACCGAACAGTGGTCGATCATGATATTGCGGCCGTCGCGCACCTCGATGCCGTCGATGGCCTGCCCGGAATCCGCGCCCGGCCTCACCCGGAGATGGCGGATGATGACATCTTTGGCGCCGCGGAGCCGCAACGGCCGGCCCCGGAGGCAGATGCCGTCGCCGGGAGCGGTCTGTCCCGCGATCGTGAGGTTGGACCGCTCGATCAAGAGGTCCGACTCGAGGACGATCGTGCCGGAAATCCGGAAAATCACGGTGCGATGTCCCGCGCCCACCGCCTCGCGGAGCGAGCCCGGACCGGAGTCGTTGAGATTAGTCACGGCAACCACGTCGCCCCCGCGACCGCCCGCGGCGAATCGCCCGAAGCCCTCGGCGCCGGTGAAGGCGAGCGGCTGGGCCGAGGCGAGGGCTGGCGGGAGGAAAAGGAGCACCGCCCGAGAAAGCGCCAAAAGCCACGCTCGGGGCTTGGGTATTGGGACCACGTTCATCGGGAGTGGGCCGTCGCTTGAGTGCTGAGGAGGATGGTCCGCATCAGTTCCAGATGAAACGGCGCCCCTCGGCGCCTTGGCGGCGCGGAAAGCTTTTCGGCGGGCGAGCGCGAGAACTTCTCTCCGTCCGGCCCCGAGAATTCCCCTTATCTGCGCAAGATGGGGGCTCGTCTCGAGTTCTTTGGATGGTTTCACGTGTTCGAAGGGAGGGCGATCAAGACGCCGTTCGAGCTTTGCCCAGCGATGGCGGCCTGAGTCACAGCAAATCTCACCGTAGCCGGCGAAGCACGGATCGATGATCCCACGGGTTTTGGGCCGGAAGCGGGAGCGGTTTCGCTTCCAGCCTGAGTGCCTGGCCGGCCATCCGTGGGCTTGATGGAGGCTTCGATAGGCGGCGGTGGCCGGATTTTTCCTCTCGCGGGTCAGAACGAGCCGCTGACGCCGGCGGCCATGCGAACACCGTAGATCTGGCAATCCGTGGGGCGATCCCCGCGACCTTGGAAGGTGTTTTGCTTTTCGTTGAACACGTTATTGGCGTCGACAAACAGATCGAAGCGGCGGTTCACGCGGAATCGAGCGCTCACATCGACGGTGTTGCGGGGCTCGTTGTAGGTGATGCTCGCGGGGTTGGCGTTGTACCCGCGAGTGGTCTCGCCGGAGTAGTTGTAGTTCACCCGGAGGGTGGTGCCGCTGCGGGTCCATGAGACGCCTCCGTTGGCGGTGCGGGGAGCGAAACCAGCGATCGTGGTACGGATCGTGGTGCCGTCGTAGGTGCCCCGCGTCAGAAGACGCGTGGCGTTGGCGAAGACGCCGAAGCCGCTCATCCAGCCAGGCAGGAATGACAGGGACTGCTGATAGCTTACCTCGAGCCCGCGCACGCGGGCCCAGCCCCCGTTGACGCGAGTGGTGAGCGTGTAGCCACCGTACATGCCGTCAAAGCCGTTGGCCGGGCCCTCGCGGATGACTTCGGTCGCGGGGAAGATGAAGTCGCGAAGATCCTTCTGGAAGGCGCCCAACGACAGCACCCCGACTCCGCGGCCGAAGTAGTGCTCGAGGGACAGATCGTAGTTCTTGGAAAACTGCGGCTTCAGGCCCGAGTTGTTGCGCGAGACGGTCCCGGCGTTCTCGTTCACGTTCGTCACCGGAATCAGCTCGTTGTACGGGGCCCGGCCGATTCCGGTCGACCAGCTGGCCCGTGCCAAGGTGTTCGGAGACACGCGGAACCGGGCGTGCGCGCTCGGGAAATAGTTGTCGTAGTCGCGCTCAACCTTCACGCGTCCTCCGAAGCGCAGCGCCGCCTCCGCGGCGTTGTTGGCGTAGCGGGTGTCCGTCAACGGCCCGCGGGCAGTCGCGGCGGTGGCCTCGCGGCGCACACCGGCGAGCAGCGAGAAGCGGCCAATGTCCACGTTGCCTTGCACGTAGGTTCCCAGCACCTCCTCGCGGACACTGCCGTTGTTGACGAGGGAGTTCTGGGTTGTGGATGCGATGTTCTCGCGGAAAAGTTGCGGATTGGCGCGAAGTTCACGGTGCAGGGCGGCGAGGTCGGGCCACGCCGGAACAACCCGGTATCTCCCGTCGAGGGGAAGGTAATTGTGACCGTCGGTTCCGTTGAAGCGGTTGAGGTTGTCGTCATTCCGCCCGGTCGCCGAGTTTGGTCCCGCCACTCCGTCGGATCCGATGTAAACGTAGTTGGGTTGGAACCGATTCTGCCGCTTGGTTTGCTCTCGCCAGCGGAACCCGCCTTTCAGCGAGGTCGGCCAAGTGGTGGCGAAAGCCCGTTTCAGGTTCAGCTGAGCCGCCATGATCTCGTCCTGCTGGTGAAAGTCCTTCCGGTTGAGCGAATCGGTAAATCCGTTGTCGAAGTTGCGGATGTCCGGTCCCCCGGTCTGGACAAAATCCGGGTAGTGAAGCCGGTTCGTCCGATCCACCGACCAGTTCGTGTTGTTGATACGGAAGGTCACGTCCTCGCGCTTTTCAAAGCCGTCGGAGGGGGACCAGGCTACGTCGCCATCCGCGGTCCAGTCTCCCCATGCCGCCTTGCCGCCGGCTTGAAACCGAAACGTTTTCACCGTCCGGTAGCGCGACTCAATTTCGTACTCGGTCGAGGCGCCGGTGAGACGGGAGATCGCGTCGTTCACGAAGGCGGCTGAGCCACGGCGGACCCGCATCTTGTGCTGGGTCATGTCGTCGAGGTAGTTGTTATAAAGAGTATTGAAGAAAACGGAGGTCGCAGGGCCCAGCTTGTAGTCGAGTTTGAGTCCCGTGCCGATCCGGGTGAGCGTTATTTCGTCCTCGGAGGTCTGGAAATCGTTCAGCGGGGTCGGCGAGGTGAATGAGGGGCTTGCGTAGCCGGCCCGGAAGGCACTGCGGGGGCCGTAGGTGCGGTTGTAGCTCAGATTGAACGCGAGACCGATCCGGCGTTCCGCGCCCAAAACGTCCGAATAGGCTACACTGCCCGAGGGCTCGAAGACGGATCGCTGCGGGTAGATGTTCACCCCCGCGCCCCACCGGATATCTCGGCCCCGGCGGTCAAAACCGCTTTTCGTCTTAAGGTTGATACTGCCGCCGATCGCGTCCGCATCCATCTCCGGGAGCTGGGCCTTTATCACCTCGATCGACTCGATCGAATTCGTGGAGACCTTGTCGACTTCGAAGGCACGCGAGAGGCCTCGTGTGGTGGCGCCGGAGAGACGGGTACCGTCGACCATGACCGAGTTGTACTGCGGATCGATGCCACGAACGGAAACGAGGTAGTTTTCCGCCTCGTCGCGCTGGGCGGAGATGCCGGGAAGGAAGACGAGGATGTTGCCCACGTTGGCGTCAGCCACGTTACCGAATGTGTCCGTCGCGATCACCTGCTTCAGGTTTGAGGCGGTGCGCTGCCGGGCGATGGCCGCCGCTTCCCCCTCGCGAAGTTCCGAAACGGTAAACGCCTCGAGTTTGTACACCCGGGACGTCAGCTCCACGTTTATGTCGGCCGTCCCGCCGGCGCCGACGTCGACGGTTACGCGTTGGGGATCAAGTCCGGGGTAGGTGATGACCAATGTGCGCCTTCCCGGCGTCAAATCCGTGATTCGGAAGGAGCCAGCCTCCGCCGATGCCGTTCCCGCCGCCGCGGATCCCTCGACGGAGATGCTGGCGCCTTCGAGATAAACGCCGGTAGCGGCATTCAGCACGCGGCCGGTCACGGTGCCCGTGGGATTGGCGGGAGCTGCGCCGGTGAGCAAGGCGCTTCCCAGTAGAATGAGGAGTGAGGTCAGCAGACGACGGCGGAGCGGGTGGGGATGGGGTTTCATGCGACGGGTTGGGGTGGGAAGCCGGACGGGGTGTCCGCCGGCTCTTCCCCTGCACCCTCAGGGGCCGGAACCGCCCGCTCACGTTGAATTCT
>CAIUOU010000132.1 GCA_903900845.1 uncultured Opitutia bacterium
AGACACCCTTGACGTTCACCGCGCACACGCGGTCAAAGTCCTCCGGCATCGTATCGAGCACGCTGCCCACGTGAGCGATGCCGGCGTTGTTCACCAGGAGGTGGAGACGATCCACCCCGGCGAACGCGCCGCGCATCGCATCCGTGTCCGCCACATCCGCCACAATCACCCGGGCCCGCCCTCCCGCCTCACGGATCTCCGTCGCCACAGCCTCGCCCGGTTCAGCCCGTGCCTCGAGGATGAGCGTCTCCGCGCCCTCCGCCGCCAGGCGTAGCGCGATCGCGCGGCCGATGCCGGAACCGGCGCCAGTCACGAGCGCGGCGCGTCCGAGGAAGCGGAAGGAAGCGGCGCTCATCTCGGTGAAATACTCACCAGCGCGTGGCGGCGAACTTCCACCCCGGGACCTTCTTCCGCATCTCGATCTCGTCGTTGCGCTCCTTCAGCCCGCAGCGCACGTACGCCGCGTGCGCCCGCGCGAGCGCCGCGCGGTCAAGCTCAACCCCGAGCCCCGGGACCTTGGGCAACGCCACGCTCCCGTCCTCGATCGCGATGCGGCCGCCGGTGATGATCTCCTCCCATTGCCACGGGTAATGCGTGTCGAGCGCATGCGTGAGGTTGGGCATGGCCGCACCCAGGTGGGTCATCGCCGCGAACGAGATGCCCGCATGGTTATTGGAGTGCATCGACACCCCGCGCCCGAAGGTCCGGCAATGCGCCGCCAACTCCATCGATGACCGCAGGCCGCCCCAGAAATGATGGTCGGTTAGAATGATGTCCTCCGACTCCAGCCGCGCGCTGCCCGGCAGATCGTCGAAAGAGGTCGTGCACATGTTCGTGGCCAACGGGAGCTTCACCTCGCGCCGCACCCGCGCCATGCCCTCCTGGCCGCGGCAAGGATCCTCGAGATACTCCAGCACGCCCTCGAGTTCGCGACCCCAGCGGATCGAGCTCTCGACTGACCAGAGCGCGTTGGGGTCGAGCCGCAGCGGCACGCCGGCGCCGAATCGCTTCCGCAGCGCCTTCATCGCGGCCACTTCCTGCGCGGGCTCGAAGCAACCACCCTTGAGCTTGATCGAGCGGAAGCCGAACTCCGCCACCATCGCCTCCGCCTGCGCGACCACGCCGTCGGGGTCGAGCGCCGCGGCCTGGCGCGCCTTGGCCCAGCCGGCCGCCAGGGGATCCGTCCCGAAGCCGAGCTCCCCGCCGGCACCTTCGTACTTGTAAAACAGATACGCCGAGTAGGGCACGCGCTCGCGCACCACACCGCCCAGCAGCTGCGCCACCGGCACGCCGTAGGCCTTGCCCTGCAGATCTAGGCAAGCGACGTCCAAAGCACTAAAAACCTGCACCCGGGTGCGGCCATCCCACGGTTTGTCACCCCGTGCCCGCGAGGTCTCGGGCGCACCCTGCGCCGCCACCTTCGCCCGGAGTCCGTGCCAGTTGCGCGGATCCGCGCCGATCACCGCGTCGCGCGCCGCCGCCAGCGCAGCGTCGACCGCCGCGCTGCCAGGCACCTCGGCCAGGCCCGTCAAACCGTCGGCGGTGCGCAGCTCCACCACCGTGCGCAGGCAGTACGGCGCGTGCAGCCCGGCTGCGTTCAGTAGCGGGGGGTCGCCGAGCGCGATCGGCGTGATGTGCATTTCCGTGATGCGCATGGTCGTGCCCCCAGACGATCACTTGCCCTTCAGCGCACCGGCGAAACCGAGCAGCCCGGCCCGCGCCGCGCCGCCGTCGCTGCCGAGCGCCATGAAGGTGTAGCCCAGATCCTTCAGCATCGGCACGAGCGCGGCGCTGTGGACCAGGATGCCGGCGGCCTTGCCGTGCTTCCGAGCTGCGTCCGCCACGCGCTTCAGCGCGGCGACGAACTCCGGGCGCTCGAGCTGGTCGCGCATGCCCATGTTGTAGGACAGATCCGTCGGACCCACGAACAGCACATCCGCGCCATCCACCGCCGCTATCTCCTCCGCGTTCGCCACGGCCTCGGGGGTCTCGATCTGCAGCACCCCGAGCAACCGCTCGTGGGCGTGCAGGTAATAGTCCTCGAAGTCGCCGCCGAAACCGGCTCCACGGTTGAACTTCGCGACTCCGCGGACGCCGTGCGGGGGATAACGCATCGCCGAAACCGCCGCGCGTGCCTCAGCCGCAGTGTTGACGTACGGAACCATGACGCCCGAGGCGCCCATGTCCAGGACCCGCTTGAAACGCGCGGTCTCGTTCTGCGCGATGCGCACCACCGCGAACGCCGGCGTGGCCGCCGCCGCCTGCAGCTGGTGCAGCAGCGTGTCCTGCCCGCCGGGACCATGCTCATGGTCGATCAGGAGCCAGTCGAAGCCGGCCAGCCCGGCCAACTCGACCGTGATCGGCGAACCGAGGTTTAGGAACGTGCCGGCCAGCCACTCCCGGGCCAGCACCCGGCGACGGAAATCAGGGGAAAGCTTCATGGGGAAAAATCAGCGGGGGCCGGGACATTCACGGCGCGAGGTAGAGGCGGTACAGCGCCTGCGTGCCGCATTCCTCCCAGCCGCGCGCCGCCACTTTCTCGTAGAGGCGCTTCGCCTCGGCCAGGCCGGGCAGGTCGAGCTTCAGCTCCGCCGCGCTATCGAGGGCGATGCGCATGTCCTTGATGATATGCTTCACGTAGAAGCCCGGCGCGTAATTTTCGGCCAACGCCCGCGGCGCGAGATTGGTCAGCGCCCAGCTGCCGGCGGCGCCGCCGCTGATGCTCGCGTGCACCGCCGCCGGATCGAGCCCCGCCTTGCGCGCGTAGGCCAGCGCCTCAACCCACGCCACCATGCCGACGGCCACCGCGATCTGGTTGGCCATCTTGCAATGCTGCCCCGCGCCCGGACCTCCGTGACGCGCGATGTTCTTGCCCATCAGGTCGAAGACCGGCCGCGCCCGCGCGAAACCAGACTCCGAGCCGCCCACCATGATCACCAGCCGCGCCTCGCGTGCGCCGAGATCGCCGCCGGATACCGGCGCGTCGAGCGATTCCAGCCCGCGCTTCGCCGCCGCCTCCGCGATCCGCCGCGCCAGCAGCGGACTCGAGGTCGTCATGTCGATGAGCAGCGCCCCCGGACAGGCCCGTTCGATGATGCCACCCGCGCCGAGATAACTCGTCTCCACGTCGCTCGGAAAACCCAGCATCGTGATCACCACATCGGCCGCGGCGGCCGCCGCACCCGCCGAGTCGTGCCAGGTCGCGCCCGCGGCCAGGAGCTCCGCGGCCTTTTCCCGCGTGCGGTTGTGAACGTGCAGCGCGTGACCCGCCGCGCGGAGATGGCCGGCCATGCTGCGTCCCATGACACCGGTGCCGATGAATGCGATCGAGGGGAGCGGGGAGGACATGAGGTGAAAAAGTCTGGGAGTGCGAAGCAAGGGTCGGCGCCGGTGCGGCGCGAACCAATTCTTGCGCGACCGCGCCCCGCTAACCACGGTCACCCGCAACCACCATGACAACCTCCCGCCGCGACTTCCTCGCCACTTCCCTCGCCGCCGGCGCCACGCTCGCCGCCACCCGCGCGCACGCCGCACCAGCCTCGCCGGCCGGCGGCTCCCGCGAGCACTACGACGTCCGTTGCTACCACCTGAAGGCCGATACCCGCCTGAAGACCAGCGCCGCGCGCGACCCGCTGGAGTCCTACCTCGAGAAGGCCTTCCTGCCCGCGCTCGCTAAGCGCGGGGTGCGCAACGTCGGCGTCTTCACCGAGCTGAAGGTCGACAAGCAGAAAGGAACCTCCGAGCCGGTGGCGGATTCTCCGGTGTGGCTCTTGATCCCCTACGCGTCGCTCGAGAGCTACGCCGACGTCAGCGCCGACCTGAACGCCGACCCCGCCGTGCAATCCGCGGGCGCGGCCTATCTCAACGCCCAGAAAGCCTCCCCGGCCTTCGAGCGCGTCGACAGCTGGCTGCTCCGCGCCTTCCGCAGCATGCCGCGCATGGAGATCCCATCGTTCTCGAAGTCCCGCGCGCCCGGCCGCGTATTCGAGATGCGCGACTACGAGAGTCACAGCGAGCTGAAGGCCCTCAACAAGATGGCGATGTTCGACGACGGCGAGACGCAGATCATGCGGGACCTCGGCATGTCGCCGCTGTTCTTCGGCCAGGCCCTCAGCGGTCCCAACCTGCCCCACCTGCGCTACATCACCAGCGGCCCCGACCTCGCGGCGCACCTGGCCGGCTGGAAGAAATTCGGCCCCGACCCGCGCTGGCAGAAGATGAAGGATGATCCGCGCTACGCCGGCAACACCTCGCGCAACACGGCGCGCTTCCTGAAGCCCGCCGCTTGCTCGGAGCTCTGAGCTTCGCCCCGCGGCACCCTGCCACGATGCCGCCCGGCGCCGAAGCCCCGCCCCCGCTCGCACCCTTCGCCGGCACGAGCGGCGGCGCGCCGGACACCTCCGCGATCCTGGAGCGCTTTCTCGCCGCGATCGCCGCGCGCGGACTCGAGCTTTACCCCGAGCAGGAGGAGGCGATCCTCGAATTATTCGAGGATCGAAGCGTCATCCTCTGCACCCCGACCGGCTCCGGAAAATCGCTGGTGGCCAGCGCGATACTGTTCCGCGCCCTCTGCCGCGGTGAACGCGGCGTCTACACCTGCCCGATCAAGGCGCTGGTAAACGAGAAGTTCCTGGCACTCTGCCGCGAGTTCGGGCCAGACAACGTCGGCCTCATGACCGGCGACGCGAGCGTCAACCCGCGAGCTCCGCTCCTGTGCTGCACCGCGGAGATCCTGGCCAACATCGCCCTCCACCGCGGTCCCGACTGCGATCTCCGCGCGGTGGTGATGGACGAGTTCCACTACTACGGCGACGCGGAACGCGGCGTCGCCTGGCAAGCGCCGCTCCTCACCTTGCCGCGGGCGCGCTTTCTCCTGATGTCGGCGACGCTCGGCGCGACGGGATTCCTTGGGGAGGACATCGCGCGCCGCACCGGGGCACCATGCGTGACGGTGCGCGGCGACCGGCGTCCCGTGCCGCTCGAATTCGAGTGGTCGGAGACTCCTCTTGCCGAAAAACTGGCCGAGCTCCTCCAGACAAAGCGCGCGCCGGTCTACGTGGTTCACTTCACGCAGCGCGCCGCAAGCGATGGCGCGCAGGATTTCATGAGCCTCCCGGTCTGCACGCGGGAGGAAAAGGCGGCGCTGCAGGGGGCCTTGTCCGGCGCGAGGTTCACGAGCCCGTTCGGCAAGGACCTCCAGCGCTGGCTCCGCCACGGGGTCGGCGTGCATCACGCCGGCCTGCTGCCGCGCTACCGCATCCTGGTCGAGCAACTCGCGCAGCGCGGCCTGCTCAAGATCATCTGCGGGACCGACACGCTGGGCGTCGGCATCAACGTCCCGATCCGCACCGTCGTCTTCACCCAGCTTTGGAAATACGACGGCAAAAAGGCCGCCGTCCTCAGCGTGCGTGATTTCCGGCAGATCGCCGGCCGCGCCGGACGTCGCGGATTCGACGACCGCGGTTACGTGATCGCGCAGGCGCCGGAACACGTGATCGCCAACAAGCGGGCCGATGAAAAGGCGGCGGCCGAACCGGGCCGGAAGCGCTCCGTCGTGAAGCAGCGCGCCCCCGAGGGGACAGTCGGCTGGGACGCCCGCACGTTCGAGCGCCTGCGCACCGCACCCTGCGAGGAGCTGCAGTCACGCTTCAGCCTCACCCACGGCATGCTGCTGCTCATGCTCAGCCGGCCGGGCGACGGCTGCCGCGACCTGCAGCGCCTGATCCGCGACTGCCACGAGACTCCACACCGCAGGAACCTGCTCCGGCGGCGCGGGTGGCAATTATTCCGCGCGCTGGTCGAGCGTGGCATCGTCGAGCTGGCCCCGCGCGGTTCTCGGGTGGAGACGGCGGCCGCTGCCCGCCCCGCGGTCTCCCGGAAGGTGCAGGTCAACATCGAGCTGCAGGACGACTTTTCTCTCCACCAGGCGCTCTCAGTGTACCTGCTCGACACCCTGCCGAGGTTGGATCCGGCCGACCCCACCTACGCGTTCGATGTGCTCACGCTCTGCGAGGCGATCGTCGAGGACCCCGACGCCATCCTGCGCCGGCAGGTTGATAAACTGAAGGCCGAGAAACTCGCCGAACTGAAGGCCGAGGGCGTCGACTACGCCGAACGCATGGAGAAGCTCGAGGAGATCGAGCACCCGAAGCCGCGGCGGGAGTTTCTCTACGAGACCTTCAACGCGTTCGCCGCCGCCCATCCTTGGGTCGAGGGCGAGAACGTCCGCCCCAAGTCGATCGTCCGCGAGATGTGCGAGCGCTTCCTCGGTTTCAACGACTACGTCCGCGAGTACGGCCTGCAGCGCTCCGAGGGCCTGCTGTTGCGCCACCTGTCACAGGTTTGGAAGGTCCTCGCGCAGACCGTCCCCGTCGGCGCCAAGACCGAGGAACTGCTCGAAGTGGAGGACCACCTGCGCGAGCTCGTGCGCGGCGTGGACTCCAGCCTCCTGGAGGAGTGGGAAAACCTGCTCCACCCGGACGCGGCCGCCGAGGCGAAACCGGAAACACCGCGGCCGCCGCCCGACATCACCCGCGACCGCGCGGCGTTCCGACGGCTCGTGCGCGTGGCGGTGCTGGGCGTGTTGCAGGACGCCGCGGCGCGCGACTGGGAGTCGCTCACCGCCCGCCTGCGTTCGGATAATCCCGCCATCGAGGCGCGACGCGCCGAGACGCTTTTCACCGGGTTCGAGGACGCCCGTGGACGGCTGCGACTGGATCCGGAAGGACGCTCAACCAAGCACACGCACGGCTTGGATGGGGAGCCGGGCCGCGATCTCGAGATCGCGCAGGTGCTCGTCGATCCGGAGGAAGCCAACGACTGGGAGGCGCGTTTTACCGTGGATATAAACGCCAGCCGGGCCTCGGGCCGGGTGGTCCTCGCGCTCGGGTCCGTCGCCCCGATCGGGGCGTGAGAAGCGCGCAATAGTTCTGGAGCCGCGCCGCGACCCGTGGTCGTTTTCCCGTTCGCCATGCCCGTCCTGAGGAAAAAAAGGAGGAACACCCGCAGTCCTCTCACCGCGGAAGTTCGCGTGCGTTTCGTCGAGGGATACCTGGGCCTCGGCATGCTGCGGCAGGCCGCCGCCGAGATCCGCGCGATCCGGGCCAAGGATCGCCATCTCCCCGCCGTGCTCGCCGCGCGGGCGGAGTTGCATTTGGAGGCCAAGGAGTGGGAACAACTGATCGCCATCGGACGCGAATTGGCCCGCCGGCACCCAGGCACGCCGCAGGGCTGGATCCACTGGGCCTACGCGCTGCGAGAACTGGGGCGCGTCGAACAGGCGCTGCAGGTGCTGCTCGAGGCCGAGCCGCTCCACCCCAAAGTCGGCGTCATCCACTTCAACCTCGCCTGCTACCACTGCCTGCTGGGCGACCTGCGGTCGGCGAAGCGCCGCCTCGAACGCGCCTGCCGGATCAAATCGGACTGGAAAACCACCGCCCTCGAGGACCCCGACCTCAAGGAGCTGTGGAACCACTACACGCCCGAGCAAATCAGTTAAGCGAAGGCAGGTGCCGCCGCACCGCGGGGAACCGACCGCGCCCCAAGGATTTTTAACGCCTTGCGGCAGAGCCCCGCCAAGCCGGCCGCCGTCGACCTCGCCTGCGTGGCGTCGCGTGGAGGCGTACCTTCAGAGACGGGCGTTGATGCCGCCGAAGAAGCCGGGTGTGAGAACGCGGCGCTGGGAGGGTCGCGGTCCGCGATCCTGTCCCGTCTCGAACTCCCGAAGCACATTGTTGATGTCGAGATAGACGCTCAGGCGCCGTGTGAGCTGGTATTGCGTCTTAAGGTCCAGCGTGTCGCGCCGGATTCGGTAGACGAGCTGAGAGTCGACCGCATTGTAGGTCGTGAGATAGCGCGCACGGTGGTTCCATTGCAGTCGCACCGTGATCCCGTCGCGGATGTAGGAAAGGCCCGCGTTCGAGGTGTCCGGATTGAAGCCGGCCACCTTGCCCTTCGGGTTCGCGGCCACCGCGATAGCGTTGCCCGCACCGTAGTTTCCTTCGGTCTCCATCCGGGTAAGATTCCCGTAGGCGCCGAAGCCGGCCAGCCACCCGGGCAGGAAGGAGAATTGCTGGCTGTAATTAAGCTCGATGCCGCGGACCTTGGCGCCGCCGCCGTTGTACTGGGTCGTGAGGGTATAGCCCGCGTAGTCGCCGTTGAAGCCGTTGTCCGCGCCCGTGCCAACCGTCAGGCCACCGGCGGTGAAAATGAAATCACGGAGCTGCTTCTGGAAAAGCCCCACGGACACGACTCCGGCCGGCTCAAAGTAGTACTCCGCGGCGAGATCGAAATTATCCGAGGTCTGCGGTTTCAACGCCGGGTTGCTCGTCGTGATCGTCTTCGCGTCGAAATTCACCGTCGTGCGCGGAATCAGCTGGCCGATCCCGGGGCGGCCCACGTTCGTCGCCCAGCTGGCGCGCGCGATCAGGCGCGGGGTGAAGGCGTACTTCAGGTGGATCCCGGGCAGCACGTTGCGGTAGGTTCCGGTACGCACCTGACGCCCCCCGTATTCGGCGAGATTACGTCGGATGATTTCCGCGTCCGTAAGCGGTCCCGAGAAAGCGGCGCGGCGCGCACGTTCCTCCGGGGTAAGCGCCTGTAACGCGCCTTCGCCGCGCACGTTCGTCTCCTCGAAACGAGCCCCCGCCAGGACGCCCAGCCGGCCGAGCTGAGCATGCGCCATGGCGTAGGCGGCCGGGATGCGCTCCTTGAAGCGCTGGTCGCCGTTCAGCTGAGCCTGAATGTTGGCCGCCGTCTCGCGGAAGAAATATGCCGGAGTCTTCTCCAGCGCCCCGTCGATCAGCATGTTGGTGAAATGGGGCCAAGCCGGCACCGGTACGGCCGGAAAACGGACGGCGAACGTGTGCAGCCGGCCCGCGGCGATCAGCCCGAACTGGGCCAGATTATCGTCGTTAACCCCACCGCGCGCGGCATTGGGCCCCTGCACCCCGTCGGGCCCCACATAGTTTCCGCTCCACTGAGTCGCCTCCAGGACGCGCCGTTGCTCCCGGATCCGCATGCCGGCCTTCACGTAGAAGGGCCATTGGGCGGCGAATGACTTCTTCGCGTTCAGCGACAGGCCGCGGTAAAAATCCCAGCCCGCCCGGCGATCGATCCGATACCGGTTCTCGGTGAAACTCGCGAGGTCCGTGATGGCCGGCCCCGCGGTCTGCGTGACGACCGGAAAATCAGCGCGACCACGCTGGTCCACCGTGAAGCCGATGCCGCGCGCCGTGAAGCCCCAGTTGCGCTGCCCCGCGTAATTCGACTTTGAGTCCGACTGGTAAAGGTTCCAGTCGAGCTCCAGCCCTGCCAGGTTATGATTGCCGCCCAGTTGGTGGTAACGCGTGCGCGCGTCCTTGTAGGCGTTGTCCGCCTGGATGTTCACCGTGCTGGCCGTGCTCGGCAGGATCGTGGTGAACGTGTCAGTGTATCCGGGAGCCACCGCGGCCGCAGGCCCGGTGAAGGCCAGCACACGATCCGTGTCGTGGTCGGTGAGCCGGTTGATGGTCGAGCCCCAGTAAATCCGGCTGCGGTCGCCGAGCTTGTAGTCGAGTCGGACGCCACCTCCCCAGCGCGACGTGAGGAGACGCTCATCCGTGTAGCCGACGGTATTGGTGTACGTCGGGCCGCTCACGCCGTTCGCCAACGCGAGGCTAGTCTGCGTGACCGTATCCTGCGGAGTGAACAACTGACGATGGCCGAAGTTGATCGCGACGCCCAGGCGTCCGCCGAAGGATTCGGAGTAGGCCACGGCGTAGTTATAGGGCGCGCCCTGCATGCGGTCGTCGAACGGACGATAAGTCAGCCCGGCGGAAATGCGCACGAAGCGCCCCTTGGTATCGAAGCCGGTCTTGGATACCATGTTCACGGCTCCTCCGATCGAGTCGCCGTCCATGTCGGGCGTCGGTGATTTCGTGACCTCGAGCCGCTCCACCGTGTCGGCGCTGACCGTCTGGAACTGATACTCGCGAGTGGCGCCGGCGGAAGCGGCGTCGGCCAGTCGATTCCCGTCCATGGTGATGGAGACGAGATTCTGACTGAGGCCACGGATACGAACGTAGCGGATGGTGCCATCGACCGTGTCGCCCTCTACTCCCGGCAAGCGCACGAGGAGGTCCGCCGGATTCTGGGCAAGATTGCCGAACGCGTCGGTGGAGACGATGTTCTTCACACCGTCGGAGAGGCGCTGCAACGTCACGGCCTGGGCGTTACCCTCGCGCTCCCCGGCTACCACGAATTGATCCATTCGATACACGCCCGATGTCAGGGCCACGTCACGGCGGTTCGGGCCCGCCGCCAGCACCACCTGGACGCGTGCGACGTCCAGACCCGTGTAGCTCACGCTCAAGGACGCGCCACCGGCCGCGAGGCCCTCAAGCCGGTATCCACCGTCAGCATCCGTGAGCGTCTCGCGCGTCGCGCCGTCGACGACCACGCGGGCACCCTGCAAGGCGCGTCCGGTCGCGGCATTGGTGACCGTGCCGGTGAGGGAAACCTGCGACCAGGCGGGAACAACGCCGAGAAACAGTAGCGACAATTTGAGTAGCAGCGCCCGGTTGAAACGAGCCAGCGGAAGGAACGGGGTATTATTCATGGCTTAAGCGGGAAATAGGAACGTGTGGACCGAGCTTTTCCCGCGCCTCGCGACGCGCGCAACGTTCGAATGACAGGAGGGCGTAGGGGCGAAGCACCGCTTGCTTCAAAAAATCGCGCCGGGCTTGCGGTCGATCGATTAGTCGCAAAAAACCGTTCGACCCCGGTGCTCATTCCCCCACGGGCGCGCCACTCCTCCTCCTCCAAGCGCCCCACCCGCGCGGTTCAAGCCATGCCAATGTTCATGCCGCCGGTTTTCCGGCCCGCCCCCCCACCATTTTTTAACACCCCATGAAGACTGCGCTGATCCCCTGAAATCTGGGCCGGTTGCGATGTTAGTCCGCGGCTTTAGAAAGAGCCCAGACCATGAAAGGCAAACGACACGCGACGGAACAGAAGATCCGCATTTTGCGG
>CAIUOU010000133.1 GCA_903900845.1 uncultured Opitutia bacterium
ATGATACGTCGTGCCGGGCGAGATGTTGCCGTTCATCCGGACCTGCGGGCCGGTGAGCATGGCCTGACCGCCGAAGGCATAGGCCGGCATGCGTTTGAAGAGCACGATCCAGCGGTCGTACTTGTCGGGGTCGAAGGCGCCGGTGCCCCCGTTCGCGGCGTCGTAGGCCTTGGCGAGGGGCGCGGCATCGTTCTGGAGCTGCCCCGCCGAGGTGGACGAAGCGTTGTAGAAAGCCTTGTCGCGGGTCATGCGGAGCACCGCCGGCAGCACGTTGAAGGTCATCGTGGTCGCACCGTGGGACGTCGCCGCGAAGAACGTCGCCACCTGGCGGTTGGTGGCCTCGATCTCCGCCGCCGTCGCCACCGCGCCGGGTTCATCGGCGAAGTCGACCTGCACCCAGAGCACACGTTTCGGACCCAGGATCCACGGGGTGTTCGCGGCGCGTTCCGGGGCCCCGGTTGCGGCGACAAATGGTCCCGTGACCGTCTCCGCCGCCACAAGGGAAGCGCGCTGAACCGCCAGGGCCTCCGGTCCATCAAACACGGTGGTATCCCCTCCGATGCTGGCGGCGATCTGGTCGGCCGGGATGCCGGTGCCGATCTTTTCCGCGTCATCCAGCAGGCGGAGAGGCTCGTCGCTGAAGGCGCCGAGGCCGTCGATCGCGATTCCATGCAACGGGATGCCCAGCTTGGTGTGCTGCTGGAGCCGTCGGCCGTGCGTGAAAGCCTCCAGCCGCCGTTCCCCGATCACCGCGTGACGTTCCAGCCGGGTCACCCCGCCGAGGCAGGAGACGGCCACTTCCCAGCTTCCGCGCCGGTCGATCCTCTCCTCCAACTCGGCGACGATGGTGGACGGCAGCGTCGACCGGAACCCGGCGGGCACCGCGGCCGCCAGCGCGGCCTCGGGATCCCGCCGGATGAGTTCCCTCAGAGCGGCTCGCCGCCGGCGGGCGGATTCGACGCCCGCTGAAGTGAGTCGCGCCTCGTCCGACGGCGCGGCGCGCCGCCAGGCGGTGAGCCAATCCTCGAAAGCGGCCAACGGGTCCAGCTCAGTCGCGGATCCGCGCCCTCCCGCTGCGGGCGCGGCCGAGGAAATTTCGCCGGCTCGCGGCTGGTCGTCTGTTTCCCATGGTGACGACGGTGCCGGGGCGGAAGGATGTGCGGCGAAGGGCTCGCCTTGGATCGAGGGTCCCGACGGCCGGCGAAGCGCTGGCAGGAAGGCTAGAACGAGGAGAAAGCCGGCGAAAAACCGAAGGCGAACAGCTGGCATGCGCGCGTGGATTGGCCGCAGCAAACACGTGCCCTCGGGCGCGGCCAGCCAATTGCCGCGTGACGATGGGGCGGCATCCGGCGCGCGTCGTGCGGTCGCCGCCGATGGCATCACCACGGTTTTTTGCCTCGTCGGATCAGGATGGCGCTCCTCAATCGGGTCATGCCTTCGTTTCCCCGCGCCACCGGTCTGCTTCTTGTGCTCACCTTCGCCGGCGTGTCGGTCCGCGCCGAGGATTGGCCGGAGTTTCGCGGGCCGGGAGGGCAGGGGATCTCGCGCGGGACCGATTTGCCGCTGCAGTGGTCGGCGACCGAGAACGTCCTTTGGCGCCAGCCGGTTCCCGGTCTCGGGTGGTCGTCCCCGGTGACGGCCGGCGGGCGGATTTTTCTCACGACGGGCGTGGCCGTTGGAGATGGGGCGCCCTCGCTGCGGGCGCTCGCGCTGGAGCTCGCGACCGGCCGGATACTTTGGGACACCGAGGTGTTCCCGCCGGCCGAGACGGGCCGCGCGTCGATGCACAAGAAGAACTCCCCGGCCAGCCCCACGCCCGTGGTGCACGAAGGTCGGGTTTACGTGCATTTCGGCCACTTCGGCACCGCGTGCCTCGATCTCGAAGGGAAGGTCCTTTGGCGCAACAACCGGCTGCGCTACGAGCCGGAGCACGGCAACGGCGGCTCCCCCATCATCGTGGGCGACCGGCTCGTCTTCAGCGCTGACGCCCGCACCGATCCCGCCCTGGTCGCGCTCGACCGGCGCACGGGCGAGGTCGCCTGGCGATCGGCGCGCGATCTGGAGGTCCGGCAGAAATTCTCATTCGCCACCCCGCTGCTCATCGAGGTCGCGGGGCGGCCGCAGATCGTCTGCCCGGCCAGCGGCGCGGTCATCGCCCACGATCCCGCCGACGGACGTGAACTCTGGCGCGTGCGGTATGGCGGCGGTTACTCCCTGATTCCGCGTCCCGTGTTCGCGCACGGTCTCATCTTCATCGGGACCGGCTATAACCGGGCGGACCTGCTCGCGATCCGCGTGGATGGATCAATGGGGGATTTGACGGATTCCCATATCGCTTGGCGGACGACAAAGGGCGCCCCGCTGACGCCATCGACGGTCGCGGTCGGTGACGAACTTTACGCGGTGAGCGACATGGGCGTGGCCACCTGTTTCAACGCCCGCACCGGTGAGGTGTACTGGCAGGAGAAGCTGGAGCCCGGCTATTCCGCTTCTCCTCTGGCGGCCGCGGGCCGGGTCTATTTCCAAAGCGAGGGAGGCGTGGCGACGGTGGTGGCGGCGGGCCGGACCTTCCGGCAACTCGCGCGAAACGAACTCGGCGAGCGGACGCTGGCGAGCCTCGCGGTCGCGGAGAACACCGTGCTCCTTCGTTCCGAGAAGGCGCTCTACCGTATCGGCGGGAACCGGGCCTCAGCCCGCTGATTCCCGTTTTTTCCGCGGAAGTTGCGGCCGCGATTTCGGTTGGTACGATCGGACATGCCTCGCGTTCGTTAACCGGACGACGGTCGCATTACACCCTTATGCCGTTCCTTCCCGATTTCCCCCGGCGCCTGTCCGGCGCCTTGTTGATCCTCGCCGCCCTTCCGGTCCTCGCCCAAGTGACGCCCCCCGTCCCGCCGCCCGCGGCGGAGGCGCGGCGTGACACCGTGCTGATGGAAGCCTTCACGGTCACCGGCTCCAACATCCGCCGGCTCGACGAGGAAAAGACCCTCCCGGTCACGGTGCTCAACCTGGAGGACCTCGATCTGCGCGGAGCGCCGACGCCGGCGGAGCTGTTTGAAAACCTCTCGATCGGTGGGCCGCTCGAGCTCGACGAGGGCAACACCCTCGGAGCCGATGCGCGCGGCGACAATACGGCCATCAACCTCCGGGGCATCGGCAGCGGTAACACGCTCGTGCTGCTCAATGGCCGCCGCATGCCCCCGCACCCGGTGAGCATGGCCGAGGGCAGCGTTCCCTCGCTATCCACGAACATCAACAACCTGCCTTCCGCCGCGCTTTCCCGCGTCGAGATCCTGCGCGACGGCGCGTCGGCGGTGTACGGAACCGACGCCGCCGCCGGCGTGGTGAACAACATCACCCGCAGCCGCTACGACGGACGCAGCTTGCGGCTGCGCGGCAGCGTCAGCCAGCACGGCGGTGGCAACGACTGGAACCTCGAGTTCACCGAGGGCATCCGGCTCAACCGCGGCCGGGGTAACCTGCTCCTCACGTTCGATTACTACCATCGGGACTTTCTCTGGCTGGCGCAGCGCAAGTTTTCCCGCGATCAGGACATCCGCGTCACCCGCAACGTGCCCGCGCCATGGGACGGCCTGCCGATCACCGACACCGCCGGGGTGGTCTCGCGCGACAACGATTTCGACAACCGGCTCAGCACCGACTCCAGCTACTACGGCGGCTATGTGCGCGGGAGTTACGACTCCGCGGGGGCGTTCATCGGGGCCCGCCCCGCCGCCAACCGCGGCATCATCACTTCCTCGGGCACCACCTCGGCGACACTCGCGACCAACGGTACGTTTTACCTTATCCCGCTCGCCGACGGCGGCATTGGCTGGCGGCAGACGCTGCCCTCGCACAACATCGACGATTACACGGTCAACTGGTACCAGAACCCCAACGACCATAAGCCGATCCTGCCGAAGACGGACCGGATGAACCTGACCGCGATTTTCCGGCACAAGCTGGCGGGCGACCTCGAGTTTTTCGGTGAAATGCTGGGCTACCGGGCCGTGTCCGTCACCGGGCGACTGCCGACGAGCTTCGACGTCGCCACTGATCACAATATTTTCATGAGCGCCGACAACCCGTTCAATCCGTTCGGGACGCGCTTCTATCATCCTACGGGTGCGCCCAATACCGACGGTTCACCCCGCCTCACGGGCGATCCAGCGCAGGTGCAGTTTCTGACCGGGGTCGGCGTCATCCCTCGCGACTTCAAGCCGCGGCGCATCCATGTCCATTCCCAGGCCCTCCGATTGGTCGCGGGCCTGCGGGGCCGGATCGGCGCGGTTTGGGAGTGGGAGTCGGGCGTCCTTTACGGCCGGAACAAGACGCGCGACGAGGAGCACTTTGCGGTGCGCGAAAGCCGCCTGCGCGCGGCGCTCACCTCGTCGGATCCGGCCAAGGCGTTCAACCCTTTCAGTTACACCTTCAAGCTCGTCGCGCAGCCGGGCAACACGGCCAATCCCTACCTGCTCGCGGTCGACCGGCCTCACAGCAACCCGGAGGCGCTCACGTCTTCCCTCTACGACAACTTTATTCGCGAGGGCCGCACGCAGCTCGCGACGTGGGACTTCAAGGTCAATGGCAACGTGTGGGAGCGTTTCTGGGGCGGACCCGTCGGCCTGGCCTTCGGCGCGGAGATGCGGTGGGAGGACTACCGCGACTACCGTCCGCCCTACGCGGGACGCAACGCGGCCGATGCTCCTTTCAACGGCAACGCCAACGATCCCCGCAACCTGTTCTTCGGCCCCAACGAGAACGACTTTATCGCGCTTAGCCCGAACGTGAACCTGTACGCCTCTAGGACCGTGGTCTCGGTTTTCGCCGAGTCCCTTGTCCCGCTGATCGGCCGCGCCAACCGGCGCCCGTGGGCGCGATCGATGGAGTTCTCGGCCGCCGGACGCGTGGAGCACTTCTCGCGCACGGGCACGAATGCCAAGCCCAAGTTCGGGCTCAATTACCGCCCCAACGAATGGATCTTCCTGCGTAGCAGCGTCGCCGGGTCCTACCGCGCGCCGAATCTCGTCCAGACCAACACGACTCCGCTCCAGCGTTCGGGCAGCACGTACAACGATCTCTACCGCTCGGAGGTCACCGGGCTCAACCGCGACTCGAGCGCGATGCCGGTCGTGCTGCGGCAGGGCAACGAGGCGCTGAAACCCGAGACCGCCCGTTCTCTGTCGGCGGGCCTCGCCGTTTCGCCGCCGTTCATCCGCGGCCTGACGCTCACGGTCGACTATTGGCGGATCCGCCAGCAGGACGTCATCTCGTCGGTCACCGTCGCGAGCCAGTTGCTCTACGACGAGGAGTTGCTGGATGGCGCCGTGCGGAAGGCTCTGCTTGCGGGCACGCCGGTTTCGCAGCTCAACCTCGGGAGCGGCACTCCGGCGTATGTCGGTAACCCCAAGGTCGTGCGCGACCCGGTCACCCCGGCCGACCTCGCGGCTTACGAAGCCTACAACGCCGGCCGGCCCGCGGATTCGCGCCGCGCGCCCGTCGGCGGTGTGCGCACGGTTGTCACGGATTACGTCAATCTGGCCGGTCGCGAGACCGAGGGTCTGGATTTCGGGGTCGAGTACCGGCTGCCGCGCACCCGCTTCGGGCAGGGCACGGTCCGTGGCGACGCCGGCTACTTGCTGACCGCGGAGACGCAGGCCGACGCGGGCGCGCCGGTGGTGCAGAACATCAATCGCGACGGACGTACGCGGTTCCGCGGCAACCTGGGCGCCACCTGGCGGGCGGGCGCCTGGACCGGCGGCTGGATCACGTATTACTACGGCACGTATGTGGACACGGGCGCCTCGACCACGCGCGAGATCTACGAGGCGCTCGGGAGGCCGGAGTACATCTCCAGCTACGTCGACTCCGGCGGCGTGCGACGCTACCGCTACCTGGTGACCGCATACGCCACCCACAGCGCCTACCTCAATTACGCTTTCACGGGCCGTCGTGACAGCCTGTTGGCCGACACGACGCTGAGGTTCCGGGTTAACAACCTGTTCGACGCCGAGCCGCCGCTGGCCGACGAGGACTCCGGCTACCGGCGTGGCGCCGGCACCAACCCCCGCGGGCGGGTGTTCGAGGCGCAGGTGAGCAAGCGGTTCTAAAAACGTGCGCCGCGCGATCGGGTTTGCACGCGCGCGGCGCAGCCGTTGAAAGATGCGTGATGACCAAGACCGGCACGTTGCCCAAGGAGGACGTCCACACCGAGACCTCGCTCGGCGGGCGGTGGCGCGTCGTGGTCTTGAATGACCCGGTGAACCTCATGTCTTACGTGGTGCTGGTATTCCGAAAGGTGTTCGGCTTCGACGACCAGACCGCACGGCGGCGCATGCTCGAGGTGCATGAGCAGGGGCGCTCGGTCGTGTGGCGGGGGTTGCGCGAGAAGGCCGAGGCCTACGTTTTCACGCTGCAGCAATGGCATCTCACGGCGGTGATCGAACCTGATGAAGCGAGTTGAGGTTAAGCTGGCGGTGCCGATCGTGGCGCCGCTTCTCGATGTGATCCGCGAGCAGGCCCCGGGCCTGCGGGAGGTATCCGCCGGCGTGACCGGTCTACCCGACGCCGACGACGAACTCCGGGAGGCGTGGGCCGATGAGCTGCTGGCCGGCCAGCGGGGTGAGGTGGACGCGCTCCTCGCGCTTTTCGGGGAGGAGTTCTTCCGCGAAGGGGTGGTGGCCTTCGACGGCGACAACGCCGAGGTCATCCTGCGGGCCTGCGCCGCCGTGCGATTGCGGCTGCGGGAGCACGCGTTGAAGACGGTCGGGGACGAGGCGCTCGAGACTGGCGAGCTGGAGATCTCGCGGCTGCCGCGCGAGACCAACCTCGCCTTTCGTTGCTACGTGTTTCTCGCGACCCTGCAGGAAGTCATCATCCAGCACCTCGACGAGAGCATCCTCGGCGGCTGACGCGGCCCGCGGGGTGAATCCCCGCGTTCACCTGCGATAGGCGACGCTTCACGCCGGCGGAGATGCCGTTTGACGGGGCCTCCCGTTGACCTATGTTCAAGGCGGTACCCTGCAGTGTTCGAGGTGCTTTCAATAACTGCTCTTTACCTTAGGATAATTGCGGGAGCCGAAACCGGCGCGAGGAATGCCAGGCCGTAAACCGGAAGGCAGGAGACGCGACGGGGGCGCCCACCTTAACTTAAAAAGGTCACGAGCCTTTGGGCATACGGCACAGGCGGGGTACCACCTTTAAGCCACTCCAGCTCCATCTGGAGCCGGCCAATCTCCTCGAAAAGCTCCCGCTCGCGTTCCTTCGCGCTCTCCGCGTCATGGTCCGCCTTCCGGGCGAAGACCTCCGGCAGCCGCTCCACAGTCAGATTTCAGGGGATCACCGCAGTAGTTTTTGTTAGCTGTATGAAATCCGGTCGCGCGCGTCTACCTGCGGAGCGAAACCAAGGAACAACACCGCTCCGCGAACTCATGAGTCCAGGTTAAGGCAGGGCGGCGGGGAAGGCGATGGTGCGATCAACGCCCGAAGGGGTCGTGGCGCGTCGCTTTACGAATACGGGCACACCCGCACGAATCACGAACTCGTCGCGATTCGGTCCGGGGTCGCCCACCCGCTGCCAGTAGCCGACGGAGTCGTTGTGGAAGAAGCTAAGCCAAGTGGCTCCGCTCCAGACTGAGAGAATGTCGGCCTGTCCGGGATCGCTGGAGGAGCGCCATCCTCCCACGCGGTCCGACCGCTGCAAAGCTAGGCTCCCCAAAGTGATGTCATCCGGCTGCATGGTCGCCAAAAGACTCTGCAAATTCTCACTGCCGAGCTGCACCGCCCGATGTGGAACGGCGAGCACGCGGCCCACGACCGCGACAACCAGAGGAGTGTCGCCGCGCCGCGTGATCATGATTCCCCGGTCCGGCCGGAGCAGCGCGTTGTTGCGGCTCACGTCCACCTCGGTGTCGGAGTCCAACGCCCAGCGGTTCCAAAGGGTGTTAAAGTAGTAGCGATTCCAGCCGGGGCCGGCCCAGAGCTGCACCAAATCGGCGCTGCCGGCGTTGGGACCGCCCTGGACAACCAAGGCGTCGCCCAATGTGTTGGCGCCAAAAAAGGTTGCGAGGGTGTCGGCGGGCAGGATCTCGAACGAAGCGCCCGCCGCACCCAACTCGATCTGCAGAGATCCGAGGTCGAGACCGTCGGTTTCCAGATAAAGCCGGGAGGCGGTGTTGGCCGTCGAGCTGACCAGAAAAATGCGTCCGGAGGCTTGTCCTGAGGTGAATCGCACCGCGTAAGGGGACGCGGGAGCGGAAAAGGCTCCGGGCGACCAATCCGCGCCATCGGATTCAAGATAAGAGGTGCCCAACGCGTTGACCCGGCGGATCGTATTCGGGCGGCTGGAGACGTCCGGATCGAAGGGAATCGAGAAGGACGCGGTCTGCCCGGCCGGAATCGTCTGCACCAGATAGCCTACGGGCCGGGAGACCGCCCCCTGGCCCCGTAGACCGGGATTAAGCGCGAAAATGAGGGCGGCGGTGAGGGCGAAGGCTGAGGTGTGCGCAGGTGTGCTGGTCTTCATGAGTGGCCAAAAAAGAATGGGCGCAGCGCCTGGTCGTTAGCGCAGGGCGGCGGCGAAACCGGCGCCGGAATCCGCAGCGAAAAGCTGACCGGATTTCGGGTCCAGGAATATTGCCAGGCGGCTGCCGCGCGTCCGGTACTGCAGGTACGCCGCCAACTCCGACCGCGCGGGAAACCATGGAGGAGTGTTTTCGAAAGCGGGCGGCGGAGTACCGGCCACCACCGCCGTGACCTCGAATGGGTTGTCGTCGAGCAGCCAGCGGCGAAATCCGGGGCTTGGATCGACCGTCACGAACCACTGCCACTTTTGCACCGCGGAAGTTTCGTCGAGCCAGTCGCGACGCTCGGCGGCGATGATACGATCACCCTTTTCGGGCCGGCGCCAGAACGCCCGCTGAAAGACAACGGCCTTGTTCTGTTCAAGTTGCACCGAATTCGGCGAGCCTTTGCTCGGTACCGACTCCGGCGGGTTCGCGCCTTGCCCGGCGGTCCCGGGTGCGGAGACACGTGCCCGATAGATCCACCAAGCCCCGCCGGCCAAGGTGAGCAGCGAAACCAACAAGATGAACACCCTCGGCGCCATCGGACGGACGCTGCGCTCAGGGCACGCCGCGGAGGCGGGCTTATCGCAGGAAGTCTCCATGGTTCAGTTCCCCGAGTGCGAATACGTGCGCAGGAAGATCTCGATGTCCTTCACGCTCGCGACGAAACGGTTTAGGCCGTCGATCTCGTTGTTGAGCAGGGTGTAGGCGGGGATGACGATCTTCCACGAGCTGTTCCACACGCTGCGGCCGACGAGACGAGAGCTGGTGAACTCGGCCGGCACCGTGCCGTAGAAGAAAGCCGGGTCGCTGACCGGGCGGAAGGCCTGGTGCTTGCGCAGGATCCAAGGAGCCTCGCTCAAGGTGCCGGTGGCGGTGAAGAATTGCGCCGAGGAGAACGCTGTCGCACCGAGATTGAACGGCAGCGGCAGCGCCTGGTCGTTCACGTTGAAAGCGCGCACGGCACCGGAGTCGCCCAGCGGGGGCGCGAGCATGTAGTCCGTTCCCACCGGAATCAGATAGGCGTACGGCGTGGCGTTGAGCGCGTTTGATGCGCTGGTGTTGGGGCTGCCTGCGTTGGGGGTCCCTGCCGCGTAGGGATCCATGCCGATATAGCCACGGAAAACCAGCCCCACGGAGTAGATCTTGGTGGCGAAGTTCGACGGCGAGAAGTTGTGGTCGCCGGCCGCGGAGGGCAGATTAAAGAAGTTGAAGCCCCTTCGTATCGTGCTCGAGAAGGGAATCACGATACCCGGCACCGCGGAGCCGTCTGGCTTCCGCAAGTTACGGCAGGCCGCGGCGACATCCGAGTCGGCCATCACATTGCTCATGGTGAGCTGTTCAAGGGTCTGCTGCCACGCCGTGTCCCCTGAGGAATCGGGGAGCAGCCGGAACAGTTCGCGCCTGAGGGAGAAGAGCGTGCCGTTGACGTCGGGGTTGTTGATGCCGAGTCGCGGCTTCGCGACCGACCAGTCGGCCTGCAGGCGCGCCATCGTGCCGGCGAGACCGGAGTCGCCCAGGGTGCTGACTGTGGCCTGGGGAACGCCCCCAGTGAGATCGCCGAGAGCGCGGGAGGAGACGACGGCATTGATGGCGGTCTGACCGGAGGTCGAGCCGAGCAGGCCGGTTTCGTAATCGTAGGCTTTCGCCGCGAGGTAGGTGTAGCGCGCGGCGAGATCGTAGAGGGAGCGGTATTGCTCG
>CAIUOU010000134.1 GCA_903900845.1 uncultured Opitutia bacterium
CTTCGCGATCATCGTGGCGCTTGGCGTCGGGCCTTCGCGGAGGCCTTACACGTATCCGCAGGTGGTAGAGCTGCTTGAGCTGGCGGCGATCATGGAGAGTGCGTTGGAGCGCGCCCATTTTGCGGCGAAAGTGCAGCGGACGGAGCAGCTGGCGACGGTCGGGTTGGTTGGCGCCAGTCTCGCTCACGAGATCCGCAACCCGCTGGTTTCGATCAAGACCTTCGTGCAGCTGTTGCCTACGCACTATGGTGACCCGGCGTTTCGGGAGAAGTTTTTCCGGCTGATTGGCGACGAGGTGGCGCGGATCGACGAACTGACTCAGCAGCTTCTGGATATGGCGGCGCCGCGCACCTATCAGGCGGAGCCGGTAGGGCTCCATGCTGTGCTGCGACCCGGGTTGGAGCTGGTGGAGGCGAGGGCTTCCGAGAGGGGTGTGCGGGTCGACGTGGTGTTCTCGGCGGATCCCGATGTGGTCGTTACCGACGCAGCGGCCGCCAAGCAGGTCCTTCTCAATCTCTGCTTCAATGCGATTCAGGCGGTCGAGGCCAAGGGTGGGCCGGAGAAGTGGGTGCGGTTGACGACGCGGCGTGTGGCGGAAGGGGTGGAGTTGGCGGTGGCGGATAGCGGACCGGGAATCGCGCCGGAGATGCAGCGCCGGCTGTTTCAACCGTTCCAAACCACGAGGTCGCGCGGGTTCGGACTCGGTCTTGCGATTTGCCGGGACATTCTGGCGAATGTGCGTGCGACGATCGCGGTCGATCCGGCCCTCCCCGGCCAGGGAGCGACCTTCCGAGTCACTTTTCCATGTCCAGTCCCGTCATCCTAGCCACGCCCGACGCCTCCTTGAGGGACGTCTGGGCGCGGCAATGCGGCCCCGGCAGGGAAGTCCTGCGAATGGGTGAGGACACGGTTCCCGGCGGGCCGGCGGTTAATCTGGTGGCGGTTGTGGTGCTGGATGCGGTGTGGGATGGTCGCTTGCCCGCGGTTCTGGCGCATTGTCCGACGGTCCTGGTAGGGGAGCCCAGGAGCCGCCCGTTTGAGCAGGCGCGTCTGGCCGGCCGGGCGAAGGCGTATTTGTCCTACGCGGAGAGCGAGGAGCGGCTTGGTTTGCTTCTGCCCTTGCTTGAGGAACTTGCCTACACGTCCGCGCTTGCAGCGCGGACGGTGGCGCCGGCGGTTCCCTCGGCGGTGCCGGTGGGATCGGCGGCCGGACCACTGCCGAGCGGGTTTATCGCCGGCTTGCTGGAGAGACTCGACTCCCTGAGTGGGCTTAGCGCGGAGATGCGGCGCGTCTGGCGCGAGGCGCTGGGTTCTTCGCGGGCGGATTTTTTCCGGCTGGAAGGAGTGCACCTCGTGCCGTTCGAAGGTGGGGAGACCTTCGTGTTGGATGATGGGCTGAGGGCATGGCTGGAGCGAAATCCCGTGGTGATTGACGGGCGGCATTGGCCGGAAGGCACGACACCGCGGGCGGCGCTGGCGGCCGAAAACCTTTTGGTGAGACGATCCGCTCGCTTGGTGGTGCCGCTGCATGAAAACGGCCGGCTGCTCGGCGTGTTCTTACTGGGCGTCAAGGAGGACGGGCGGGACTTCGATGCGGCCGACCGGGCCCGTGCGGTGGAGCTCGCGCGTCTGATGCGGCTCGTTTTGATCCGGGCCGAAGAGCTGGCGCGCCTGCGGGAAGTCGAGCGGCGCGCCGTGTTGGCGGAGCAACATCCGGGCGGCGCTTTGCTGTTGGCCGCGGATGAGCAGCCCTCCAGCTCCTTGCCTCTGATTGTGCGCGAGTTGGTCGGGGAGGTGAGACACCAGGGCGGCTTGGGCCGACGCGAGCCCGGGGATGAGCAGCCCTACCGGGTGCGGGCAGGCCTAGTGCCCCGGGGAGGTGAAGTCTGGGTGCGATGGGAGGATGCGTCGTCGGAAGTCGCCACGAACCGCGAGCGTGACCGCCGGGCCCGGCGCGGGTTGCTGCGGGAACTGGCCCTGACCCTCAGCCACGAGTTGGGCAACGCGCTGGTTTCGCTCGCCACATTCCGGCAAGCGGGAGCGGATCGCCCGCTCCCCGCGGCGATGTTGGAGACCATGCGTGCGGACATCGTGCGTTTGCAGGGGCTCAACGCGGATCTCGGTTTGATGCAGACCATGCACGAGGCCGAAGCAGGCACGGTCGACTTGAGGGAGCTCGCCCAAGAGATCGGCCGCTCGCTCGGCCTGCGCGTCGAGGTCGTCTCCGAGTCGGCGGTGCTCAACGCCGACCGGCGCCTGCTGGACTTCGCCTTGCGCTCCATCCTTGAGACGATCGGCGAAAACCGCGGTGAACTTGGTCTGAGGGAACTGGCGCTCAAGATCCGCTGCGCCGGCGAGGGGCCCGAGACGGTCGCCCTGGTCTCGCTCCGGGGGCGGCCCCTCGAGCTGGAGGGTGTGCTGCCGCCGCCCGCCGAGGATGCCGTGCCGAACCACGGGCACCTCAAGGTGCTGCTCGCGCGGGAAATCCTCGCGCTGCACCACGGCGATATCCACGCCGGTCCCGGCATGGAGGGAACGGAGATCCTGATCTCCATCCGGCACCTGTGAACGGCGGCGAGCTCGGGGAGCGGGTGGAGGCCTGGGCGCGGCGGGAAAGCCACGTCGAGTTGCTGGTCGCGATCGGTTCCCGCGTCCGGTCTCCCGGCGCGGCCGGCGCCGCGGACTTTCGCTCCGACTGGGATTACCAATTGGTTTCCTCGCGGCCGGAAATCCTCGACCGCTCCTTGTGGCTCTCGGCGCTGGGCGTCGAGGTCCAGGCCTACGCGGTGCGCATCGGGCGTCTGGGGTCCTCCGCCAAAATCAGCGTCGTCACCGATCGGGGTGAAATGGACCTGGTTATTTTGCCGGCGGAGGCGCTGCGCGTGCTAACCGCGGCGATGAGTCTTCCCGCGTCCTCCTGGCCGCCGCAATTGCTTCCGGCGTTGACCGATCTCGCGACGGTGCTGGCCGGGGGCTTTCGCGTGTTGAAGGGAGAGGGCGCGTACGGCCCGCTTCTTGCGCGGATCGCGCGCGAAGTGCCGGTAACGCGGCTCGACGCCGCCGCCGTGCGCCTCGAGGCCGACGGTTTCGTGTGCGACTACGTCTCGACCTGGCGCAAGGTCGAGCGCGGCGAGTGGATCGCGGCGCAGCGCTGGCTGCACCTGCAACTGGTGGAGTGCAACCTCCGGTTGCTGCATGAGCTCCGCCTCCGCCGCGGCGAGGTGAGTTTTCCCGACGGCCGACGGCTGGAGCTTCTGGCGGAACCGCTGGCCGACGAAGTCGTGGTGCGGGCTACTCCCGAGGCGGAGAGCTTGCGCGCGGCGCTTCCGCGCTGTGCGTCCGCGCACCGTCGTCTGGTGGCGGCCCTGCTGGGCGACACGTGGCGCTGGCCGGATCTGAGCGGCTTACGTCTGGGCGGAGAATAGCTCCGCGATGACATCCTCGAGGGGGATATCCTCGATCGTGATGTCGGCTACCGGTCCGGTGCCGAGGATTTCCTGGGAGACGGCGACCACGCTCTCGACCGGCACCTGGAGCGTGAATTTCCCGTCCTCCGATCGCGTGGTGGCGAGCGCGTGGCGCGAGCGCCAGTCGGCGGGGAAGGCGCGCTCCGCGCCGCCTGAAACAGCGGGAAGAAAAGTGATGTTCTTGCGGCGGGCGCCGCCGGCGTTTTCCAGCCGGTCGAGGGCGCCGTCGTAGATCTTGCGGCCGCGGTGGATGACGATGACCCGCTCGCACAACTCCTGGATGTCAGCCATGTAGTGGCTGGTGAGGAGGATGGTGACCCGGTGGCGCCGGTTGTAGTCGCGCAGGAATTGCCGGACGTTTTTCTGCGAGACCACGTCTAGCCCGATGGTCGGCTCGTCGAGGAAAAGCACCCGCGGCCGGTGGAGCAGGGCGGCGATGAGCTCCATCTTCATGCGTTCGCCGAGCGAGAGCTCGCGTACCATGACGTTCAGCTTGGGTCCCACGCCGAGCAAGGTGACGAGCTCGTCGAGGGTCTGCTGATATTGGGCCGCCGGAAGCGCGTAGATGGCGCGCAGCAGGTTGAAGGACTCGATGGCGGGGAGGTCCCACCACAGCTGATTCTTCTGCCCGAGGACGAGGGCGAAGATCCGGCGGTAGGCGTTTTCTCGGCGGGTGGGATCGTGCCCCGCCACGCGCGCTGAACCGCTGGTCGGGAAGATCAGTCCCGACAGCATTTTTAGCGTGGTTGTCTTCCCGGCGCCGTTGGGGCCGAGGAAGCCGACAAATTCCCCTTCCCCGATCCGGAAGGAGATGTCCTTCGCGGCGGCGGTCTCCTCGTACTTCCGGTGGAAAAGGCCCCGCACGCCGCCCCAGAAGCCGGGTTGTTTCCGGTAGGTGCGGAAGACGCGGGTGAGTCCGTCGACCTCGATCATGCGCGTTGCCGGCGGGCTCCGGCGGTCATCGGGTGAAGGCGGGCAGCTTCACGATTTTACCGCCGGCGAGGGCGGACTCGTGGGCGCAGAGGCCGACGCAGGTCCAGTTGGCGGACTTCACCGCGTTCGGCGAGGGATCACGGTCCTCGACCAGAGCCGTGAGGAACTCATGGGCGAGGTGGGGGTGGGAGCCGCCGTGGCCCGCGCCCTGCGTGAAGCTGAGGTGGGTCTTCTTGCCGAGATCGTAAACTCCCTTGGTGGTGAAGGGACGGATCCCCTTCGGCAGGCGGTGCGCGTAGTCGGGCACCTGGACCTTCCGCGGGATCTTCGGCTCGGGCAGCTTGGCCGTGTGAAGCACATGCGGCTCATGCTCGATCAGCGTCCACTCGAAGGACTTCTTCGAGCCGTAGACATCGATGCTCTCGCGGTATTGCCGCGCGACGTCGAACAGCGAGCGGATGATGCGCGCGGTGAGGTCGGAGTCCTTCAGCTTCACGTGCGCGGTCTCGACCGCGAAGGGAGAGCCGTACTTGCGGGCCAACTCCCGGCGGATGGTGCCGGAGCCGAAGCACGACACATACTCGGCGGTGGCGTCGGTCAACGCGAGCATCGGCCCCACGCAGTGGGTGGCGTACCACATTGGCGGAAGGCCGGGCCAGTAATTCGGCCAACCGTCCATGTCCTGCTGGTGACTGGCTTGGAGGAACTGGATCTTTCCCAGTTCGCCCCGGTCGTAGAGCTCCTTGATGTAGAGGTATTCGCGGGCGTAGACGACCGTCTCCATCATCATGTATTTGAGGCCGGTGCGGCGGCAAAGGTCGACGATGCGGCGGCAATCCTCGATCGACGTCGCCATCGGCACGGTGCAGGCGACGTGTTTGCCGGCCTTCAGGGCCTTGATCGTCTGCGGCGCGTGGTCGGGGATCGGGGTGTTGATGTGGACCGCGTGGATGTCCGGGTCGCGCAGAAGTTCGTCGTAGTCGGTGTAGCCCTTGGGGATCCCGAAGGCATCCTGGATAGCCTTGAGCTTCTTCGGATCGCGCTGGCAGACCGCGACCAGGTTGGCGTTGGGATGGGCCTGATAGATGGGGATGAACTCGGCGCCGAAGCCGAGGCCGACGATGGCGATGTTGATCTTCTGGGGCATGATGGAAGGTAAGTGCGGAAGCATGCGCCGGCATGCGGCGAAGGAAAAGCCCGAACCTCGCGCGAGAGGCTCGCGCGGGCCGGCGGCTCAGGCCGGCAGCACGACGATGTCGTCGGCGTGCAGGCTGGCGTGGACGGTGTCGCCCGCGTGGAGAATGTCGCCGTGCGCGCTCTCGTTGGCCACGACCGCCCGGAGGCGAGTGCCGGCGCGGGTCGCGAGCACGAGATGGTCGGTGGCTCCCTTGAAGATCTCCTCCTCGATCCGGGCCTCGAATGCGCCCGGCAACGCCGCCGGGCGCGGGTTCACATGCACCTTCTCGGGCCGGATGAGCACGAGCGCGCGGCGCTCGCCGGCCGGCCAGCGGTCCGCGCGTAGGCTGATCTCCAGTCCGCCCTCGAGGCGCACGCGGAGCAGGTCGCCGTCCCCGCCCGTGATTTCCCCTGTCAGCAGGTTCGTCTCGCCGACGAACGAGGCCGCGAACGGCGTCGCCGGCCGGTGATACACCTCGTGCGGTGTACCCAGTTGCTCGATGCGACCCCGGTTCACGATCGCGATGCGATCGCTCATCGTCAGCGCTTCCTCCTGGTCGTGCGTCACGAAGACGAATGTCAGGCCCAGCTGACGCTGGAGACGCTTCAACTCGAGCTGCATCTGGAGTCGGAGTTTCGCGTCGAGGGCGGAAAGCGGCTCGTCGAGCAGCAGGACCTGAGGGCGGCAGACGAGCGCGCGGGCGAGCGCCACGCGCTGCCGCTGGCCGCCGGAAAGCTGGTGGGGGTGCCTGCCCTCGAGGCCCGCGAGTGAGACCAACTCTATCGCCTCGGCCACGCGCCGCCGGGCCTCGGTGTCGCCGACGCCCTGCATCCGGAGGCCGAAACGGATGTTTCCGGCCACGGTGAGATGGGGGAATAGCGCGTAGCTTTGGAACACCTGATTCACCGGACGCCGGTACGGCGGGAGGTGCGTCACCTCGGTGTCACCCAGCCAGACGGTGCCGGAGGTCGGCTGCTCGAAACCGGAGATGAGGCGGAGGAGGGTGGTTTTGCCGCAGCCCGAGGGGCCGAGGAGCGTGAGGAACTCGCCGGCGGTGACCTCCAGCGAGACGTCGCTCACCGCCTCGAACGCGCCGAAGCGCTTGGTCACCCCGCGCAGGCCGACGTTCGCGCTCATCGCTGGCCCTCCTGCCCGCGGTCCTGGAAGCGCACGAGAATCCAGTAGCTGAGGGCGAAGAGCGCCATGAAGACTACACCGAGCGCGGCCCCGAACGGCCAGTCGCGGGCCTGCAGGAACTGGTTCTGGATCACGTTGCCGAGGAGCGGCACCTTCGCGCCGCCCATGAGGTCCGTGATGGCGAACATCGCGATGGAGGGCACGAACACGAGCAACGCACCCGCGGCGATGCCCGGCAGCGTGAGCGGAATGATCACGGAGGAGAAAACCCGCAAGGGTCCGGCCCCAAGGTCGTGCGCGGCCTCGAGGAGGGAGCCGTCCAGCTTTTCCGCGCTGCCGTAGATGGGCAGGATCATGAAGGGCAGGTAGGCGTAAACGAGGCCGATCATCACGGCGGTGGGCGTGTAGAGCAGTTCGAGCGGAGGGGTCCCCGGCGCCAGCGAGCGCAGCACGGCGTTGAGGAGGCCCTCCTGCTTCAGGATCATGATCCAGGCGTAAGTGCGCACGAGGAAGCTCGTCCAGAACGGCACCATCACGAGGAGCAACCAGCGACCGCGGGCGGGTGCCGGGGTGCGCGCGATCCACCACGCGACCGGAAAGCCGATCACCAGGCAGAGCACCGTCGTCGCCGCCGCGTAGCCCAGGGAGCGCGCGAAGATCCCTACGTAGATCGGGTCGAGCACGCGGGCGTAGGACGCCGTGCTGAAGTCGAATACCACCCGCCCCAACTCGTCCCGGTCGCAGAAACTGTAGACCAACAGCAGCGCGGCCGGTGCGACCACGAAAATTCCCACCCACGCGAGCAGCGGGGCGAGCAGCACCCAGGCTCGCCAGCCGGGCGTCGGCACTCCGGCGGCGGTCACTTCGCGCTCTTCAGGTCGGTCACGAGCCGGTCGATGTCGGCCGCCACCTTGCCGATGTCCCGGAACGTCTCGAGTTTACCGCTCTTCGGGTAACTCGCCGGGTTGGCGAGTTCCTCCGCGGTGAGCAGTTTCCGAGCCTCGGCGTTGGGATTCGTGTAGGGGAAGGCGGCGGAGATCAGTTTCGAAATCTCCGGGCGCAGGATGAAGTCGATGAAGCGGTGGGCGGAGTCCTTGTTCTTCGCGTTCGCGGGGATGGCGAGGACGTCGATGAACTGGTGTGCGCCCTCGGCGGGGATCACGTACTGAAACTTCCGGTCCTGCTTCCACAGCAGCGCGGCCTCGCCGCTCCAGACGATGCCAAGATCGACGTCGCCGTTCAGCAGCGGGGTCTTGGGGCTGTCGGAGTCGAAGACCTTCACCCGCTTCACCCATTCCCCGATCACGGGCCGTGCCTGGGCGAGGGAGGCGGCGTCGATCTTGTTCACCGGCAGTCCGAGCGAGTAAAGGGCCCAGCTGACGATCTCGCGGTTGTCATTGAGCACGACGATGCGGTTGGCGAATCGCGCCTCGAAGACGTCGCGGTAGCCGCGCACGGGGGTCTTCACCTTATCGGTGTTGATCACGATGCCGACGGTGCCGGACATGTAGGGCACGGTGAAGCGGTCCTCGGGATCGTGCGGCCGGCCGCGGAAGTCGGGCAGCAGGTTGCGGCGGTTGGCCAGCTTGGTGGAGTCGAGGGTGGCGAGCAGCTTCTGCCGGATCATGACCTCCGCCGCGTAGTCGGAGGGTTGCACCAGATCGTAGCGACCGCCGCCGGCGATGAGCTTCGCGATCAACTCCTCGTTGGAGGCGTAGGTCTCGAAGTTGACCTTCACCCCGGTCTCCTTGGTGAAGGCCTCGATGACGGTCTGGGGGACGTACTCCGACCAGCCGAACAGGTTGAGTTCGGCGGCTCCGGCGGGGGCGAGGCCGGCGAGCAGGCCGGCGGCGAGGGTGAGCAGTCGTTTGGTTTTCATGGTGAAAGGGGATTCGCCGCGGCGTCCCGGCGCAGTCGCGCGGAGAAGAGGACGAAGGCCACGGTGGCGAGGACGAACAACGCGGAAAGCGCGTTGATCATCGGATTCAGCCCGACCTTCGCGAGGCCGAAGATACGCAGGGGAAGCGTCGCCGAGGCCGCGTCGGCGGTGAAGAACGTGACGATGAGTTCATCCCACGAGAGGGTGAAGGCCATCAGGCCGCCGGCGGCGATCGCGGGCCGCAGGTAAGGGAGGATGACGAGTCGGAACGCCCGCCAGGGGGTCGCGCCGAGGTCCAGCGCGGCCTCCTCCAGCGCCGGATCCATCCCTCGGAGGCGGGCCTGGACCGCCACCAGCACGAACGGGAAGCTGAAAGTCACATGGCCGATGATGACCGTGGTGAAGCCGAGCTGGACGCCGGCGGTGGCGAACAGCACCAGCAGGCTGATGCCGAGCAGGATCTCGGGCATCACCATCGGCAGCGCGACCAGCGTTTGGATCAGACGCGCCGCGGGGAAACGGTGGCGGTGCAGCAGCCAGGCCCCGCCAGTTCCGATCACGACGGAGAGGGCCGTGGTGGCCAGCGCCACGACGAGGCTGTTCCAAGCCGCCTGCCTGAGGGGGGAGTTCATCGCGAGCTGGCGGTACCAATCGAACGTGAAGCCCTGCCAGGAGACGTTGAGGCGAGACGCGTTGAAAGAGTACACCACGAGGACCGCGATCGGGAGGTAGAGGAACGCCAGCACGGCCAGCGTCCACGCGCGCAGTCCGCGTTCGACCAAGGTGGCGCCGGAGGGCGGTCGGCGGCTCGGCGCGGTGGCGGGAGGCATGGTTCGGTACAGCAATTCTTGTGCTCAGCCTGGGATGGTGCGCAAGGGCGCCCGGCGACGGTCCGCCGGCGAGGGCGCGAATCGCTTCAGCCGGCCGGGGCCATCACGAGGAGACTGGCCGGGCGAACTTCGAAAACGATCCGGGTGCCGGCGGAGTGCACCTCGCCGTCGACGTGCAGAAGTCCCGGTGACGGGCGTTCCACCACGAAGCGACCGCCGGTTGTCATCGTGACGCCGCGCCGCGCCGCGAGCGTGCCGCGGAAAAGTGCGAGGACGAGCGGCAGCGCATTCCAGGCGGTTGGCGGCGGCACCGTCGTGAGGTCCAGCCGGCCGTCATCCAGTCGCGCCCGGGGCGCGATCAGGGCGTGGCCCCCGAATTGCTGGCCGTTGGCCACCGTGAGGGTGAGCGCTTCGAGCTCCCGGCGTTGCGTTTCGGTGGTCACCGCGAACCGGGACGCCCGCAGGAGGTCGAGACTGGCCGCGGCGACGCGGAAATAACCGGCCAGCCCGCGCCGACTGGAGCGATTGAATCGCGCGGCGATTTCGGCCTCGAAGCCGAGCCCGGCGAGGTTGAAGAACGGATGACCATCCGCGATTCCCGTGTCGATGCACCTTGTCCGGCCATGTTTCAGGGTTTGCAGCGCCCGGCCGGCCGAGAGCCCCAGCCCGAGCGCGCGCCCGAGCCCGTTGCCGGAACCTCCGGGCACGACGCCGAGCACCGCACCGGTGCCGATCAGGGCGGCGGCCACCTCGTTGATCGTTCCGTCGCCCCCGACTGCCACGACCAGTCCGCAGCCTTCCGCCAGAGCTTCGTGCGCCAGCTCACCCGCGTGTCCGGCCCGGGCGGTCAGACGCATCTCCGCGCCCTCAGCCGCGGCGAAGGTTTGCGCCGGACCTAGGGTACGGGCGGCGCCGCCGGAGCGCGGATTCACGATGAGACGTGTCTTCACCGGGGTTACTCTTTGACCGGCGGGCGGTCGGATGCCACGGATGAATTTCAAGACCGTGGCCGCCGCGACCCTCCATCTGCTGACGGGCCCCACCGCTGTGGGGAAAACCGAGTGGGCTTTGCGCTGGGCGGAGCGTCACGGCGCGGAGATCCTGTCATGCGACTCGCTGCTTTTCTACCGCGGGATGGACATCGGCACCGCCAAGCCGTCGCGGGATGAATTGCGGCGGGTGCCCCACCATCTCGTGGATTGCCGCGAGCTCGCGGAGCCGATGGATGTCGTGCACTACGTCGCCGAGGCGCGGCGGGCGGTGGATGTCATTTTGCGCCGTGGGAGGCGGGTGCTGGTGACGGGCGGGAGCGGATTCTACCTGCGGTCTTTTTTCGGCCCGGTGGCGGACGACGTGGCGGTTGATCCGCGCGTGAGGGCCGAGGTCGCCGGGATGTCTCTGCCGGAGGCGGTCGCGCGCCTCCGGGAGCTGAACCCCGAGGGACTGGGCGCCCTGGACACAGCCAATCCGCGCCGGGTGGTGCGGGCCTTGGAGCGCTGCGTCGTGTCCGGACGGACCCTGCGGCAACTGGCGGAGGAGTTTGCCCGGCGGCCCGGAGCTTTCGCGGGTTTCCGCGTGGAATTGGCGCGTCTGGAGCGAGATCCGGCGGATTTGACGCGGCGGATCGAGCAGCGCGTCGACGCGATGTTGGCGGAAGGGTTGGTCGAGGAAGTGCAGCGGCTGGCTCCCCTCGGCTTGGCGGCGAACCCGAGCGCGGCCCGTGCCATCGGGTATCGCGAGGTGCTGGCGATGCTGGCGGGGGAGCTGCCATTGGCGAATTTGCGGGCGGAGATCATCGCCAACACGCGGGCATTGGTGAAAAAGCAACGCACGTGGTTCCGCACCCAGCTTCCCTCCCACCGGGAGGTGCCCGTCACGGAACTGGCCGGTGTCGACGCGATCTTCCCCCCGCCTTCCGGTACCTAACGCGCGGGCCCGCCGCCTTCGGGGCCGAGCATCCGGCCAAGCAGGACTGCCTGCGCCGCGAGCAGAAGGGGCAGGAGGAATGTCGGGTAGAGGCTGAGCGGAAGGTAGGCGAACGGCAGAAGCCGCAGGGGTTCACCGAAGGCGAGCTGGAGCAGCAGCCCGGCCGACGCGAGCAAGGAGGCAAGACTGACGATGCTCCAGATGCGGATCGCCCGCGCGCGGACCTCCTCGGCCATCGGCGCGAAGGCGACCGGTAGGGCCATCACGGCGACGATGAGGTCGCCAGCGCCAGCGAACAGGGCGAGCCCGCGCGGAAGACCGGCGGCGCCCTCCCCGAAAAGAAAGTACAAGCCGGAGGCACGCACGACCTGCAGCAGCACCAAGGCGCGGACATCAACCTCGGCGCAGAAGGCCCGGAGTGAAGTAAGCCGGCGCGTGAGCATCCACGCCAAGCCGGCCAGCGCCGGGATCAGGCCCGCCAGGGCCGCCGGCGGCAGGTGGCGGAGAGTCAGGCGGTGGCCGGCCAGGATGGCGGCGGCGAACCAGCCCCAGAGCAGGACGCGGAGCAGGAGACCGGCGGACACGCGCTATTCCGCCGGAAGGCGGAAGCGCTGCAGCGACGTGCCCTCGAGCCGGCGGAGCTCGGCGACGGCGCGGCGCAGCGCCAGCTTGGCCTGCAGTTCCGAGATGCGCGCGTTCTCGAGGTCGTCCTGGAACTGCAGCACGATGCGGCTGGTGGAAAGACCCGCATCGAAACGCGCCTTCTGCTGGTCGTACTGGCGGGAGGCGAGTTCGGTGGCCTTGGCCGCGATCTCCACGGAAACGAGGTTGGTCTCCACGGCGCGCACCGCGAGGCGCACGTCCAGCATCAGCTGGGCCTCGAGTTGTTCAAGGCGCAGGCGGGCGGAGGAAACACTGTTGGCGGCCTGCCGCTCGCGGGCTTTTTCGGCGTGCTGTCCCCAAGGAACGGAATAGTTCAGCGCGAGGGACCAGTTGTTGCCGTGGTCGTTGGGCAGATTGGCGATGGCCTGCTGGTAGTTGGCGCTAGTGGTGCGGGCCGAGTAGCCGAGGCTGGCGACGAGATCCACGTTGGGCTTCAGGTTGCGGCGGGCGGTGTCGAGGCTGATCTCGAGCTGCTTGATCGTCTGCTCCTGCGAGAGGGTGTCGGGGAAGAAATCGCGGGCCAGCTTGTAGGAGTTGGCGAAGTTGGGCGAACCCTCGGCGTACGGGGAGAAGGCGACCGGTCCGATGCGGGCGTCGAGCCCGGCGGCGTTGATCTGGTTGAGCAGGCGCTCCTCGGCGTCACGCACTGCCTGCTCGCGCTGGACCGCCGTGTTACGGGCGCGGGCCACGCCTACCTCGGCGCTGAGGACATCGAGATCCGTCATTACTCCGGTGGACCGGCGGGCCTTGTTTTCGTCGAACAGCCGCTGGCTGCTCTCGAGGCTGAGTTGGGCGATGCGGAGGGCCTCCCGGGCGGCGACGAGATTGTAGTAGAGGTTCTCGGTGGTGCTGACCGTGTTCAGCACGGTGCCCTTGTAGGTGATGTTGGCGATGGCGAACCCGAGGCGGGCGCCGTCGAGGGCGGCGAGGGCGGCCTTGCGCCCGAAGTCGCGGAACAAGGGCTGGTTCAGAGTGGCGGAGATGCTGTTGTTGTAGGCCGGATTGAACAGTGAGTTGACCGAGTTCGTCGCACCGCGCGCGAGGTTGGTGGAGATGCCCACAGTCGCGTTGGTAGCCGAGATCCGTGGCAGGTTCACGCCGGCCCGCATGACGGTGTTGTCGTTGCGCGGACCTTGCGCGCTGGTGCCGTCGAGGCGGCTGGTGGTGGAGGCGGATTGGTTGACCGAGCGGTTGACGCTTGCGGTGAGGGTGGGGTCGAAGCCCGCCTCCTGGATCTCGATGTTGGCTTTGGCGTTGTCGCGAGTGACAGCCTGGATGCGGAGATTGAAGTTCTTCTGGAGCGCGAGCGCCACCGCTTCCTCAAGCGTGAACTCCTTGTCGGGTGAAATCACGATCTGGGCGCTGCCCGGAGCCATCGGCTGGGCGAATGCGGCCGTGAGGAGGGTGCAGAACAGAACGATTGCGGGGGCGGGGGGACGGCGCATGACTTGAAATTCAGTTAAAGAGACGGCGGCGGCCGAGCCAAAAAACACCCGGCCGGGAAAAAAGTTACTGCAGTTCGAACTCCCCGCCCGAGGTGCGTTTGTAGACCTTGAAGCCAGCCTGTCTGGCGCGCGAGACGGAGAGAGGCGCGGAAAGTTGCGGGGAATTCACCGCCTGCACCTCCGATCTCCGGACCTCAAGGCCGCAGCGGGGACACGCGTTCAAATCCCGGGCGGCGGCCGGTTGCATGTGGTCGAAACCTTCCCCGCAAAGACGGCAGGGCGGCTTCAATGGGGCGTAACGGCGGAGCGGCATCAGGATTCTTTGCTCCGGGAGGGCCCGCCCGGATCGCCCCGGGCCGTCACCCGCTTCAGCGGGCAACCGGCGGGGTCGTCTTCTTGAGCTCCTCCTCGACCAATTCAGAAAGCACGGCGGAGGCGCCGATGCGGGCGGCGAAGGAGGCGATCTGGTCTCGCGACTCGTTGAAGCGGGGGTTCTTGTCGGTGAGGTCGGGCGCCTGTTTGTCGACGGCGAGGACGAAGATGCCCTTGTCTCCGGTCACAACCATGTCGGAGAGGCCGCCTTTTTCGAGGCGTTCAAGCGCGCCGAGCACGCTGAAGTCGAGATCCTGTGGACGATTCCTGAGGGTGAAGGCGGGAATGGCCTTGGACTCAAGTTTGAGACCGGTGGCGGTGACCACGGCGGCCGTCGCCTGCTCGAGCGTCTCGCCGGCCTTGAGCCGGGTCTCGTAGGTGCTCTTCGCGGTCTTGCCCAGTTCGATGAATTTCTTGCGCCGCTCGCCCTCGGCGTGGTCGGCGGTCACCTTTTCCTTCACCTCGGTGAAAAGCGGCTTCCGGCTCGGGCGGGTTTCCTTCCAAACGAGGATCAGTGAGCCGGTCGGGGTGGTGATGGCGTCGGACACAGGGCGGTCCTTGTTGAGCCGGAACGCCTCGGAAACCGCTTCGGACGAGCCGCCCAGCTCCGCCGGGGAGCCCTCGCGCGAAAAAGCAGGAACCGGCTTGATGGTGAGTTTGCGGGAAGTGATGAAGGCCGCGACTGCCTCCGAGGTGCGGGCTTTGGACTCGAAAAGTGCGAGTGATACATCGCTGGCCGCCTTGGCGGAAAGTTTTTGCGCGCGCTCGAAGCGCAGGGCCGACTCAACCTGGGTCTTTACCGCCGCGAAATCCGCCGCCGGGTCGGCGGGGGGAGTAACCTGAGGCTTCGCCGGGTCGTTCTTGGCCGGGTCCGCCGGCTTCGGGAACCGGGAGGGATTGGCGTCGTAGAACGCGCGCACGTCGGTTTCCGCGAGCGTCACCTTGGAAAGGAAGTCGAGCGCGGGGAAATCGAGGATCTCAACCACCATCTGCGGCGGAATGTCGTAGCGGCTTCCGGCCTGCTCGAAGTAGTCGGCGAGGTCCTTGTCGGAGGCTGTGATCGCAGGCTTGAAGGCCGTGTACTCCGCGGTGGCGGTGGCGAGCGTCCAATTTGTGTCGCTGCGGCCGAGCTGGCTGCGGATATCGGCCGGAAGGACATACCCGGGCCCGGAAAGCAGCGTCTGCACTTTTTCGGTCCGGACGTCGTCGGCGACCACGCGGAGGATGTCGGCCTCGCGGATGCCCCGCGGGTTGGTCTTAAGGTTGTCGCGGAAGGTCTGGTAAGCCTTGGCGTCGAACTGGCCGTCCTGCCCGGCGAACATCCGCAGGGTCTTGATCTGGTCCGTGATCTCGGCGGTCGTCGGCGCGGGGATGTGCCAGAGATCGGCGAGGTGCAGGGTGGCAGCGCGCTGGAATGCGTAGTTCTGGATCTGCTCCCCATCGAGCTGGCCGAAGGCTCCCATGCGCAGGTTTGCGCTCAGGCCGGCATCGCCCATCAGGCGCTCTTGGTCGGACTGGAGGCTGAGATTGTAACTGAAGAACGGGCGGTCGATGGCGGCCTGGCGGTCGGCACTGCCGAGGCCCGGGGCGGCGCCGATCGTGAAGACGAAGGCGATGATCGTGACTGCCAGCAGCACCGCGAACACGACCTTGAAGTGATGCTGGAAGTATTTCTGGATCCAAGTGATCATGGTCAGGAACGGGGCAAGCTAGGTTCGCCCCTCCTCGAGGCAAGGGCGAATTCCCATGCTTCCTTCCGACGCTCCGCTCAGCGGGTGCGCTCACCCATCGCGAAGGGCGGCCGGGACTCGTCGAACGGGTGCTCCGCGAGCAGGTCCTCAAGGGATTTGCGGAAAAAGTCCTGCTGGCCGAGCTGCCCGAGGGCGCGCTCGTACTCCATGAGGATGGGGTCGATCCGCTCGAGACTCTGGCCCACCGGATCGTCTCCGAGGTTGTCATCCAGGTTCTTGAATTCGAGGAGCGTGATGCGGTTGAGTGGTCGAGCCGGCTGGTAGCGATGCTCGGTGGCGGGCGTGTGCGCGGCCGGGCGCAGGGTGGCGACCAGGCGCATGTCCACGAGGCGGTTGATGCACTCGTTCAGGATCTGAGTGGGCACCTGGAGGAGGTCGCTCAGTTCCGAGGCGTTGACCGGGGGCAGGCAGGCTTGGAAGCGGCGTCCAATGGTGAGCAGGACCACGAGCGAAAGCCTTTCGCGCATTGATTCCGTGAGCTGTCCCCAGGCTGCCTGGCTGTTTCGGAAGTGCACGTTTTGCACCGCGTAGCTGATGATTCCGCCGATCAGCACGTAGAGCCAGAAGACGTAAAGTCCCAGCATCAGCACGAGGGGCACCGCCAGCTGGCCGTAAAGGCTTTGGGTCAGGATCACCCGTCGCACATAGAAGAACGCCACGAGGTTGTTCAGCATCAGCAGCATCGCGACCACCGCTCCGCCCACGAAAGCGGCCCGCCAGAACACATGCGTGTTCGGCACGACCCGGTAGACCAGCCCCAGCATCAGGGCGAGGGTGACCACCGAGAACGCTGGCAGCGACCAGCGCAGCGCCGCGACAAGGTTGGCCCCGCCCGGAAGCCGGGACAGCGACTCCGCGAAGACATTCACCGCCGCGCCGGCGCCGAGCATGGCCACCGACGCGAAGAACAGCACGGCGCCGAGTGTGAGGATCGTCCAATAGAACACGATCCGCATCAGCAGCGAGCGGCCCAGCCGGATGCCCCAGATGTCGTTGAAAGCGTCCTCCACCGCCTTGAAGAGCAGCAGCACGATGAAGATGAGGGTGAGGGCGCCGAACACGCCGCCGTAGCCGGAACGCGCACTTTGGATGAAGCCGTGCACCAGGTTCACCAACTCGGGGTTGACGGCGATGGCGGCTTCGCCCGGCCCGGATTGCAGCGATTTGAGCTGCGGCGCGGCCTGCTGCAGCAGGCCGCCGATCTGCGCCGCGATCATCCCGGGATCAGCGTCCTTGCCCAGGACGAAGCCGCCGACCAGCACGCCGATCGCCACCAAGGGACCGAGGCTCAGCAGCGAACTGAAGCTGAGCGCCGCAGCCCGGCTCGGCGCTTTCGTTTCCAGGAAAACCGTGACGGAGATCGAGAGCACCCGGAGGCAGGCGTAGATCCAGCCCCGGGGCGAATTGTCCTTCAGGTTCGTCGGCAGCCAGATCTCGCGGTGCCAGATTTCCGACCACCGGCCTCGCGCGGGGACCTCGTCGGACGTCCGCCGTACTGCATCCCCGTTGCTCACGGCCTCAAGTCCTCCACACCAGCCAGGCGAGCAGCCCCATCCCGCCGATCCCCGACGCCGCCGCGAGCACCGCGGGCACCACCGCCAGGGCCACGGTGGAGAAAAACAGTCCGGCGGATCCCAGGGCGACCGCGACGAGTTGCATCTGGGTTCCTTGGGCGTGGGCGATGAACCCGAGAATGCCGAGCCCGAGCGCCGCGCGGAATCGAACAAGCGGATAAAGCGAGGTGAGGCCGAGCCAGAGCAGCAGCGCCAGCACGATGTCGATCACGGCCAGCAACACCACCGGCCGGGCCATGATCTTCGCGGCGTCCACCGCCATCAGCGCCGGCAGGCTCGGGATGGCTTCCGCCGCCGCGGCAAGGATGAGGGTCAGCGGCGCCGCGATCCCGCCGATCCGCACCGCGAGCTCCATGCCTTTTTGCCGCGCCACCTTGTCCTTGGTGTCCTCCGTCCGCCCCTGGGCGGCATCCAGCATCTCATTCACGTCGATGGGCTTCGCCGCATCCTCGAGCCGGTTCAGCGTCTTCACCTCCTTCGGCTTCAGCGAGAGCTTCTTCTTCTCGGGAAAGACCACCTTCGCCAACTGCGGCAGCGCGGCGATCGGTTTCCAGTCCCCGGCGGACGCGTCGTGGACCAGCGTCTCGTGGTTCACCTGTCCCGCTTCCGCAAGGTCGGCGACCTGTTGAAGCGAGAAGGGGCCGCGGGCCTCCGCGTCGGATGGATTGCGGATGTAAAGTTCCGTCGGAGCCATACGTGCAGGGTGGTTCCGGGGTCCGGCACCCGCAAGGGCGATTTCCACCCGTGGCCGCCGCTCACATGCGCGTGAGCGTCCGTAGTCCGAGCAGGCCCAGTCCCGTCTCCAGCACGAGCAGCGTGCGGGCGCATAGCAGGAGGCGGCGGGCGCGCACCACCGGGTCCTCGACCAGCACCTTCTCGGCGTTGTTGAACGAGCTGTAGTCTCCCGCGAGCTCGAACAGGTACAGGCCGAGATAATGCGGCCGCAGGCCGTCGACCGCCTGCCGCACGGCGTCCGGGAACTTCACCAACTTGCGCGCGAGAGCCACCTCTGTGGCCTCCGCCGGCGCGTCGGCCGTGGCGAACGCGGCGGTGTCCCCCGGGGCCACCCCGGCCTTGCGAAAAATCGAATGGATGCGCGCCACGGCGTAGAGGAGGTACGGCGCGGTGTTGCCCTCGAGGGCCAGCATCTTGTCCCAGGAAAACACATAGTTGCTGCTCCGGTTCTGGGAGAGGTCGGCGTACTGCACGGCGCCGATGCCCACCACCCGCGCGATTTCGCGGCGCTCGGCCTCGGAGAGCCCCGGGTTTTTCTCCGTGACGATCGCAAGCGCGCGCTCCTCCGCCTCGTCGAGGAGGGCTTTCAGCCGGATGGTGCCTCCGCTGCGGGTCTTGAGCGCCTTGCCGTCCTCGCCCGTGACGGCTCCGAAGGTAACGTGGTGCAATTCGGGCAGCCGGTGCCCCTTGGCGGCGAACCAACGGCGTACAGTGAGGAACAGCTGCTCGAAATGGTCCGACTGGCGGAAATCCGTCACGATCACGATGCCGTCGGCGCCGAAGTGTTCCGAGCGATAGAGCGCGGTGGCGAGGTCGGTCGAAGCGTAGCCGCTCGCCCCGTCGGCTTTGCGCACCATGAACGGGTTCGGGCGCTCCGCGTCACGGCTGAAGCGCGGGTGATCGTCATGGAAGACAACGAGCGCGCCCGCACTGTCCTCCGCGATCCCGGCCTCGGTCAACTCCCGGTAAACGCGGTCGACCTTGTCGTTGTAGAAGCTCTCGCCGAGATGGTGATCGAAGCGGATGCCGAGGCGGTCGTAGATCCGCTGGAAGGCGGCCAGGCTCACCTCCGAGAACGTGCGCCACAGGGCGACGTTCCCCTGATCTCCCTGCTGGAGCTTCACGAGCTCGCGGCGCGCCTCGTCGAGCTCCGGCGACCCCTCCGGTGTGGCGTCGTTGCCCAGCCGATAAAGCCGTTCCAGCTCCTCGATGGCATCCTCCGCCAGCGCGGCCTGGTCGGCCCAGCGCTTGTAACCGTAGATCAGCTTGCCGAACTGGGTGCCCCAGTCCCCGAGGTGGTTGTCGCGGATCACCCGCGCGCCCGTGAACTCCAGCAGGCGGCAGATCGCCTCGCCGATCACCGCGGAGCGAAGATGGCCGACGTGCATCTGCTTCGCCGTGTTGGGGCCGGAGTAGTCGACCACCCAGGTCCTGCCGGAGTGCGTCCGCGCCAGCCCGGCCGCCCCGGTGCGCAGCGCGGCCGCGTCGGTGTGCGCTCCCAGCCATGCGTGCAGCGCGGCGGGACGAAGGGTGAAGTTGATGAAGCCGGGGCCGGCGATCGCCACGTCGAAAGCATCGCGGGGGCCGGCCGGCAGGGCGGCGACCAGCTGCTCCGCCACCGCGCGGGGATTAAGTTTCCGCGCCTTCGCGTGACCGAGCACTCCGTTGGCCTGGAAGTCGCCGTGCCGCGGATCGGCCGGCCGCACCTCGGGCCGGAAGGCGGCCGCGTCCGGCAGACCCGCGGTGACCGCGGCGGATCGCAGGACCTCCTCGAGTCCGGCGGCGGGATCGAACGGCACGTGCATCGGGTCAGACAACGGGAACGCGCGCGCGGCCCGCAAGCGCGGAGTTCGGAAGGCACGCCGGCTAAAGCGGGCTGGCCTTTCGCACCTCGCGCGCGAAGCTGCGCCCGTTCCCCCCATGAAGACCCCCCTGAAATCCTCGCTTCACCCTCTCGCCGCCCTCGCCGGCGCCCTGCTGCTCACGCTTTCCGCCTCCGCCGCCGCCCCGGCGGCCGCGGGCCCCCTCGCGGGCCGCTGGGCGCTCACCCTGCCCAACGGCGCCGCCGGCTGGCTGGAAGTCGCCGATCGCGGCGGCTGGCTGGACGGAGCCATCCTTTGGGGCGGCGGGAGCGTGCTTCCCGCGGCCCACGTCCACGTGCACGACGGCGTGCTCACGCTCACGCGCGTGCGCGACGTCGAGCGGAAGGATGCCGCCGGCAAGGTTGTCCGCCGCCAGCAGTTGACGGAGACCGTGACCGCGCGGCTCGAGGGCGATCTCCTGCGCGGCGTGCGCGTCGTGCCGCGCGCGGGCGGCGCGGGCGTCGACCGCGGGGACTTCACCGGGCGGCGTATCCCGAGCCTTCCGGCGCGGCCGGATCTGGCGAAGGTGAAGTTTGGTGATCCCGTCGCGCTCTTCAACGGCCGCGACCTTGCCGGATGGCGAGTGAAGGAGGATAATCTCCCGAACGCCTGGTCCGTCGAACAGGGAGTCCTGGTCAATCGTCCGCCCGCGCATCCGCCCGGAAAGCCCGGTCCGCGCACCGCCAATCTCCGCACCGACCGCGAGTTCGAGGATTTCAACCTCAAGCTCGAGGTGAACGTGCCCAAGGGCAGCAACAGTGGCGTCTATCTGCGCGGCATCTATGAGATCCAGGTGCAGGATTCCCACGGCAAGCCGCTCGATTCCCACCACATGGGCGCCGTCTACAGCCGGATCACGCCCGCGGTAGCCGCCGAAAAACCGGCCGGCGAGTGGCAGACCCTCGATATCACCCTCGTCGACCGGCACGCGACGGTCGTGCTCAACGGCCGCGTCATCATCGACAACCAGCCGCTGCTTGGCTGCACCGGCGGAGCCATGTGGTCCGACGAGTTCCGCCCCGGTCCCCTCTACCTCCAGGGCGACCACGGCCCCGTCTCCTACCGTAACATTGTGCTGCGGCCGGTGACTAAATAACGCGGTGCGGTCCGGACCGCCCGCGTTCAGCGGGTGGAACCCAGGGTCGCGATGAGGAAGGCGGGGGCATCCGGGTGACGGATGTCCGGCGCGCCGGGGTACACGAGCTCACAGGGCACGGCGGCGGCGCGCAGGCGCTCCTGCAGCTTCACGCCGAAGTTGGCGGTGTGGGTGGGATCCTTCTGGTCCTGCCCGAGGGCGGGCGGCGCGTTGTACTGGAGATGGATCGGCGGATCGCCGGCGCCGGCGTGTTCAAAAGGTGAATATTTCCGGATCCAGGGCAGGAGTCGCTCACGGGCGGCGAGGAAGGGCGCGAATTGGGTGTCGCGGCTGCGCAGGTCGCCCGGGTCGGGCATGAAGCCGAACGCGTGGCCGCCGTAGCGGCTGTTGGGCGTCCACGCCTTCATCTGCGCCGGATCGAGCGTGGTCTGCGCGCCGGTGACAGCCGCGCACCAAAGCCGCGTCGATTGCCGGGTTACCGGATCAGTGCTCGCGGGATCCGCCAAGTCGTCGTTGAACGCGAGCCACAGGCTGGAGCAGGCGCCGGCCGAGCCACCGGTGGCGCCGACGCGGGCGGGGTCGAGGTTCCACTCCGCGGCTCGGCTGCGGACGAATTGGAGCGCTCGGGCGGCATCCTCGAGCGGCCAACGCACCGGCGGTTCCACCCCGGCGCGGATCGCTTGCGTCACGAAACGGTAGTTGATGGAGACGACCGAGATTCCGGCGGCGAGGTAGCGCTCGAGGCCGGAGACGCGCGCCTTGTCGCCGTTCACCCAGCCGCCGCCGTGGATGTGGAAGACCAGCGGCGTGGCCCGCGCCGAATCCGCGCGCCAGAAATCGAGCACCTGCCGCTCGTGGGTTCCGTAGGCGACATTGGCGAGCGTCGGCGCGCGCTGCGGCGCCTCGGTCTTCGCTGTCTTGGCTGGTTCACCGGCGCACAGTGGCGTGGTTAAGAGTCCGAGCAGGAGGAGCGAACGGGCGACCAGGGTAATCATGACGTGAAGCGGGCAGGCAGACTTTAGTTTTTCCCCGCGGCGCTTGCGGGCTTCACCGGACGGAGTGGGATCGGGGCGGGACCTGCTTCCTTGGGCTGGGAACGCATGGCCTCCCGCTTCTTGAGGTCGGCCTCCGCCTTTGCCATGAACGCCGAATCAACCTTGATGCCCGCCTTGGCCAGCGCGCCGTCGAGAATCTTCTCTCCCGGCATATAGCCCACGACCGAGTCCACGATACGGCCCTCGCGGTCGATCACATACTGGGTCGGGATACCGCGGACGCCGTAGAGCGCGAGCGAGGCGCGACCCGGAGCCCGCCCGGCGGCGTCGTGGCTCCAGAGGATGTCGGGGTACTTGGCGGCGTTGGCCTTCACCCAGCGCTCGAAGGAGGCGCGGGTGTCGCTGGTGCACGAGGCGAGGACCACGACCCCTTGCGCCCGGTACTGCGCGGCGATCTCCTGGGTGTGCGGCATCGCGGCGATGCATGGTCCGCACCAAGGGGCCCAGAAATCGAGGACGACCACCTTGCCGCGGAAATCCGAAAGGCGCACCGCCTTCCCCGCCAGGTCCTGCGTGTTGAAATCGGGAGCCATCACGCCGGCCCCCAGCGGGGCCGCGGGCGGGGTGGGGCCTTCCGCCGCCCGGGAGATACCGGTGAACGATGCGACGAAGAGGCCGAACAGACTGCGCGCAATTCGGGGAGTGATGAGGTTCATGCGATGAGCCTGTTTCGGCGGGGCACGGCGACAACGCCTTTCGCGACGTCCGGGGCGTGACCGCGGGTGCGCGTAAGATTGACCGGTGGAAGGCAGCAACCGAGCGTCCGGGGCCCGCTTCCTTCCGCGGGTGGTTCCCTCCGGGGGTGACCCGCGGCGCCTCTTCCGTTTCCACCATGCGTCCCCTCATTCTGCTCGCCCCGCTTCTGTTAGCCGCCGCCTCCTCGTCCTCGGCTGCCTCGCCCGCGCCCCGCACGAATTTCGTCTTGTGCATGACGGACGACCAAGGTTGGGGCGACACGGGCTACAACGGAAACCCGGTGCTGAGGACGCCGAACCTCGACGCCATGGCCGCCGCGGGAGTGCGATTCGACCGTTTCTATGCGGCTTACCCGGTTTGCTCCCCGACGCGCGGCAGCGTGTTGAGCGGCCGCAATCCGAGTCGCTACCGCAACCGTAGCTGGGGCTACGACCTGCCGCTGCGGGAGGTGACGGTGGCCGAGATCCTGCGGGGTGCCGGCTACTCGACCGGACATTTCGGCAAATGGCACCTCGGCGGCGTCCCCAACGCCGACGGGATCACCGGCCGCGGCGTGCCCGAGTCTTTCGACTCCGGTCCGCGTCATCCAGGCAACCAAGGATTCGACGTCTGGTTCACGGCGGGCAACTGGTTCGACGCTGATCCGCCGGCGGGCACGTTTTGGAGAAACGGCGCGCCGGTACCGGCGTTGAAGGGCGACACCTCCGACCTCGTGATGACGGAGGCGCTGGAATTCATCCGGGCCCGCGCGGGGGACCGCCGGCCCTTCCTGTGCGTGATCTGGTTCCCGTCGCCGCACGGGCCCTGGCGGGCGCTGCCCGGTGACCGAGCTCCTTACGCCGCGCAGGGAGCCTCGGCCGATTTCCTGGGCGAAATGGCGGCGGTGGACCGGGCGATGGGACACCTGCGGGACGAATTGAGCCGGCTGGGCCTCCGCGACGACACCCTGGTCTGGTTCAACAGCGACAACGGCGCGGCCGGAGGTTCCGCGGGACCCCTGACCGGAGGGAAGGGCTCGCTTTGGGAGGGCGGCATCCGCACGCCGGGATTGATCGAATGGCCCGCGCGCGTGCGCCGTGCCATCCGGACTCCGGTGCCCGCGGGCACCGTTGATATCCTGCCCACGCTTTGTGACATCGCGGGTGTTACGGTTCCCGCGGACGCGGGGCCGCTGGACGGCGAGAGCCTGCTGCCGGTCATCGAAGGTCGGGCGACGGCGCGGCGAGATCTGTTAACGTTCGAGATGACCCGTCCGGCCGACGGACGCCCCTCGGTCGCCGCGGCGATCGATCAGCAGTGGAAACTGCTGCGTGTGGTGAACCAGATGCGGCGCGCCAAGGACGGCACGGGCGAACTGTTGCCCGCCGGGGACCACCTTTTCGACGTCGAGACCGATCCCGGTGAAACCCGCGATCTGTCGCGCGAACATCCGGAGGTTTTGGCACGCCTGCGCGCTCGGCTCGACGCGGCGCAACGGTCGTTTGTGGAAAGCGCGTCCGTTTACTCCGAGTCTCCGGCGGTGACGCGGCTGGAGCCTCGGTTGCTGGTCCGCGCGGGCGGGGTTCCCCAGCCCCTGGTGGATCGGTTGGCATTCCCCACCGCGCTCTGGACCGGCACGGGAGCGGGATGGCGGCGCCATGCCGACGGCGCCCTCCAGCTGGGTGGGGACGAAGGTCAGGCTTCGGGTGTGCACCACGCCATGAATCTCACGAACGTGTTCCTGCAGTTTTCGGTGCGCCTCGGCCCCGCGGGCCGGGCGGCCCTGGAGTTGGGGCCCGCGGGGGCGGTGGTGACGGATGTCATCGTCGAAGCCGACGCGGTGACGGTGCGTTCCCGGGTTGGCCCGGGGGCGGTCGTCGCCGAGTTGAGGACTGTGGCCGAAGCGGTGCCGTGGCGCCGCGTGCTCGTCGAGTTCGCTCCCGGGGAGATCGGGATCGCGGTCGAAGGATTGCCGTTCCTGCGGGCGCCGACGGCTGGGCTTTCCCTGCAACGACGAGAAGGGTTCGCGCTCACCCGGCTTGCCGGAGACGTGGCTTTCCGGGACGTTTGGGCGACGGCGGGTGAACCCCCGGCGACCGAAGGAATGCCCCGGGAACGGGGGCGCCGCGGGAAAACCGTGAAGGCGGGCGTTGAGAAGAAGTGAGCCACGGCGAGCCTCCCTCCGGATTTGCGCTGGCGAGCCGCGCGGGCCGCGCTTAGGCCGGGCCGATGCTGAACGGCCTCTGGCTCGGGTTGGTGGTGCTCGCGGTGCTCGTCGGGGCGGCGGCGGGCCGTCTGCGCGAGGTGACGGACGGTGCGTTCGCGATGGCCGACCTCGCGGTGATGAAGATCGCCCTGCCGCTGGCCGGCGTGATGGCGCTCTGGCTCGGCTTGATGCGCCTGGCGGAGAGGAGCGGATTGGTGCAGGTGGTCGCGGGAGGCCTGCGGCCCCTGCTGCGCCGGCTGTTTCCGGAGGTGCCGGAGAATCACCCCGCGATGGGCGCGATGGTGATGAACCTCGCCGCCAACATGCTCGGCCTCGCCAACGCCGCCACGCCGCTCGGGCTGCGCGCGATGCGCCATCTCGAGGCGCTCAATCCGCGCCCGGGGACGGCGACGAACGCGATGTGCACCTTCCTCGCGATCAACACCAGCAGCATCCAGCTGATCCCCACGACGACGATCGCGATCCTCGCGGCGCAGAAGTCGCAGGACCCGACCGCGATCGTCGGCACCGCGCTCATCGCCACTTTCTTCTCCACGCTGGCCGGAATCTCGGCGGTGAAATGGTTGCAGAACTGGCGGATGTTCCGCGTGGAGCCGGCCGGCCCGGGGGAAACAACGACGGTCGCCGCCGCCGGCCCGGTGGCGCCTGAGCCGGAGCTGCCGCCGGCGCCCGCTCCGCTTTCCGCGCGTGGGCGCGTGATGATCGCCCTGCTGCTGGCTGGCGCCTTCGGGCTCTGGCTCTGGATCACCGTCGCGCCGGAAAGCCACCGGGCCTTCACGGCGGCGGTGCACGGCGCGCTTTTCGACGGCAAGGCGCCCGCGGCGGCGGCCAACGTCGCGGAGCAGGGAATGGTGCTGCGGGGCATCGGCACCCTGTCGCTGCTGGCGGTGCCGTTCCTCATCGCGTTTTTCCCCGTCTACGCGTCGCTGCGCGGCGTGAAGGTTTACGAGGAGTTCGTCGAGGGGGCGAAAGAGGGCTTCTCGGTTTCGCTCCGCATCATCCCGTTCCTTGTCGCGATCCTCGTCGCGGTGGGCATGTTCCGCGGCGCGGGGGGCATCGAGTTCATGCAGCGGCTACTCACGCCGCTGCTCACGCCGCTCGGCTTCCCGCCCGACCTGCTGCCGATCACGCTCGTGCGGCCGCTCAGCGGCGGCGCCACCACGGCGCTGTTCGCCGAACTCGTGCAGCGCGTCGGCCCGGATTCCCTGACCGCGCGCATGGCCGGCACGATCATGGGCAGCACCGAGACGACTTTCTATGTGATCGCGGTCTACTTCGGTTCCGTCGCGGTGCGACGCACACGTCACGCCGTGGCGGCGGGACTCGCCGCGGACTTCACCGGCGTCGTCGCCTCGGTGATCGTCTGCCGCCTGATGTTCGCCTGACGCCCCGCGGCGGTCAGGGCAGCTCGTAAACCTCGACGATCGCCACGCCGGTGCCCCGGTTGGCGCCGCTCACCTTGGCGGTGTAGGAGCCCGGAGGCAGTGTGGCCACGACGGCGGCGTCGGTGCTGCCCGGGTTGAGCGCGAAGGCCCCCACGGACGAGAACACGGAGGCGAGCTCGCCCGTCCAATTGTCGTTCGCGGCGGCGGTGGCGCCAGTCGTCTGGTTGATGACTTCGAGCCGCGGATCGGCCAGCACGCCGGTGACGCCCAGCGCGCCAAGAGTGGGGCCGACGCCGCGGATGAGCACGCGCTTTGGCGAGGAGCCGGAGATCGTGAAGCCGGCGATGAGAATGTTGTCGTCGACGCCGACGTTCGCGCGGCAGGAGAGGTTCACGAGCGTGCTCGGATTAGCGTCGGCTTCGTAGATCTCGACGATGGCGACGCCCTGCGCCGCGGCGCCGGTGCCCGCGCCCGCGACCTGCACGGTGTAGCCCCCGGGCGGGAGGGTGACCAGTATGGCGGCGTCGCGGCTGCCCTCCGGAAGCGTGAACGCACCCTGGGTGGAGGTGGCGGCTCGGAGTTCGGCGAGGTTGGGAACCTCGGACCAGTTGTCGTTGGCGAGCACCCGGTCTCCGGTGGCGTCGAAAACGCCGAGCACGGGATTGGCGAGCGTGCCGCCGACGCCGAACGCGGCGAGGGCGGGGCCCGCGGCGCGGATCAAAAGGGTTTTCGGTTTTGTGCCGCGGACGGTGATGCCGGGGATGACGACGTTGGCGCCGGTGCCGACGCTGGCGCGGGCGGAAAGGTTGACGAGACCGCTGAACTCCAACGAGAGGCTGGCGGCTTCACTGCGGGAGGAGCCGGCCGGATTGGAGGCGACGCACACCCAATCCCCCGCGTGGGCGGCGGTGAGGTTGGTGAGAGTGAGCGCGGGACCCTCGGTGTTGCAGAACTCGCCGCCGCGAACGTACCACGTGTAGACTGTGCCGGGCCCCGAGTTCACGGCGGCGGTGAAGGTGACCGTTGACCCCAGGCGCGCCCGCACGCTGCGCGGGTGCGAGGTGAACTCGGGCGCGCCCGAGGCGGGGGCGACGGTCAGGTCGAGGATCGAGGCGGCGGAGCCCACGGCATTGGCTGCGGTGAGTCGAACGGAGGACCGGCCCGCGGACTTCGGCGTCCCGGTAATCACGTCGCCGGTGAGGCTGAGCCCTTCGGGCAGACCGGCGGCGCTGAGCGTGGTGGCGGTGGCGGCCGCGACCGGCAGGCGAAAGACCTCCCCGACTCGCGCGCGGGCGGCGAGGTTGGCGGAGAATGATGGGGCGCGGGCGGGGGCCTTTTCCCCCAATTCAGCATAGTTGATGTAACCGATGAACATCTCGTCGTCCGTCTGGTCGCCGCCACGCACGATGACGTTCGGGTTGGGGTTGAACGGGTTCTGCGCGGAATTGTCGAACGAGCCGCGCGCGCGGATGACGGTGCCGGCCGGCAGTCGCTTGGGCTCGGAGAACCGGTAGCCGGATTGCCAGTTGAAGTCATACTGCGGCACGTTGAGCAGCGTTTCGCTCGTGCCGTCCGGATACTGCGCCTCGTAGCGGAACCATTTCCCGCGGTAGTGCATGTGCGGGCTGAGCTCGTAGAGCATCACGTCGCGTGCGGAGGAGGGCGTGAAGCTCGCCTCGCGGAGGTATTCGCGGGCGCGGGCCGGAATCGAGATCGTGTTGATCGGGATGATCGGCGAGTAGGCGGAGCGGGTCTGGAGCTCGCGGGCCGGCGCGGTGTCGGTGAAGTAAAGCCCGATCTGGGTCTCGTCGGTTTCAGGGGCGCCGGTCGGCGTGTAATGCATCTGGAGCGTGAGCGCGGCGTCCTTGCGCAGCCGCTTGCCGGTGCCGGGTGGGTACCAAGTCTGGGCGAGCCCGGGCACGTAGCCGGCAAAGAATCCCCCTTGGCCGCCCGCGGCCGCGAGCACGTCGAACAGGGTGCCCTCGAACACGAGGGAGTGGTGGACGACCTTCGGGTTGCCCGGCCGCACCACCGCGGCGCGCAGCCAGCGTTCGCGGTCGATCGGCACCGCGAGCGTGACATAGACGTAGTCGACCTTGCCGGTGGCGGGGATCGATTGTCGCGGAATGGTGAGGATGAGGTCGGGTGTCCCGAGCGGCCACGTGGTGGCGGCGGCCGTGGTGGCGGCGGC